>JAFUDV010000037.1 GCA_017464245.1 Bacteroidales bacterium | reverse complement strand
CGGAGTTGGGTTTCCACGAACTGCGGACGCCAGCGGCCGTTGGCATCGCCATGCTCATAAGGAGCCAGCAGGGCGAAGATGAAGGGCATGTCTCCCCTTCCCCAGCGGTCGCGCCAGAGTTTCACCATCGCGGTCTGGAGTTTGTCATAGCAGTTCTGGCCGATGTTGGAGCAGCCCTGGTACCACAGGAAACCCTTCGCGGCATAGCCCGCAATCGGGGCCATGCGGCCGTTCCAGATCAGTTCCGGCGTCTCCGGCCAGCGGTCGGGCTGTTCCTCGATGGCGTCGATGGCCGCGCGCTCCTCGGCCGTGATGCCGGCAGCATCGATGGCCTCGTTGGTCATCCACGGCTCGATCCGGCTTCCGCCCCAGGGATTCACGACAATGCCTACGGGAACGTCCAGGTTATCGGCCAGGCCGGTCGCGAAGAACCAGCCCACGGCGGAGGTACCGGCGCAGACACCGGCCGATGCCCGGGTCCAGGCCGCATCCACGTCGTCAATGGGTTCCTTGCATTTAGGAGTGTAGATATGGAACACACGGACCTTATTGGCATAAGTCCCGGCCTTCAGAATGGCCTCCCGCGCTCCCGCCACTTCCTGGAAACCGAAACCACCGACGGGCATTTCCATGTTGGACTGGCCGGAACAGACCCACACCTCGCCCAGGAGCACATCGGTGAACGAAACCGCATCGCGGCCGGACCGGACCGTCACGACATACGGGCCGCCGACCTTCCCGGTGGCGATGTCCACCCGCCAGGTGCCGTCCTTGGCCACCTTGGTCTGGACGGTCTTCCCGTCCCAGGAGGTTTCCACCAGCACCGTCTTCCCGGGATTGCCCCAGCCCCACACCGGAGCCGTGGTCTCCCGCTGGAGGACCATGTGGTCGGAGAATATGTGCGCGACGCGGAGATTCCCCGCGAACAGGGCCGTCGCTGACAGCAGCAGCGCCAGACTCAGAAGAATTCGTTTCATCATATCAGTGTTTATCCCCATAAAGATAGGCATTTTCCATAAAAAACGTACAAGGTGTGATTCCAGGCAGCACACCTTGTACGCAAAATGGTCTTGGAGAGTGTTGGAATGCTACTGCTTCTCGAACATGATCACATACTCGAGCGGAGCGTTCACGAAGCGGTCCACGTCGGTCCAGCGCTGGGAAGTGGCCGCAATCGGGTCCATCAGGTGGAAGGCCAGGGCGAAACAGCCGTCGCGCACCTCGAAGGTCTTGCCATAGACGAACTCATGGGTACCCGGCGTGAGGAACTTGGCCACATGGCCGTTGCCCAGGGTGACCGTCATCGTGACCATGTCCAGCGTGAACTCGTGATTGCCCTTCGGGATCTGGTCATAGAAGCGGGACAGGTCCTCGCCGGTATTCTTCCAAGTGTAGTTCCAGAAGGCGCCGTCGTCTCCGGCCCACCAGTTGGTCGTTCCCTTGACGGTCGTTCCCTCCATGGAGGTCACGGCGATCACGAAACCGTTGTCGGATTCCTTCCAGATGCTGTCGTCCCAGTCCCAACTCTTGTCGATGGGGCTCACGAAGGCCGGATCGTCGCCGGAACCGCCCAGGACGAAGATGCCGTACGGCGAAGCGTTGCCGCCGAACACGTTCCAACTGCCGGGCAGGCTGGCCCAGTCGAACTTGTCACCCGGATCCACCGGCGGGACATACTCGAAGTCCGCATCGAAAGTGCGGGAAGCCTCGGGAACGACGAATCCGTCCGGAAGTTGCTCCAGTTCGATGATGAAGGCCCGCGGCCGGGCCGCGATCTTGTCGTAGTCCTTGTAGATGTTGTTCCAGTCGTCCTTGCCGCCCGTGACGGTGAACGCCAGGGCCTGATGCGTGAGAGTCACCTTCTTGCCCGTACCCGGCACATCATACTCGCCCGGAGCCATCCAGGCAGCCGTCGTGGTCGTACCGTCAGCCTTGGTGAATGTGACCGTGGAGCCGTCGATGGCATACTGTCCCTCGGAAAGCGGAAGGACGTCATAGAACTTTCTCAGGTCGATGTCTTTCCCGTTCACAGGATTCACGCTGCCGGAATAGACGAACCACCAGTTGCGGGCGTCCTCGCCGGCATAGTTCACGAACGTCCCGTCCGGACGGAGCTGGTAATAGTTGTCCGCCAGCGCCGTGACGCCGCGGCCGTCCTCACCGTTGAAATAGTCGGGCTTGGTGAGGATGTCGATGATTCCGCCACCGCCGTACTCCGGACCGGTACCGCCGCCGACCCACAGGTTGGTGATGCGGTAGGTCGGGATATCCTCGGCGAACGCAGGCAGCGTAGCAGAGAGACCCTCCTTCAGTTCCACGGCTTCACCGGAGATATGGGCCTTTTCCGCATCGCCGGCATAGACGATGACGCTGTAGCCGTCCAGGCTGCCGGGAAGGGCGGAGAAAGCATAGGTCTTTCCCTTCTCGAAGGGGCCCGCCACCTCCACATAGTCCGAAGAACCGGTTGCCACGGGTTTCTCCCCGGAATAATCGACCGTGACCGTTCCGGCGATCTTCTCACCGGCGGTCTGGAACCGGACCTTGGTCGCCCCTTCGAAATCCACCGTGAAGCGGATCTCGGAGACCAGGCTCTGGAAGAACAGGTGCGTCCCGGAGGCC
Source organism: Bacteroidales bacterium (assembly GCA_017464245.1). Taxonomy (GTDB): domain Bacteria; phylum Bacteroidota; class Bacteroidia; order Bacteroidales; family UBA932; genus Cryptobacteroides. The sequence continues at coordinate 29,819 of JAFUDV010000037.1, read as the reverse complement.
TTCGCCACCCGGAAGGCGGCACCGGCGCCGGACTGGGTCACGGGAATCTCGAACGAGAAACCGCTCCCGCTGAAAGAAATCCCTTCCGCAGCCGGAGAGACGGCGACGAAGGAAGTCTTCCCTTCCGTCACCCTGCCGGGGAACTCGGCCACCTGACCGGCGGCGGCCCGGTTCGTGAGCGTCTGGACCGTGGAACCGTCCGACAGGAGGATGGCGTCGCCCTGCGCCCAGGTGGGCTGGGAGCCGTCAGGCAGATCCGCCAGGGTGGCCGTGAACACGACGTCGCCCGCGAGCGGGACGTCCGGGTTCACGTTGCCGGGCGTATTCCCGGAGCCGCTCACATCGGGAATCTCGATGGCATCGCCGCAGGACGCCAGCAGCGCCAGGGCGGGGACCAAAAGGATCAATGCTTTTTTCATATCGGTAAATGTTTAATCGTTATTTCTTGAAAATCCGCCCGGCGAAAGCATACAACTGCTCGCGCCAAAACTGCCACTCATGCGCATAGGGCGCAGATTCGAAGGCATGGACGATCCCCAGGGAATCCAGTTTCGCGGAGAAGGCCCGATGTCCTTCCCAGCGCTCGTCCCCGGTTCCGCAGGAAATCCAAAGGAGATTCAGCGCCCCATTGATGCGGGACGCATCCAGGCTCACGCCATAAGTGCCGAGGTCCAGTGCCACGTCGCTCAGCAGACCCGAACTGAACTCGCCCACCCAGGCGAACTTGTCCAAATTGTTCAGGCCGATGACAAAGGCCTGGCCGCCGCCCATGGAAAGGCCGGCGATGGCCCGGGACTGCCTGTCCTTCTTCACGCGATAGCGTTTCTCCACCAGCGGGATCACGTCCTGCAGCAGTTCCTGCTCAAGCAGGGCGATCCCTTCCGGCGTGCTTCCGCCCGCCCAGGAGCCGTCCGTGAGGCCGTTCGTCATGACGACCAGCATCGGTTCGGCACCCGAAGCGATGGCATTGTCGAGGATCGCATCGGCATGGGCGCTCTCCCACCAACTGCGCTCGTGGTCACCGCCGCCATGCCGGAGATAAAGGACCGGGAACTTCCGTTTGGGCTGTTCATAATAGACAGCCGGGACATACACGCAGACGCGGCGGTAAGTCCCCAGCGCCGAACTCCGATAACTGATGACATCCACTTCGCTGCCCGTCAGCCGGCGCTCGTCGATGCGGGGTTCGGATCCGAAGACCTCCACCGTATTGCCGTAGATCTCGGTGCCGGCCTTGACCGAAGGATTGCCGTAATCCAGCACCTTCAGGCCGTCCACCTCGAACTTGTATTCATATTCACCCGGATCCACCGGGCCCACAGTCGTCTCCCACACGCCATCCGGGCGCTGGGTCATTTCCTTCACCAGTACATTCCCTTCCCCGAACGCCAGTTTGACCTGGCGCGCTTTCGGAGCCTTGAGACGGAACGTAATCATCCCGTCCTCTCCGACCACCGGGGAGAATTTCGGCGCGGACGGCGCCCACCAGCCGGCGGTGGAGAAAGTCTGCGCATGCAGGATCACGGCGCAGAACAAAACCAGAAGTGTCAGGATCTTCTTCATAAAGCCCACTCATATGTACCCACGGCTCCCGAAGGAAGGGTTACCGTGGCAAATTGTCCATTGTATTGGATCTTCACCCGCTGGACGGAGGAAGACGTATTCGCAACGACCAAGACCACCCGGCCGTCCGGTGTCCGGAAAGCCACGTTGGGAAGCACGCCGGCCCGGTCATAGCGCATCAGGCGCATGGTTCCGGGTGCCTGTTCATCCTCGAACAGGAAGCCGGCCGGATCGTCCGGAGCCGTGGAATGGATCCGGAAAGAGCCCTTGGGGACCAGGGCGGAGGCATGCGCCACCACGTAATAGGCCAGGTTCCGCGTCACCGTATTGCCGTCCAGGGTAATGGCGCCAAAGCAGAACGGGCAGCCCCCGTTGCCGGTGTGCGGATTCGCCTCCGGATCGGCCGCCAGGTTCCACAGGATGACGTTCCGGCTCCAGTTGCGGGGAATGTCGATGAGCATCCGCTTCACGGACGGGGCGATCTGCCGCGTCACCGGCCCGCCGGAGCGGTCCACGATCATCTGTTCGGTGAAATAGATATCCTTGTCCGGCCGGAACTGATGGACCTGCGTCATGGCCGAAGGGTCGCCCATATAGTGGTGGAAGGCCGATCCCACCGCATAGGATGCCGCCTTCGGATCTTCCAGGATGGACAGCGGGTAATCCGGCCGGTCGCAGTTGTGGTCAAACAGGAGGATGTCCGTTCCAATCCCCTGCTTCTCGAACTGCGGGCCCAGACAGTCCCGGATGAAGACCTTCTGGTCTTCCGGGCTCCAGGGCATGGAGGGCGTGTTCCGCGAGTTCAGCGGCTCGTTCTGGATGGTCAGGGCATCAATCCGGATTCCCTTTTTCCCCATTTCCACGATATACCGGGCCAGGTAGCGGGCATACACGTCGTAGCATTCCCGGCGCAGTTTCGGACCGCGTACGTCATATTCTTCCTTCATCCAGGCAGGTGCGGACCAGGGCGAGGCCATTACCCAGATGTCCGGATGGATGGACAGGATTTCCTGCATCACCGGCACCACGTCCTTCAGGTCCTGCGACAGGGAGAAATGCTTCAGGTCCCAGTCCGTCTTACCCTCGGGCATATCGTCGTAGGAGAAGACGAAACTGTTCATGTCCGAGGCACCCACCGTAAGGCGTACCACGCTGATATTCAATTGGCCGGGATCCTGGCCGAAGAGTTCGGAAAGGATGCGGGAACGGGCCGATGCATCCATCTTCATCAGGAGTTCGGCACTGCCGCCAGTGAGCGAGAATCCGAACCCCAGCATTTCCTGGTAGGATTGCCGCCCGTCCACGACGATGGGGACGGAACGGTCTCCACGCTCATCCACGAAAGCCACTTCGGAAGCGGCGGAATAAAGTTTCTCTCCGTCAGGGGTCGTCACCCGCTGCTGCAGCGTCCGCTGTCCGGAAGCGGCCAGGCCCAGGAAGATAAGCGGTATGAGAATCAGTCTTTTCATCGGATTCCGTCAATGTTATAGCCTTCGGCGGAAAGGGTAACCACCCCGCCGCCGTCATATTCCACGTCGATGATGCGCTTCTCCCGGGGAAGCAGATGGAAGTATCCGTCGGAGAAAAGGGCCGGGAGCACCTGCTCGCCGCCACGCATCAGATTCAGTTTCACGCCCACGGCCAGGACCCTGGACGGATTGGAGATTTCATAGCGGCCGTCCCGGAGGCGGCGCGCCTTCAGCGTCACGCTTGGAAGATCGTTCAAGGGGAGGAAATCATCTCCGCCCGAGAGCAAATAATCATTGATTTCCAACACTTTCGAGTCCATGTCAAGCAAACGAAGCCGGGCCAGGACCACTCCCTCGAAAGAGGGAATGTCCGCCGTAAAGACGGGGATCGACGAATTGGCTTCGACCGATACTTTCCGGTCGAAACGCCGGTAAAGCACTTTCCCGGAGAGGTCCGTCACGGTCAGTTCCACCGTGAGGTCCGGCGTATCGGACGGGATCGTATTCACCAGGACCACTTTCCGGTCGTGCAGATTCATCTGGACATGCAGCGGCGTGCAGGCCTTCTTGCTGCCGAACCAGGAGCCCATGGTTTCGCCGTCCCAGGAATAACTCTGCCATTCCACGCTGGGCCAGGCCGGATGCGACATCCAGAGGAGGACGCCGGAGGTATTGTCCCACAGCCGGCTGTTCCAGGACTCGAACATGGCGCGGTAACTGTCGTAGCCCATGAGCTGGGCCTTGCGACAGAAGTCGTCCAGGCCCGTCGCCGGGCCGTAGAGGCGCTCCAGCGACTCGCGGAACACCTTCGTCTCGGGATGCAGGTCATGGTAATGCCAGGCATCCCCGATCGGCCACAGGTCGGCCTCCGGCAGGAATTTCCGCATGGAACGGGCCGTGGGGACGGAGGGAGAGCCCAGTTCGGTATTGAAACCGGCGGCAGTCTCGGTGTAGTAACGGGCCGGATCGGTGAAATAGTGCCAGGGCCCGCTCGGCCGCAGGTTGCAATCCCGGGAATTCGGGAGATAGAGCCGGGTTCCGTCTTCCTTCGCGATCAGGGCCGACAGTCTCGCTTCCAGACTCTCCGGGGCATACCCCTCATTGCGGGGGCACCAGACGGCGATGGAAGGATGGTTCCGGAAGCGTCGGACGACATCGGCGGCATTGGCCATGAACAGGTTCTCGTCCACCGGCTGGAGGTTGTACCCTTCCGTGGACATCCAGAAGTCGTTCCAGACCAGGAGGCCGTACTCGTCGCACAGGGTGTAGAAGACCTCCTCCGTATTTTCGCCGGTCCAGTTCCGGACCATGTTGAATCCGGCGGCCCGATGGAGTTTGAAATAGGGTTCCAGATGCTCCCGGGCCGTATTCTTGAGCATGTCGTCCATACCCCAGTTGCCGCCTCTGCAGAAGATGCGGACCCCGTTCACCCGGATCACGAGATAGGGCGCCATGGCGTCCGGTTCCAGAAGCGGAAGCCGGTCCGGATTGACCCCTTCCTTGAGCGAAGGGACCGAAACGCCGCCTCCGACGCCTCGGAGAAGGCGGTTGTTGAAGATCGCTCCGAGGGCGGGGTCGTAGCCGATCCGAAGGCCCGGTCGTCCGGGCGCATCGGCCGTCAGTTCGTAGGTGAATTCCCGGACGCCGAAACGGAGCGACTGGCGGTCGGACACCCGGCCGTCGACGGTGCAGGCAAGCGAAAGGTCATAGAGGTTGGGTTCGCCATAGCCGTTCGGCATCCAGAGCGCCGGATGGTCCATCCGGGCATGCAGTTCGACCGGGACGGTAGCGCCCGCAGGCACTTTTACGAGGGTCTCTGCCATGAACCCGTCACCTGCAGCCCGGACGGTGACCGGGGCGGCATGTTCCAGGGAATTGGTCACGGAGGTCCGGACCGTCAGGTCAGCATACTCCGTGGAAGGCAGCGGCAGGTCCGTGACGACCCGGGTATCCCCCAGCGTCAGTCCGTCGGAGGCAATCAGACGCACATCCTGCCAGATGCCAATGTTGCGGTCCCGGACGCCCGGCACCCAGTCCCAGCCTTCGCTGCTGATGAAGGTGGGGCCATCCAGGCACAGGACGCCGCCGTTCGGTCCCCGTCCGGTCCGCGCCGACTGCTCGTGCGGGATGCCGGGATTGGCCGGCGGGAAGATATGGACCTCGACCAGGTTCTCCTTCCGGGCCAGGGCCGTGATGTCGAAGCGGCCGCGGACGAAAGCGCCGTCGATACGGCCGAGTTTCCCGCCGTTCAGCCAGACCTCCGCCCGGTAATTGATGCCGTTGAAGAGCAGTTCCAGTTTTTCCTTGGCCAGCAATCCATCCGTCAGGGACAGTTCCGTCCGGTACCACCAGTCCTTGCGGCACAGGTCTTCGGGAATGACCAGGTTGTTCAGCCCGTAATGCGGATCCGGATAGATTCCGTCAGCGACCAGTGACGTCAGGACCGTTCCCGGGACGACGGCGTCCAGCCATTCGTCGGAATCCCCCGCGCGGAGTTCCCAGCCGCCGGCAAGCAGCCAGGTGCCATCCTCCTGGAGGTCCAGCCGCGGGGCCGGCACCTGCTTCGGGCTCCGCTCCGGCCATACGACCGCCGCCCGCGACACCGGCAGGTCGGCCGGGTCGTGGGGAACGGTCAGCCCGAAGTTGGAGGACACCTGCTGGCGATGCCTTTCCTGTGCCCCGAGCGGGCAGGCCATGAGGGTCATACCCATAATCAGGAGAATGGACTTTCTCATAGACAGTTACTTGATTTCAAAGAGGGCTTCGCGGCGCGGCGCCAGGTCCAGCGGGATGACGAGGCGGCCGTCCTGCGGCTTCACCCGTTTCCCACCCCGGAATGCGGTCTTTCCGAAGTCGTACGGCGTCACTTTGCACCGTCCTCCCATCGGGATGGAAACGGAAGACACCGGTTTGTCGGAGCCGTTATAGGCATAGACATACACCTTCTTCCCGCAACGGACGGCAAAAGCGTCGGCACCATCGGCCTGTACGGGGACCGTCTCGAAGGATCCCTTGCCATCCTTGAGCATCCGGTCGCTTACATACCGGACATGCCGGAAGTACGGGACCATGCCGCGGTTCTCGAAATACTCCCACCACCAACTCATCGGCGTAACGGGCGTCGGCGAGAAGATACCGTACCAGAGTCCCCGTTTGAAGTCCAGGTCCATGTCCTCGGCGAAATCGTCGAAATTCCGGGACCAGTCCCACTCGTAACTGAACTCGCCGATGACATACGGCTTCCCGAACTGCTGCTCATAGCGGGTGATCGTACCCGGGATGGAAGAGGTGGCCCGGTAGATGTGCTTCTGATTGATGTCCATGTCCTTCACGCTGTTCAGTCCCTCCAGGTCGCGGTGCGAGATGGAGGTGGTGACGATATGGCCGAAAGGATCGATGGACTTCAGGTAGGCCGACATCTCCGTATGCCAGGCCACGATTTCGGAGGCCGGGATCGGATTCCGCTGGTCGCGGAACTGGATGTTGTCGATCTCGTTGAAGAACTCCCACATGCCGATGGCCGGGCTGTAGCCCCAGCGGGCGACGATGTAACGGAGGTAGTTGCGGTAACGGGCCTTGGCTTCCGCCGAATTGAAGAAATCCCGGTTCGTCCGGACGTTGCCCCCGCCCATGCAAAGCATGATGCGGATGTCCAGCCGCTCGGCCAGTTCCACGGTGTGGTCCAGCCGTGCGACGGCGCTCGGGTTCATATACTCATCCGACGCTTCGTAGCGGGGGTTGTTGAAACGGTCCTGCCGGTCGATCGGGAAGTTCCAGGAGCACATCCACATCCGGGTGAAATTGCCGCCGGCGGCCGCGAACTGCGGAAGCATCACGTCATAGTTATACCGGTCGTGCATCTCGTGGAGGGAACTGAAGAACTTGGAATCGTCGTTCGCACGGGATTCCCAGCAGATGTTCTCCGCCACACCCCGGAACGGGGTCCCGTCATCGTACCGGAGCGTCCAGTTGTCCCGCGTATGCAGGATGCCGTGTCCGGCCGGCTTCCCCGTCTCGAAACTTCCTTTCGCAGATTCCGAGACAGGACGGCCGTCCTCGCTATAGCGGAACAGGTAGGTGTAGGTTCCCTTCTCCTGCGGGGTGAAACGGGCCGCCCAGCGGCTCTCCGCCCCACTCTTGCCATCGACATAGAAACAGGGCAGCACGAGTTGCTTTCCGGAAGGAGCCGTCAGGAGCAGGTCCAGGGCGGCTTCTTCCTGAAGCCAGGGGTTGTTCCACTCCCCTTTCAGGGTGACCGTGAAGTCGGCCCGGCCGTACTGCGGCACGCGGGCGGCAGGCCCCTGGACCGACACCACCTGGGCGACGGCCGTCAGGGCACAGAAGGTCACGGCAAGGGAGGTCAGCAACTTTTTCATATCAATAACCCGGGTTCTGCTCCAACGTTCCGGCGGCGTTCTCGATCTCGGAACGCATCAGCGGCAGGTAATAGTTGCGGGCGGCGAAAGTACGGTCGGCCACATCCACGACCTTGTAGGAATACGTATTGCCCGTACGGGTGACTTTCACGCCCTGGACCGGCTGGTTGAGCACCGTCATGGCATCCTTCCAGCGGAGAAGGTCCCAGTAGCGATGATCCTCGAAGGCGAGTTCCACCTGGCGCTCGTGCTTGACGGCCTTGCGGAAGGAATCGACCGTACCCGCAGCGACGGCCGGGAGACTGACGCTGGCGCGGTCACGCACCCGCTGCAGGGCCTCGGCGGCGCTCATCGGGAAACCGGCAGGCACCGTGGTCGGGCCCCAGGCCTCGTTCACGGCCTCCGCATAGTTCAGCAGGACCTCCGCATAGCGGTAGGCGATCCAGTTGTGCTGGGCGGTCTGGCCCTGGGTGAGGTTCAGTCCGTCGGTGAGGAACTTCTTGAGGTAATAACCGGTCTTGCTGGCATTGGCCCGGGCCATGTCGTCGGTCTCGCCGGCGCCCTGGGCGATGACGCGGCCGTTCCAGGTGCTGCCGTTCGTGACGATGGAAGCGGCGAGGCGCGGATCGCGGTTGGCGTACGGGTTGGCCGGGTCGGGTTCGCCGATCCACTCATAGGCGGAAACCAGGTTTTCGGTCGGGCATACGCCGCTCTTGCCGCCGGAGGTGGCGATCGGGTAATTGTTCGTCTCCATCGTATTGTTCGCGGCGCGGCGGACGATGTAGATGGCCTCCTTGCTTCCCAGGGAGTTGCCTCCGCGGAAAAGGGCCTCATAGTCGCTGTCCAGCGTATAGGACAGGTTCGTATTGGAAATCAGTTCATTGGCGGCCTCGGCAGCCCGGACCCACTTGGCGCGGTCGTTCGAAGGATTGTGCAGTGGAGAGGCGGCATAGAGCAGGGTGCGCGCCTTGATGGCCAGCGCGGCGCCAAGGGTGAACCGGCCTTCACGGGTGTTGTCGGCATCCCAGTTCAGGGCGAGTTGGTCCTTCCAGCCGTCGATTTCCTTCACGATGTACTCCACGCAGGCGTCGTAGGAGGAACGCTCCACGAACTCACCGCCGCTCTGCTGCTGGGTCTGTTCCACGATGGGAACGCCGCCGTACATCTTGATCAGTTCGCTGTAGTAATAGGCGCGGGCGACATGGGCCTCGGCGATGTACCAGTTCAGGGAAGCGAGGTCGCGGGCATAACTCGCCGCATCGGTAATCAGGTTGCGGTTGAGCTGCAGCAGGGCCACGCCCTTCCCGTCGGCCACATAGTCAAGGAAGAAGTTCGCCGCGCGGATTCCTTCGTAGCAGTTGTTGTAGTAGGTCCACATCGGATTCACGCTCGCATTGAGCATGCCCTTGTTGAAGAACAGGGCATTGGAGGACGCGGCCGTCTGCTGCGCCTCGTCGGAGGCGGCGGCGAACAGGTTGCCGTCCAGCACCCCGTATCCGTAGATGATCGGGGGATAGAACGCGTTCGCGAAACTCCAGATGGTACCGCGGTTGGTTTCAACGGTTTCTCCGGACGAGTTCAGGTCCAGGCTGGTGTCCAGGAACTTGTCGCAGGAAACGGTGAGGGCTGCCGCCAGGATGGCCAGTGCGATATATCTTGTTTTCATCTCAGGTGCGCATTTAGAAGGTTATGGCGATGCCGGCATTGAAGGACTTCAGCGTAGGATACAGTCCGGACAGGTTCTCGGGATCCCGTCCCCACTCCTTCAGCAGCGGACTGAAAGTGAAGAGGTTCTGTCCGTTCACGAAGCAGCGGAAGGCCTTGACGCCTGCCTTGTCCGGATCCTTGGAAGCGAAGGTGTAGCCCAGTTCGACATTCCTCAGTTTCAGGAAGGAAGCGTCCTTGATCCACAGGGAACTCGCCCGGTAGTTGTTGGAATTGCCCTGCGTGGTGAGACGCGGGTAGGTGGCGTTCGCGCGGTTGTCGATCCCTTCCGTGGGATAGTAGGCCCAGGCGCCCTTCGCGATGGGGTAGGCGTTGCCGTTGTCCACGAAGGCGACGGTCTGGGTCCAGTTGTCCAGCAGGTTCGCGCTCACTCCGGCCATGCCCTGGAACAGGCATTCGAGGTCGAAGCCCTTGTAGGAGACCTTTCCGCCGAAGGCGAAGTTCCATTCGGGGACCCAACTGCGGCCGATCTTGGTGACGTCGTTCTGGTCCACGATGCCATTCTTGTCCAGGTCCAGGTACTTCACGTCACCCGGCTGCACGGCGCCGAAGGCCGGCAGGGCGATGCCGGAGACAAGGTTCCCGGCGTCGTCGAAGTCGTCGATGTCATAGAATCCGTCGGCCACCAGGCCGATGTACGTGCCGTAGGGACGGCCCGTGGCGGCGCTGAAGGCATTGGCCGGCGTGACCTCCGCCATATAGTCCACAGTGTTGTGCGTATAGGCGGCCGATCCGAAGATCCGGTAGCCGAAATCGCCGCTGACACCCTCGTAAGCCATCTCCAGCTCAACACCCTTGTTGGTCATTTTGCCGATGTTGGAGAAACTGTACTGCTTACCGTAGTAGCCCATCAGGGAGTTGTCCAGGGTGAGGATGTCGGAGCGCTTGTCCAGGAAGGCGTCCGCCGTCAGCGAGAACCCGCCGACCCGGGCGTCCAGACCCACGTTGAACTTGAGGCTCTTCTCGGCGTGCACGTCCTCATTGGGGACGAACATCGGGACGAGGGTGCTCTGCCAGGCCGGATTGGTGGCACCGGTGTAGAAGGAACCGATATAACTGTAGGTGTAGTAATCCTTGAACAGGTAGCGTCCGTTGGAGGAGTAATCCGCAAGGACCGAGGTCGAACCGGAATCGGAGAAACCGGAAAGACCCGCCGACGCGCGCAGTTTCAGGAGGTTGAAGGCCGATCCCTTGAGGAATTCCTCATTGGAGAGGACCCAGGCGAAAGAGCCCGTCGGATAGAAGGCCCAGCGGTGTCCCGGCGCATAGGCATCGTTGCCGAACTCGGAGAAGGCGGCCTCCAGGATGTACCGGTGGTCATAGTCGTATTTCACGTACCCATTCAGGTTCAGCGTGTTATACTTGTAGGAGAAGTAGCCGTCACCCTTGTAGGCGGACACGTTGCCGTTCAAGGCGGCGCTCACATAGTGCGGGCCTTCCGTCTTGTCGTAACCCAGGGTCACCCGGCCCTGCTTCCAGTCCTGCATGCCGCCGGAGCCGTAGCCGCTGGCGGTGAGGTTGGTCGTCTGGTTCGTGGTCGTGGTGGTGCCGCCGAACCAGCGGGCATAATCCTTCGTCTTGGAATAGGTGCTGAGCGTGTAGCTGTACAGCGACACCGCCTCTTCCAGATACAGGCCCTTGGCGATCATATCCAGGCGCTCCCGCACGGCGAGGTTCGTCTGCAGGCTGCGTCCCTTGTAGGAATACCAGCCCAGTTCGTTGACGGAAGCGTACGGGTTGTTGGGATACACGGCCGTACCGCTCAGGTGCGTCTGTTCCGCGTCGTCATAGACAGGGTAGATATTGGACGGATAGCGGGCGAGGTCGCCGAAGAGGCTGGACACCGCGTAGTTCGGACGATGCAGCATCTCGATCCGGCCGCCCATGTCGAAACGGACCTCGAAGATCTTCAGAACGTTGAAATCCAGGTTCGCCCGGATGTTGAAACGGTCGTAGCCGAGGTTCCGGGCCGAGTCGGAATTCCTGGCCGACAGCAGGCCGGAATTGCCCAGGTAATCCAGGTTGACATTGTAGCGGGCGTCCTTGGAGCCGCCGTTCAGGATGACGTCGGCATCCCGGAACTGGCCGAAGGAACGCATCGCCTGGCCGTACCAGTCCACGTCCACGCCGGTGCCGTTCTTGTAGGCATCGAGTTGGGACTGGCTGTACGCCGGAGTCCAGACCATGCCGTTGTCGTTGGAGACAGCCTGGTTGTACAGGGACGCGAATTCATAGGAGCCCAGGGGCTTCTGGAGGGAAGCGGGGGCCTGCAGGCCGTAGCGCACGCGGGCGCTCACGGTCGGACGGCCTTCGGCACCACGCCGGGTGGTGATCCGGATGACGCCGTTGGCGCCCCGTTCGCCGTAGAGGGCGAGGGCCGCGGCGTCCTTGAGGACTTCGACTTTCTCGATCTCGGCCGGCGAGATGGCGGACATATACTCCTTGTTCACCTCGAACCCGTCCACGAAGATCTTGGCGGTAGACCAGGAGCCCACGCCGTAGGATCCCATGCCGCGGACAAGCCACTTGGCCGTGTTGTTGCCCAGTTCGCCGCTTCCCTGCATCACCGCGAGCCCGTTGAAGGCACCGGCGAAGGTATTGGACAGGTTGGCGTTCTCGGTCTTGTAAAGTTGGTCGCCGGAGGCGGTGGAAATGGCGCCCGTGCCGTATTCCTGGGCCGAGAGCGTCACGGCCGCGAGAAAGGCGCAAAGTAGCGCGGAATATCTAGTAATCAATTGTTTCATAGCAATCCTCCTTTCAATCAATAACCGGGGTTCTGGGTAATGGTTCCCTTGTTGATTTCGGTCTGGGGGAACGGCTCCAGGAACATCGCGTCGGACCAGTAGGAATTGTAGGCGACGGCGTCCCAGTAAGTCTCGACATTGTTCGCCGCGTACGGCCAAACCACACTGTCATCGTTCTTGATGTTGAACTGGAGCATCCGCATCGTACCGCCGCAGATACCGTTCCCGATATCGGCCAGTTTCCAATGTTTCACGTCGTAGTAGCGGTGGTTCTCCTGGAAGAATTCGACGGCACATTCGCGCTGGATGATGGCGCGGAGTTTCGCCTGGTCGGTCTCGGTGACGGCCGGGAGACCGGCGCGGTTGTGGACCTTGTTCAGGTTCTCCAGGGCCTTGGCGCTGTTGCCGTACTCGTTGTAGGCCTCCGCCAGGTTGAGGTAGGTCTCGGCCAGGCGGAAGAGCGGCGGTTCGAACCAGGTACGGCTGCCCGCATGGTAGAAGAACTTCGTGCGCTCGCCGCAGCCCTTGTCACTGTCGATGGCATTGGGGAAGACGTCGCCCTTGTCCTTGTCGGCCGCATAGCCGCCACGGTTCCAGCCGGCATTCTGCCAGTAATAGTCGCCGGGATTGTTCGCGGAGTCGTGACCGCCGAACTTGATGTCGGCCTTGGCGCGCGGCTCGATCTTCGCGACGTTGGCGACCCAGTCGGAGCCGTTCCGGGGAAGCGCGTCACCGACCTTCGGCCAGGACATTTCGGAGCCGTCGGCGGCCCAGTACTTCTCCAAGTGGTTCGTCAGGACGCCGCTGCAGTCGGTATCGTAGCGGTTGTTGCCCTGGTAGCGGGAGGTGTTGATGAAGTTCACCAGGGGATCCCAGCCGCCGGTGTCGTCGAACTTGTAGGCGAGGATCAGTTCCTCGTTGGCGGGGACCGACGTCGCCTTGCCGTAGTCGTCGAAGGCATTCGGATTGGGCTGCCCCGCACCGGCGCCGCCGGTGTTCAGGAGGGCCACGCCGTTCGCGGCCGCCCAGGCGAGGACCGCCTCGTTGGCGTCGATGGCCGCCTTCCAGCGCTCCTTGTCCGCGTTTCCGAAGCAGATCAAGTCATTGTGTTCGCCGTTGTCCAGGTAAGGCGTCGCACTGTTGAACAGCGGACGGGCGGCGAAAAGCAGCGTCCGGGCCTTGATGGCCAGGGCGGCGCCCTTGGTCATGCGGCCGGTGTTGGCCCCGTCCCACTTGGCGGGAAGGACCTCGGCGGCCTCGTCGCACAGGCGGGAGATGAAATCGACCATCTCGGCGAGCGAGGCGCGCGGGGCGCTCAGGTCGTCGGAGGATTCGAAGGACTTCTCCACGATGGGCACGCCGCCGTAGCGGTAGAACATGCCCATGTAGCGATAGGCGATGAGCGCCGTGGCTTCGGCCTTGATCACGGCCTTGTCCGCGTCGGACATGTCCGCGACGTTGTCCACGTTTTCGATGACGATGTAGCACTCCCGGATGAAGCGCCAGTTGTTGCCGTAATTCTCGGCGCCCGCATCGGAGCCGTCCGTGCCGTTCACGGTCAGGCCCTGCTGGGAGATATGGTAACTGCCGTGCCAGTTGTAGCCGCGGCCCACCTCGCCGGAGATGGCCCCGTAGGTACAGTGGCCGATGCCCATGCCGCCCGGCCAGCCGTGGCGGAGGACGTTGCGATAGCAGGACATCAGGGCGGCGCGGGCATTCTTCGTGGTGGAGAACACGGCCTCCTGGTCCACGGTACCCGTGGTATCCGGCTTCTCGAGGAAGAGGCTGCACGAGGTGACGGACAGAAGCGCCGTCGTGAAGAGTATGGTGATAATCTTTTTCATGTCTCGCGGAGTTTTAGAAACGGAAGCTGATGCCGGCCATGATGATCCGGGTGAGCGGATACACGTAGGTGCTGCCGTCCGTCGCTTCGGGGTCGATTCCGTAGCGGGTCAGCGCGTTCCGGAAAGTGTAGATGTTGTTCGCATTGACATACAGGCGCACGCCCTGCAGGATGGTGTCGCGGCCGCCCTTGCCCAGGTCGAAGGTGTAGCCGAGTTCCACGTTCTTGAGTTTGAAGTGGTCGGAGGAGACCATCCAGTAGTCGCTGGTCAGGAAGTTGTTGTGGGAGGTGTCGCCGGAGTAGACGGCGCGGGGATAGGTGATCTCTTCCCCGGCGAGGTACTTCGCTTCGGTCCAGCGGCCGTCGTACTGCCATTTCCAGGCGTTGCCCGCGTTCTTGTAGAACGGGATGGTGTAACCGCTGGGCAGATAGTAGGAGCCGTCCTTGCTGCCCGTGAAGAGCAGTTTCAGGTCGAAGCCCTTGTAGCCGAGTTGTACCTTGAAGTTGAAGTGGTACATCGCGTAGCGCGGGAAGCCGATGGGACCCACGTCGTTCTGGTTGATCTTGCCGTCCCCGTCCAGGTCCTTGTAGCGGATGTCGCCCAAGGTGGCCTGGTTGCCGGTATAGGTGTTCTCGGGACGGGCGTCCAGTTCGGCCTGGGTGTTGAACAGGCCGTCGCTCTGGAGGCCGAAACGCTGGCCGATCATGTGGCCGGTCTTGTTCATCCACTCGTAGGGGTTGTTGGCCTCGGCCATGTAGATGATCTTGTTGCGGGAATAACTCAGGTCCGCTCCCAGCGTATAAAGCAGGTCACCGACCTTGTCGGTCCAGTTCACCACGACCTCGTAACCCTTGTTCATCGTAATACCCACGTTGGCCGGCGGGACATCGCTCTGGCTCACGCCGTAGATGGCGGGGATGATGCCCAGGGTGGTGAGGATGTTGTTACGCTTCTCGTAGAACCAGTCATAGTCGATGGAGAGGCGGTTCCGGAAGAACTTGGATTCCACGCCGGCGTCGAACTTGCGGGCACGCTCCCAGGTGATGTCCTTGTTGCCGAGACTGCCCTCGGTCGCCCCTTCGAAATAGGTGTTGGGAGCCGATCCGTCGCCGTTTCCGAGCCAGTAGCCGCCCTGGTTCAGGTTCCAGGTGTTGGGCAGGTAGTAATACCGGCGGCTGGCGCCGAGTTGGTCGTTACCCACCTCGCCGTAAGAGGCGCGGAGTTTCAGGAAACTCAGGACATCGTTCTGGGGGAACCAGGGTTCCAGGGTCGGAACCCAACCCACCGAGACGGCCGGGAACAGACCGAACCGGTGTCCTTCCGCGAACTGCTCGGTACCGTTATAACCCACGTTCACCTCGGCCATGTAGCGGTCGGCGTAGTTGTAGGTGACACGGCCCACGAAACCCATGATGCCGGAAGGCACGTGGTAGGAGTCGGACGGCATCGTGAACTTGGAGGCCTTGCCCAGGAGGAGGGCCGACCAGTTGTGGTCCCCGAAGGATCCGTTCCAGTCGAAGCCGGCGTCCACATAGAACTTGTTCCAGTTGGAATAGCCGTAGGAATTGAAGGAGCCGCCGCCCATGGAGCCGCCGAAGAAGTCATACTTCAGCGGATTCTCCGCATTGCGCTGGATGCTGTAGGAAGGGAGGGACGGGGTGTACTGGACATACCGGTTGTAGTTGTCCTGATAGGATACCGTGACATGGGAAGAGAGGTTCTTCAGCAGGTAGTCCATCCTGTGGTTCAACTTCAGGGTGTTGTCCAGAAGGCTGTTGTAGACGGTGGCCGTCCCGCTCGTCAGGAGGTTGTACACCGCGTTCTGGAAACCGATGCTGCTGTTGGTCTTCGTGGCGAGGGGGTTCTGGGCGGAACCGGCGATGCCGGCGAAGCCGCTGATCAGATGGTCCTCCACGATGCCCGGGCTGATGAACGGATTACAGTCGTAGATGTACTGCATGATGATCTTGTAACGGCCGGAGAGGTCGTAGGCGTCCGCGCCGTTGCCCGGGCCCGTGGTCTCGCCGAACTGGCCGGCGGAATTGACGGTGAGGGTGGTGCGGTCGGTGATCTTGATGTCGAAGTTCGACCGGAAGTTGTAGCGGTTGAACAGGGAACGGGTGTCGGCCCCGTAATACTGCACGGAGCTCGTGATACCCTCCTGACGGAAGTAACCGAAGGAAACGAAGTACTTCACCCGGTCGGTGCCGCCCGCCACGTTCAGGTTCACCTGGTACTGCGGCGCCAGTTTGTTGAACTGCTCCTTGTACAGGTTGTGGTCGGCATAGTAGAGGGCCGGGCTGTTCTTGAGCTGCTCCTTCTGCGCGTCGGTGAGGTTCGTCATCGCATCCACTTCCTGCGGGGTGAAGTCGCGGTTGTTCTTGAACTTCCACAGGTCGTAGTCGTCATAGATGTACGAATTGAGGCCTTCGTTGCCGGGATAGGCCTTCTGCTCGTTGCGGATGGCCTCGTTGCGGAACAGGGCGTACTCGTAGGCCGTCACGCCCTCCTGCAACTGCGTCGCCTGGGTAAGGCCGTAGTTGGCGGAGAAGTTGATGACCGGCTTGCCCTGGGCGCCGCGCTTGGTCGTCACGATGATGACGCCGTTCGCGCCGCGGACACCGTACACGGCCGTGGAGGCCGCATCCTTGAGGACGCTGATGCCCTGGATTTCGTTCGGGTCCATGGCATTGAACTCGGCGAAGGCCTGCTCGGACGCCTGCTCGACCCCGTCGATGATGATGAGCGGGGTGGAAGATCCGTAGGTGGAGACACCGCGGACATAGATATTCGCCGCATTGCGGCCCGGCTCGCCGGAAGTCTGGAGACCGGCCACGCCCGGGGTGTTGCCGATGAGGGCGTTGGAAATGTTGGAGACCGGGGCCGACAGGATGTCGCTGCCGTTCACGGAGGAGATGGCGCCCGTCACGTTCACCTTCTTCTGGGTGGCGAAGGCCGTGACCACGACTTCGTCCATGAGGTTGGTGTCCATCGACATCGTGACATCCAGGACGCTCTGCGACGCCGGGACGGTCTTCGCGAGGGTCGTGTACCCGATGAACTGGAATTCGAGGACGACCTGCCCGGCCGGTACCCGGATGGAGTACTTGCCGTCCAAGTCGGTGGAGACGCCGTTGGAAGTCCCCTGCTGGACGACGAAGGCGCCGTACAGGGGCTCCCCGCGTTCGTCCAAGACGGTACCTCCGACCGTCCGCGTACCCTGCGCCTGCAGCGCCGGGCCGACGGTTCCGAGCAGCGCGGCGAGCGCGCATGCCAGGACAGTTTTCAGTGTCTTAGTCATTATCGTAAGGTTTTATTTGATTTCATAGCCTTCCGGCAGGGTGTACATGTCCGGGAGGTCCCGGCTGAACAGACTGCGCGGCTCGTTGTACATCTTCCGGAAATCGTC
Organism: Bacteroidales bacterium; assembly: GCA_017464245.1. GTDB lineage: Bacteria > Bacteroidota > Bacteroidia > Bacteroidales > UBA932 > Cryptobacteroides. The sequence continues at coordinate 12,689 of JAFUDV010000037.1, read as the reverse complement.
CTCGGACGGATGGCCGGGATAGACGCTGTAGTAGTGCTTGTCGGATTCGTTGTTCCCGACATATTTGTTGCGCCACATCGTCACCAGCGAAATGCGCCGGTCACCGACGGGGGCCACGACGTGACGGGTCCAGAAATCCGTCTCGGTGAAGGATTCCTTGCCGTCCTCGGTCACTCCGCAGGGCTTCTTCTTCTCCAGGGAGAGGGCCTCCAGGGCCTTGACGTTGGACTGGAAAGCGTCATCGTTGGTGCCATGGTAGCAGTCCATGCCGATGAAGTCCACCCAATCGTCGCCGGGCCAGCGGAACAGGAGGCGGTCCTTCGTACCGTCGCCGTAATTGGCATCCATCTGCGGGGAAACAGCATACAGGAAGTTATGGACGCCCTTGGTGTCGCGGAGGTACTTGACCGTGAACTGCCAGAACTCCACGAACTCGGAGGCGGTGGTGCAGGAGGAGCCCCACCAGGACCAGCCCTGAGTATGTTCATGGTACATCCGGAAGATGACCGGAATGAGTTTTCCGCGGCTGTCCTTGAGGTCGTTCGCAAAGTCGGCGCAGCGGTCCAGCCAGGTCAGGTACTTGGTCCGGGTGGCCGTACCCGCGGTGAGGATTTCCTTCACGACGTCCTTGGAAGAGTTGTCCCAGGAATCGCCTCCCGTCTTGGGATTGTTGATGTGGATGCACGCGAGGATCACCTCTCCCCTTTCGCGGGCTTCGAGGATCACGCGGCGGCGGATGGCGTTGGCGCTGCTTCCGTGGCGGTCGTCCATGATTTCGGCGAAATCCACGCTGAAAACGCCCGGATAATCGCCGCAGACGGCCTTCGTATCAGAGTTTCCGGCCTCGTCATACCAGTAGCGGCCGTACCAGAGGTCGTCGTGGTGGCCGAACATCCAGCCCTTGTCGGCAATGGCCCAGAGGTTCGCGAGGAGAGCCTTCGTCTCGTCCGTGGCGTCCTTGTCCACGATCTTGAGAGTCACCTTCTCCACCGGATTGGCCGCCTGGGTGACGGTCACGTCCTTGGCGAAGTAGCGGTCCTTCTTGTCCGCAAAGCGGATCTTGGCCGACCGGGAGGAAGTCGTTTCATTCGCCCGGGCGATGAAGTACTGCGTAGAAGATGTGGAGGTCCGGGCGGGATCGGCGACGATCCATTCGGCCTGGATATCCACGGAATAGTCGAAGTTGGCATCGACGCTGACGGAGAAGCCCGTCTCGGCGTAGCCCACCTCCACGGCGTCCTTGGCAAAACTCATGTGCCGGGTGTCCGATGGAACGACCGGATCCGGTTCCGGTTTGCCGCAGGAGGAGACCAGCACCCCGACGAGGGCGAAGAGGGAAAGGATCGTATTCATCTCCTTCCGCATGGCTTAGTCCAGATAATCGGAATGGTCGGGGATGGGCGTGTCGGCGTCTTTCTTCACGAGCCAGAAGGTGTTACGGACGTTGTCCGTGAACCAGCGGGTGTCCGGCCAGTTCCAGTCGATGACGTCGAAGGGACCCGGGAAACTGCGGCCGAAGGCGAGGTTCGGTACGTTGAACGTCTGGCCGGCATAAGTATGGTCGCCTGCTTCGACGAGTTCCACGCTCCAGAGCGGGTTCGCATACTCCTCGTCCGCATAGTCGTAAACGACGATCGTCCCGTCACCGGGCTTCGCCCAGCGGCTCTTTCCGGCCGGGAAGATCCGGTACTTGTCGTTGACATCGATGCTGTTGTTGTACATGTAATTGGCATACAGGCCGTTGTCGCCAGGGGTATTCACCAGGGTCCCGTAGGTGGCGCCGGTCTCGGGATCGGCCTCCTCCAGACGGAAACTCAGGGTGTTGTCGTCCTCGTCGGTAGGCATGTAGCCGGTGCCCCAGTGCCACCATTTGTCCATGACCGTGGAACGCACGACCGCGTCGTCCCAGCCGCCCACGATGATGAAGGCGCAGGGAGGGGCGCTGCCGTCCAGGAGACCACCAATCTGGGTAAAGGTGTACGTTCCCTCCAGCGGGTCCTTGAACTGGGTGTAACTTACCGTGTACGTGCGTGTTTCACCGTTGTAGGCCGTCACGGTGAAGGATGCCTTTCCGGAACTGAAATCCAGCGTGCCGCCGGGGGCGACGCTGGCCTTCGGGCAGTACTCGCTGTCCGGGAACTTGAAATCCAGGGCTTCCACTTTCACGGCGGACATGTCCAGTCCGCTGGTGATGAGGTTCACGACAATGGAGCCCTCCCCGTCGTTGCGCCAGTCGTCGGAGATGACGGCGGCGCCGATCTGGGACTCCAGGCGGAGGTTGACCGGCGTACGCTCACGGAGCCAGGGGTCCACCAGGGGTTCCGTGTTGCGGGGCGCCTCGGTGCAGGAGAGCACGGCGACAAAGGCGGATGCCCCGATGACGAATCGGTTGACGAATGTATTCATATCGTTAGACTATAAAGTTTTTATTGCATGTCGGTCAGGAGGACCAGGCTCTGCGCGGGAACGGCCACTTCGTGCCGTTTTCCGCCGATACCGGTCGATACGGGGACGGGCAGGCCGTCCGCATCGGCCGGACAGGCACCCTCCACGTATTCATAACGGACGGCGCCCGAAAGCGGCAGATGCACTTCCAGGTTCCGGTCCGTGTCGGAGAAGTTCACGACGGCCAGCGTGTGCCGTCCGTCCAGGACGGCGGCGGCCATCCGCAGGCCTTCCATCGGCGGCGCCTCCACCCGGAGGATGTCGCAGCCGGCCGGGAAAAACCGGCTCATCAGCGCCCAGCCGTAGAAAGAAGGTTTGGGATCTTCCAGGGAGGGATCACCGAAGAGTTCCTCTCCCAGAATGTTCCAGAAGCCCCAGACCTTGAGGTTCCGAGGACTGTCGCCGCCGGCGTGCAGCGCATCGTCCAGCATCCAGACAGCCATGCCGGACACGCCGCCGTTCATCACGTCCATCGCCAGGACGGAGAGGTCCAAACCGTAGAAGAAGTCTCCGCAGAGCATCTGGCTGTCCGTCCCCTGGGTATAAGGGGATGCCGCCGCCCGGCGGTCGTTCTCCGCCTGCAGCGCCGCATCCTCTTCGCGCCAGTACTTGTAACCGGCCTCTCCGAGGACGAGCCGCTTCCCCTCCGGGATGCGGTATTCCTGCAGCAGATCGGCGAAAGCGCCGCTCCGGACCTGCTGCTGTCCCGGATAGGCGTGAATGTCATACAGGCCGACCAGGGAATCCAGGTCAGCCGCGGTCTGCGCCACCCAGCCGGGGGCGTCATAGGCCGATGCCGGGTTGCGGTATTCCACCACCACATCCGGTCCCGCCAGGGAAACCTTGTCCAGCAGACCCGGATGGAGGGCCATTTCCTGATGGAAACGCTCCATCATGGACTTCCAGAAAGCGTAATCGCCCTCCGGGGTGGCCCAGTCCCCGTCGGGTTCGTTGAAGATGATGAAATGGCGGATGCAGTCGAAACCTTTCTCCTGCACCAGCCAGTCCAGATAATCCACGCTCATCTTCACCCAGGCCGGATCGGCCTTCAGGGATTTGTCCGGCGGGTTGAATTCCCCGAACAGGACTTCGATACCCCGGTCCTGGCAGTAAGCGAGCAGTTTCAGGAGCGGTTCCGCGTTCCTTTCCCGGTCATAGGTACCATGGTCGTAATACAGATTCTGGCCGCCAATCATGCAGCGGATGAAACCGGGGCGGAGGAAATCCATGCGGGCGGTCAATTTCTTCCAGTCGGCGTCCGAGACCTCGACACCCCAGCCGGGGGCTTCGTCGTAGGGGTCCCATTCGACACCGTTGCCCAGATAGGAAGACTGCAGGACCGCATCCGATACGCTGACCCGCAGGCGCTCCGTCCGGGAGCACCCGCAGGCAAGCATCACCATAACAACCAACCAAAAGCGTTTCATCCGTGTCAGAAATGTGGTCCTGATCTTACATTGCAAAGTAACCGTGTTTTTTCCTAAGATAAATTCTAATTTCTGCTCAATGATTATACTTTTTTGAAATCGAGCAATTCGTGCAGGAGTTCGTCCAGACGGCAGGTCGCAACGCCCACATACTGGTCCGCCGCGCCGTAATAGACATAGAGCGTTCCGTCCACAACGACGTTTCCCGTCGGAAAGACGCATCCTTCGTAGCACCCTTGCGTCTCGTAAGGGAACTCCGGTACCAGGATCGGTTCCCTCAGCCGGGCAATGATTTTCCGGGGGTCGTTCCGATCCAGCAGCGCGGCACCAACGCTGTACCGGGAACGGCCGCCGTCGGCCACGCCATGGTAGAGCATCAGCCAGCCTTCCTCCGTCAGGACGGGCGGCGTGCTTCCACCCACTTTCTCCTCCCAGGTGCCGGGACGTCCGGACAGGAGGAGATGGCTGGGCTGGTTCTCCCAATCCAGGAGATCGTCCGAAAACTTGATCCAGATGGAGGGATACTCCACCCCATACGCAGGCCCCACATATTGTTTGGGCCGATGCAGCAGTGCATACTTCCCCGCCACCTTCTCCGGGAAAAGGATGACGTCGCGGTCGTCCAGGACCGGGGACGTGATCCGGCCCAGACGGCGGAAATGCCGGAAGTCCTTCGTCATCGCCAAACCCGTGTTACCCAGGTTCTGCTTCCAGGCCTCGGGCGCGGAAGCATCGGCCTCGGGATACCGGACCGTATCGTGCGGGAAAGTCCAGTAGCGTCCTGGCGCATAGGGCCTGTACGCGTACGTGATATAGAAGGTGTCTCCGAATTTGACGATGCGCGGATCCTCCACGCAGCCGCTGTCCGGCCCGTCCTCGCTGGGGCCGAAGGCCGGCGCGTCGGAAACGCGGGTGAAATGGAATCCGTCGGTACTCACCGCATGGCCGAAACGGATGACGTGCTCCTCATCGTCACCGGCAGCCCTGTACAGCATATGGAAGGTCCCCTGGTCGTAGATGACACCGGGATTGCTGGTCACGAGACTCTCCCAAGGATGGTCGGGATGCGGGGACAGGATGGGATTACCTATATATTTGACAAGTTTCATAACCTACTGGAAAAGGATGAGGATAAGGGCGCAGGCGGCGAGGAGGCAACCGGCCCAGAAGCGATAATTCTGATAGAAAGGTCCTTTGCGGAGAGCGGCGCCTTCCGCACGGAAATCCCTGAGGGAAAAGGTCGTATCCCGGAGTTGGTCAGCGGTCGGACGCGGGAACGCCAGGGACGAAAGTCCGATGACGGCCATGCTGAAGACGAGCAGGATGGGAATGATCAGCAGGAAATGCAGGTCGCCGAAGATCCGGTGCCGCCACAGCAGCATGACCACCGCCATCCCGAGTCCCGAAAGCAGGCCGATGAAGGCGCCGCTCCCGTTGGCCCGTTTGGAGAACATGCCCATCAGGAAGGCGGCCACGACCGGCGGTGCGATGTACGAAAGCATCTCCTGGTAGTATTTCAGCAGGGATCCGAACCTGCCGATATTGGGAGCCCACAGGGCCGCGATCACGATAACCACGAGCGCCGTAACCTTCCCTACGACAACCAGTTTCCGGGAATCCGCCCCGGGCCGGGCCTGGGCATAGAAATCCATGGTGAACAAGGTGGCCGTAGCATTGAGGATGGCGCTGATGGTGGAGGTCAGGGCGGCCAGCAGGGCCGACAGCATGATGCCCAGCAGGCCGGTGGGCAACAGTTTCAGCACCAGGGTCGGATAGATCATGTCGGGGCGTTCGATTCCGGGGAACAGGTTCCGGGCGATGACGCCGGGGAAAACGATGATCACGAGGGTGAGCAGCGTCAGGAAGCCGGCGAGCATGACCCCTTTCCGTCCTTCGTCCACACTCCTGGCACTGAGCACCCGCTGGACAAGCGTCTGGTTGTTGGCCCAGAAATAGATGCCGGAAACGGGCATGCCCACGATGAGGCCCAGCCACGGGGTCGCCGGATCGTCAAGGGGCCTGATCAGTTTCATGGAAAGGTCGCCGGAAGCGAGCAGGCCGGAGAGGTACTCCCCACCTCCCCGGGCGAAACAGGCCACGGTCAGGATCACGGAGCCGACGATCAGGATGAGCGCCTGGATCAGTTCCGCGTTGATGGCCGACGACAGGCCGCCGGGAATGGTATAGGAAGCGGCGAGCAGGGCGAAGATGAGGATAATCAGATGCAGGTCCGCCTGCGGGAACACCAGTTTGATGATGAGCGCCGCGGCATACAGGGCCCCGGCCGCGTCCAGGAAGATGTTGCCGATGATGCAGATGGCGGAAAAATAGTAACGGGACCGCCTGTCGAAACGTTTCTGGAGGAACTCAGGAATGGTGAATATCCGGGACTTCAGGTAAAGGGGCAGCAGGAACGTGGCGAACAGCACCATGACCACGACGCCGGTCAGGTTGTAATTGAACACGGCGATGCCGGTGTCGTAGGCATCCCCGCACTGGCCGATCAGGGTCGTGGAGGAGATGCTGGCCGCGAACAGGGAAAGCCCCACCACCCACCAGGGCATGGACCTTCCGGCCAGGAAATACGATCCGGCATCCCCGCTCCTGCCGTGGCGAAGTCCCCACCAGACGATAAAGACAAGATACAGGACGATGATGGCGACATCGACCCAACCGATAGCAATGGACTCCATGGCGCTTTAGTTTCTGTGGTAACGCAAAGATAGCGCATGCGACGGACGGTTGGTTGTATATATCGGTTAAAAAAGTGTACTTTTTTGAAAAGCCGGTTCTCTTTTCCGAATTCTTGCTACCTTTGTACAAACCACAGCACCATGAGTGAGTTCCAGCAGGAAATCGTCCCCATCAACAAGGATGACCTCTTCATCATCCTCAACCACCCCAATGCCAAGTTCGACTATCCGGTCCATTATCACCCGGAATACGAGATCAACCTGGTCATGGACTGCACGGGAACACGGGTAGTCGGAGATTCCGAGGAAACCTTCGGCCGGTCGGACCTGGTCATGGTCGGGCCTTCCCTGCCCCATGCCTGGAAATCCGAAGCGGAGACCAACCACGTGATCACCATCCAGTTCTCGGCCGACATGCTCACCTACCCGATGGTCTCCAAGCGGATTTTCGCCCCGATCCGGCAACTGCTCCAGGATTCCGTCCACGGGCTCAGTTTCGAAGGGCCGGAGCAGGCCGCCATCAAGGAACAGATCGTCGCCCTGACCCGGATGCAGGGTTTCCAGTCGGTCACGACTTTCCTCGGCATCCTGAACCTCATGGCCAACGCGAACCGGAAACGGCTGGTCACCAACCTGTACGAGCAGGAACTCGGCGCCAACGCGAAGAGCCGCCGCATATCCAAAGTGTGCGAGCACATCGACAAGAACCTGGACAAGGAACTGAGTCTCAGCGAAGTGGCCGCTCTCGTGAACATGTCCGACTCGGCCTTCTCCCACTTCTTCAAGAAACGCACGGGCATGTCCTATATCAACTATGTGAACAACCAGCGCGTCGCCAAGGCCTGCACCCTCCTTGCCGAAACCACCCTCAGCGCCTCGGAAATCTGCTACGACTGCGGTTTCAACAACAAGTCCAATTTCATCCGCATCTTCCGGAAGAAGAAAGGCATGGCGCCCATCGAATACCGCAAGTTCATCAGCCAGATGCTGATCAAATACTAAAAGGAATCCCGGCCTCGCAGCCGGGATTCTTTCATTTATTTCTTGATCGGATAGAACCGCATCAGCAGGACGATGAGGAGGGCGATGGCCGCCGGGAAGAGGGAGAACAGGGCCCAGATCATGTGCTGGACGGAGGCCTCGTTGGTGATGGTGACGACCGTCTGGCCGGTGGCCGGGTCGGTGCCGGAGACGAAGCCGGCGATGCCGAGCAGAAGGGCCACCAGGGCGCCGGATATGGCCGAGCCGAACTTCTGGGCCATGGTACCGGAGGAGAAGATGAGGCCCGTGGAGGATGTGCCGTTCTTCTCGGTGGCGTAGTCCGCCACGTCGGCGTACATGGACCACAGCAGCGGGGAATAGAAGCCGATGCCGATGGAAGTCAGGATGACCATCACGATCATCAGCCAGATGTACTTCGGGTCCATCGGGATGAAGAAGAAGGCGATGGAGGTCACGGCGCAGATGATGGCCGACCATACGAAGGCCTTGCGCTTGGAGCCCACCCACTTGGTGAACTTCGGGGACAGGCCGCCGAAGATCATGCAGGTCACCTCACCGAAGGTCATAAACACGGTGTAGTTGATGATGAGGCCGGAGACGGTCACATCCCCGTGCAGGCAGTATTCCAGCAGGTAACCCGCGACGGCATAGCGGAATCCGTTGAAGAAGTTCGTGCAGATGCCGATGAGCGTGAGGATGATCCACGGCCGGTTCCGGAACAGGTCGGCAAAAGGCTTGAAGGAGAACTTTTCCGCGCGGATGGGCTTGAGCCGTTCCTTCGTGAGCAGGCCGCAGGCCAGGGTGCCCAGGGCCGCCAGCGCGCCCAGGATGACGCCCAGGGTGGCGTACTGGTGCGCCTCGCTTCCGCCCACCATCTTCTGCAGGTACGGGAAGGAGAGCAGGGTGACGAAGCCCATGGCATAGGCGCCCACCATCCGGTAGGAGGAGAACTCGTTCTTCTCGTTGTCATCGTCCGTCATGACGCCCAGGAGCGAGCCGTAGGGCACGTTCACGGCCGTATAGACCGCCATCATCAGCAGATACAGCGAATAGGCCCAGATCCGCTTGCCCACGGGACCGAAGTCCGGCGTGTACAGCAGCAGGGCGAAGACGATGCCCAGCGGAATGGCGCCGAAGATGAGCCAGGGACGGTAGGTACCCCACTTGGACTGTGTCCGGTCGGCGAGCGCGCCCATCAGCGGGTCGGTGACCACGTCGAACAGGCGGGCGACCAGCATCAAGGTGGCGGTGTCGGCGACCGTCAAGCCGAAAACGTTCGTGAAGAACAGCGGGAATGCGATGGACATAACCTTCCAGGTAATGCCGCCGGCAGCGGCATCGCCCAGGGCATATCCGATTTTTTCGGAGAGTTTGGCCATAGCGAAAGTGTTATTTCCTACAAATATACACTATTTTCTGAGATTCTTGTCGATGAGCCGGTTCAGGGTCACCACGGAGAGTCCCGTCCGCAAGCCGTCCGGAGCCGTATGCAGGCAGTAGTCCACCAGGCGGTCCACCGTGGAGGTAGCCACGTGCATCCGGGTGTCGGAGGAAGCGTAGTAGATGAACACCTTCCCGTCCTCATCGGCAATCCAGCCGTTGGCGAAGAGTACGTTCATCACGTCGCCGATGTACTCCTCCCCTTCCGGGGCCATGAAGAAGCCGGCCGGTTCCGCAATCACGCGGGTGGGGTCGTCCAGGGCCGTCATGTACATGTACAGGACATAGCGGAGGCCGCTCGCGCAGCCGCGGACGCCATGGGCCAGGTGCAGCCAGCCCTGCGGGGTCTTGATCGGGTGCGGACCTTCGCCGTTCTTGACTTCCTTGATGGTGTGGTAGTAACGGAGATTGATGATTTTCTCCTCCTGAACGACCGCATGCTCCATCGAATCCACGAGCGCCCAGCCGATGCCGCCGCCGCTTCCCGCGTCGATGAAACCGTCCTGCGGACGCGTGTACAGGGCATATTTCCCGTCCACGAACTCGGGATGCAGAACGACGTTACGCTGCTGGCTCTTGGACTGGAGGTCCGGAAGGCGCTCCCAGTTCACGAGGTCCTTCGTCCGGGCGATGCCCGCCGCCGCAACCGCAGAAGACAGGTCGCCGGGGGCGGCGTCCGGATCCTTCCGTTCCACGCAGAAGATCCCGTAGATCCAGCCGTCCTCGTGGGCCGTCAGGCGCATGTCATAGACATTCGTCGCCGGTTCTCCGTACTCCGGCATCGTGATCGGACGGTCCCAGAATCGGAAGTTGTCCACCCCGTTCGGACTTTCCGCCACGGCGAAGAAGGACTTCCGGTCGGCACCTTCCACGCGGACGACCAGCACATACTTGCCGTTCCACTTGATGGCGCCGCTGTTCAGCGTCGCATGGATGCCGAAACGCTCCATCAGGTAAGGGTTCGTCGCTTCATCCAGGTCATAGCGCCAGAAAAGCGGGGCGTGCTCCGCCGTCACGATGGGATATTTGTACCGTTCATAAACACCGTTGCCCAGAATGGGTTCGTTGGGACGGGAAAGAAGCTGCTCGTGGTTGTAATTGAGTTCAACCAGCCTCTCGTTGAAAGTCATATCGGTCAGGTTTTAAGGATTCAGGAAAACGATATCGTCCAGGGCGCTGAAGGCCTGGAAATCCGGGGCGTTCGCAAAGCCCTCCCAGGGGGCGTAGAAATGCTCCGGCTTATCGTGCGCATTGCGCCAGGTGAGGACATAGGCAACCGGGAAGTCCGCCATGGCAGGATACAGGACCTTCGTCCACCAATCCGGGTCCGGAAGGCTCTCCAGGCCGGTTTCGGAGAGGCACATGAGCTTGTGATGCTCCGTCGCGACCCGGTTGATGTAGGTAAGGGAGCGCTTGAGCTCTTCCGCAAAACGGACGCCGGCCTCCTCGAGGCCTTCTTCGCCCACATACTCGTAATGGTCGAGGCCCAGCATGTCCACGAACTCGTCGCCGGGATAGCGGCCCATATACTCCTCCACGGAGATGTTGCTGTTCGGGGAATAGCACCACAGGATGTTGGTCAGTCCGCGGGCCTTCACGAGATAGGTCCAGGTGGTTCGGTACAGTTCCTTGTACTGCTGCTCGGTGCAGAGTTTCCCACCCCACCAGAACCAACTGCCCACGTTCTCGTGCCAGGGCCGGAAGATGACCGGGGTCCCTTCCAGGCTTTCCAGGAAGTCGCCGAGGTTTTTCAGCCACTTGTCCATGAACAGGTCATGGAGTTCACCGCCTTCCAGGATGGATTTCACAACCTGGTCGGAGGAGACATCCCAGGCGTCACCGCCCGTAAGCGGATTCCGGGGATGCCAGGAGAACGTGACGATGCCGCCGCGCTTCGCGTGCGTGAGGACCGCCTTCCGCATCAGGGCGAAATCGACGCTGTCCAGGTTGGCCTTGTTCCCCATTTCGATGCCGCCGAGGTCGAAGCCCACGATAGCGGGATACATGCCCGTCACGGCTTTCACGTCGGAGCGGGAGAGGTCGTCATTCTCCCAGTCCTCCACTTTCCAGGCATGGCCGTAGGACAAGTCATCCTGGTGGCCGTAGAGGATTTCTCCCTTTTCCACATGGGAGAACAGGTCATGGACCAGCCGGTCCTTGGGCGTCTCCACCGGCTTCTTGTCGCCGGAAGAGCAGGATGCGAGGGCCGCAGCGGTCAGTAGCATGGGTATCAGTTTATTCATGGTCAATGGATTATTGCAGGTAAGGTTTCAGGATGGCGTCCTTGGTCAGGGGCATGGTCCAGGCCGGGACGGCCCGGTCCGCTTCGCTCGACAGCCCCATCCACATCAGGGCGGCGATGCCGGTGTCATGGGCTTTCTGGGAGAAATAACCGGCAAATCGGGCGGTTTCCCCGTCCGTAGCCTCTCCGCCGCCCCATTCCCCGATGATCACGGGAACGCCCAGGCGGCGGACCAGATACTGGTCCAGGTTGGAGAAGAGCCGGTCGATGTCGGCCTTCTGTTCCTCGAACTTGACGGCCTCCCAGTAACTGTGGACCTCCACGGCGATGTGGCCGGGCTCCTCGGGAAGGACCAGGGAGGAAAGCGGATCCTTCAGATGGTTGTTCCAGGTCCCGTCCCCGCTGCAGGCGCCGTAGGTGTTCACGACCAGGTTCCGGACCGCATTGTTCCCGCCGCTCGCACGCACCGTCTCCACGAAGAGTTTTGCATAGCTGTTGATGCCCTGGTAGGCCGATGCGGCCACCGCGGCGTCATAGCGCGCCGGCGTGGCGAACGAGGCGAAGCACCACGAATCATACGGGTCCAGCATTTCGTTGTAGGACTCGAACAGCAGCTTTTCGCCGTAGTCTTTGAACGTATCGGCAATCTGCTGCCAGAGCGCCTGATAACGAGCCTCCGCCGCCTTGTAACCGGCCTCGTCGGCTACAAGCCAGGCCGTCGAGGCCGCACCGGTGTCGTGGTGGACATTCAGGATGCAATACATGCCTTCGTCGATGACATAGTCCACGACCTCCTTCACCCGGGCCATCCAGGCCGGGTCGATGTCGTAGCCCGTCCAGGTGGAAGGATTCCACCGGCCCCGCCACTCGCCGTCGTCGGCATGATAGGTCGTCACCGTAACCTTTCCCATATGCGGATACCAGGTCACGGGGATGCGGATGGCGTTGAAACCGGCCTCCTTGAACATATGGAAAAGCGCCCGGGTCGTGACGGGCTGCCCCCACGCCGTCTCATAGGTCGCGGGCTTCCGGTCCGAATAGGCCTCGATCCACATGTTGTCCAGGTCCCCGCTGTTGGCAACCAGCGAATTCCCCAGGTTCCACCCGGCGCACATGTTGCGGACGGCCGTCGCGGCATCCTCCCACTCCGCCGGTTTATCCGGATCCGTGGGCGTGACCGGCGGCACGACCGTCGGATCCTGGGGCGTCACCGGCTCCAGCGGCTCCCGGCGAAGGGGATCGCTGTCGCAAGCGGCCAAAGCAAGCAGGATGGGCACGACAAGCAGGAGGCGCTTCATGGGATCAGAACTTGGGCGCCGAATTATAGACGGTTTCCAGGGTATATCCCTCGGCCTCCGTGAACCAGGGCTTCTTCATCACGTCGATGACGGCCTTGCTGTTGCCGATGTACGCGCCGTTACCATGGTTGATGTAGCCGTG
>JAFUDV010000036.1 GCA_017464245.1 Bacteroidales bacterium | reverse complement strand
TACATCCAGGAAGCCCTGGAGAACAGAATTCTTGCCATGAACGAAGGCAGCAAGAAGAAAGAGGTTGTCAAGACTTGGTCCCGTGCCAGCATGATTTCCCCTGACTTTGTCGGCCATACGATCGCCGTCCACAACGGCAACAAGTTCATTCCGGTTTACGTTACGGAGAACATGGTCGGTCACAAGCTCGGTGAGTTCGCTCCCACGAGAACTTTCAGAGGCCACGCAGGCAACAATAAGAAGTAATGTTTAAAGGATTGACATTATGGGTAAGAGAAAAAGACTGATGGCCGAGCGCCTGAAAGAGACCAAGAAGCAGACCGCTATCGCCGTATTGAAAGATGCCCCTACTTCCCCGCGGAAGATGCGCCTCGTCGCTGACACCGTCCGTGGAGTGGAGGTGAACCACGCCCTCGACCTCCTGCACTACTCCAAGAAGGAGGCTTCCATCCGCCTGGAGAAGCTGCTCCGCAGCGCCATCGCGAACTGGGAGGCCAAGAATCCGGAGCAGACCCGCGAACTCGAGAACGGCAACGTCATCGTGAAGACCATCATGGTCGACGAAGGACGCACGCTCAAGCGCATCCGCCCGTGCCCGCAGGGCCGTGCCGGACGCATCCGCAAGCGTTCCAACCACGTTACCATCATCCTTGACGTCAAAAAAGCAGTGGAGGAATAAACTATGGGACAGAAGACTAATCCTATCAGCAACAGAATCGGTATCACCCGTGGTTGGGACTCCAACTGGGTCGGCGGAAACTACGCCGAGAAGATCGCCGAGGACTACAAGATCCGCAAGTATCTCGGAAGCCGCCTCGCGAAGGCCAGCCTTTCCCGGATCATCATCGAGCGCACCCTGAAGGTCGTCACCGTCACCATCCATGCCGCCCGTCCGGGTGTCATCATCGGCAAGGGTGGCCAGGAGGTGGACAAGCTCAAGGAAGAGCTCAAGAAGGTCACGGGCAAGGACGTCCAGATCAACATCTTCGAGGTCAAGCGCCCCGAGGTGGACGCCACCATCGTCGCTGACAGCATCGCCCGTCAGATCGAGGGCCGTGTGAGCTATCGTCGCGCCATCAAGATGGCCATCGCCACCGCCATGCGCGTGGGCGCCGAGGGCATCAAGGTCCAGATCAGCGGCCGCGTGGGCGGCGCCGAAATCGCCCGCTCCGAGATGTTCAAGGAAGGCCGCACCCCGCTGCACACCTTCCGTGCCGACATCGACTACGCCCTGGCCGTGGCCAACACCCAGATGGGTACCATGGGTATCAAGGTGTGGATCTGCAACGGTGAGAAGTACGGCAAGCAGGACCTTTCCCCGAACGCCGGCTTCGCTGCCAACGCCCAGGCCCCGACCGGCGGACGCCGTGAGGGTGGCCGTGGCGACCGTCGTGGCCGTGGTGGCCGCGGTGGTGACCGCCGTGACCGTGGCGAGCGTCGCGACCGCGACGACCGCCGCTAAGTCCCCGGTGACACACATCCGAATGACACTCCTCCTTGCGGGGAGTGTTTTTTTGTGTATCTTTGCGGAAACTTTGCGCAAAGAACGATGAAACGAGTGATTTTGAGCCTGGTGGCCGTGTTGGCGGCCGTGATGCTGCAGGCGCAGGTGCGGCCGCAGACGAACCATACGGTGTCCACGACCCTCGGGGCCGGATTGGAGTACGCGTTCGAATGGGCGCCCGGGCTGGGAAAGGCGACGCTGGTGGCCCGTGCCGGAGCGGCGTCCAAGACGTGGACGCTTTCGAGTGCCGTGGACGGTTTCTTCTGGTCCACGACGATGTCCCCGGCCGTGACGCTGGAGCCCCGCTACTATTTCCTGATGGACTGGCGGGAGGCGCACGGGAAATACACCGCCGGGAACTCGGCGGAATTCGTGGGCGTGCCCGTTACGGCGTATTTCAACCAGAAAGGGTTCGGCGAGCTCGTCGTGACGCCCCGGGCGGGCGTGCGCAGGGCCTTCGCCCGGCACTGGTTCCATGAGTTCACCGCCGGAGCGGACCTGCTGTGCCTCCCGGTGTTCAAGGCCACCCCGCATGTGGGTTACCGGATCGGATTCTTATTCTAATGAACCATATGAAATCCCAGATGATGTACCTGGCCGCGGCGGCGATGCTGCTGGCGGCCTGCACTCCGAAGGCCGGCAAGACCACCAAGGTCGTAGGCCAGTTCGGTGAAGACGCCCCCGAGTCCGTGCAGATCGCCATGGGCGAATCGCTCGACACCACCATCACCGTCGTGAACGGCCGCTTCGAGGCCGAAATCCCCACCGACCTCACCCAGATGGCGGTCATCGACGCCGGAGTCAGCCCGGTGACCTTCATTCCCGACGGTTCCACCATCACCGTGGATCCGGAGGCCGGCACCGCCGTCTCTTCCAACAAGAAGGGCGTCCAGGCCCGCTATGCCGCCTACAATGCGTGGATGGAGGACTTCATGTCCGAGTACCGCGCCAGGATGGCGGAGTTCGGTGACGACGAGGAGGCCGCCGAGGACTACTACGAAGAGGTCATCGGCAAGTACAACGACTTCCAGAAGGAGACGGTCAAGGCCAATCCGGACAACATCCTGGGCCTCATGGCCCTGTCCCAGCTGGCGGAGGACGACCCCAATGAGATGATCGCCCTGCTGGACGGCCTCTCCGAGCAGATGAAGGCCATCCCCGAGGTCGCCCGCATGCGCGCCACCTACGACACCAAGGTCCAGACGGCCGAGGGCACCCCGTTCGTGGACTTCACCGTGGTCCAGGACCCGGAGCATCCGGAGACCTCCACGGTCAGGTTCTCCGACTACATCGGAAAGGGCAAGTACATGCTGGTGGATTTCTGGGCTTCCTGGTGCGGCCCCTGCCGGGCCGAGATGCCGAACCTCATCAACGTGTACAACACGTATCACGGTGACAACTTTGACATGCTTTCCGTCGCGGTCTGGGATAAGGTGGAGGACACCGTCGAGGCCGCCCCGGAGGTGGGCATCGTCTGGAACCAGATCATCAACGCCCAGCAGATCCCGACCGACCTCTACGGCATCGAAGGCATCCCGCACATCATCCTCTTCGGCCCGGACGGCACCATCCTCAAGCGGGGCATCCGCGGCGAGAAGATCGGCGAGGCCGTGAAGGAGGCTTTGGGCCTGTAGATTCTTCGCCCTCCGGGCTCAGAATGACAGTACGCGAGAAAATAGCCCTGTTTCCGCATTCCCCCGGCGTCTATCGGTATTATGACGCCGAGGGAAATGTCATCTATGTGGGGAAGGCGAAGGACCTGCACAAGCGGGTCGCGCAGTACTTCGTGCCGCCGGAGCGGCTGAACACGAAGACGCGCATCCTCGTGTCCAAGATCGCCGACGCGCAGTATTCGGTGGTGGACACCGAGGCCGACGCCCTTCTCCTGGAGAACAACCTCATCAAGCAGTACAAGCCGCGGTACAACATCCTCCTGAAGGATTCGAAGACCTATCCGTGGATCTGCGTGACGGGGGACGAGTTCCCGCGGGTGTTCATCACACGGCGCATCGACAAGTCCCGGGGGAACCGGTACTTCGGCCCTTACAGCAGCGTGATGCACGCCCGGAACCTCGTGGACTTTTTCCGTGAGACCTATCCCCTGCGTTCCTGCAACCTCAACATCACCTCGGAAGCCATCCTCAAGGGGAAGTTCCGGCCCTGCCTGGACTTCCATATCGGCCGGTGCAAGGTCCCTTGCGTGGGCAGAATCTCCCGGAAGGAATACGGCGACAACATCGAGGAGATCGTCCGGATCCTCACGGGCCGGGGCGGGGACGTCATCCGCCACTACAAGACGCTCATGACCGAGGCGGCGAACCGGCTGGACTTCGAGGAGGCGCAGGTGTACAAGGACAAGGCCCAGTCGCTGGAAAAGCACTACGCCAAGTCCATCATCACCTCCGCCGTGGACACCAATGCCGATGTCTTCTCGCTGGTGCTGGATGCCAACGAGGCCTTCGGCAACTTCCTCCGCATCCGGGGCGGGGCCATCGTCCAGTCCCTGAACCTGGGCTTCCGATGCCCGATCGAGGAGGAGCCCGCGTCCATCCTCTCCACGTTCGTCGCCGAGATCGAGTCCAAGTTCGGCGACCTCTCCAAGGAGGTGATCGTCCCGTTCCTCCCGGATGTGGAGATCGACGGGGTGGAATTCCGGATTCCGGTGCGGGGCGACAAGCTGGCCCTGCTGGAGCTCAGTGCGAAGAATGCCAAGGAGTTCCATTTCCACAGCATCAAGCAGCGGGAGCATACGGACCCCGACCAGTTCCGCCTGAGCGTGATGGAGGAACTCCGGAAGGCCCTGGAGATGAAGGATCTGCCCCGCCACATGGAGTGCTTCGACAACTCCAACATCCAGGGAACGAACCCCGTGGCCTCCTGCGTCGTTTTCCGTGACGCGGAGCCTTCCAAGAAGGATTACCGCCGTTTCAAGATCAAGACCGTCATCGGGGCCAATGACTTCGCCTCCATGAAAGAAGTGGTGAACCGCCGCTATTCCCGGATGCTGGACGAGGCGCCGGACGACCTGCCGCAGCTTGTCGTCATCGACGGTGGCAAGGGCCAGCTGGATGCGGCCTACCAGGCCCTCTCGGAGCTGGGTCTCACCGAAAAGCTCACCGTCGTGGGCCTTGCGAAGCGCCTGGAGGAGGTCATCCGCGTCGGCGACCCCTATCCGCTGTTCATCGACCGGAACTCCCAGGCCCTGAAGGTCCTGCAGCACATCCGTGACGAGGCGCACCGGTTCGGCATCACCTTCCACCGGAATCTCCGTTCCAAGGCGGCAATCCAGAGCGCCCTGCGCGAGATCAAGGGCGTGGGCGAGAAGACCGAGCAGCGGCTCCTGCTGCACTACGGCTCCGTCGCGAAGATCGCCCAGGCGCCGCTGGAGGACCTGTCGGCCCTCGTGGGAGCGGAGCTGGCGGTGAAGATACACGATTACTTGAACGAATAGATTCTTCACTACGTCCAGAATGACAGACAAGACCTTCAACAAATGGTTCAACACCTTCATCCTCGTGGGGATGGCGGTGGTGACGGTCGTGGTGACGGCCATCAAGTTCCAGGGGGCGGAGAACGGACGGGCCCTCCTCGTGATTTCGGCCTTCGGGTCGCTGATGGGAGTGCTGAGCACGGTGTGCGCGGCCAACGGGCGGATCCTCACCTTCCTGTTCGGACTCATCGACGTGACCATCTATGGCGTGATGTGCCTCATCGGCACCCGCTACGGCAATGCGGCCCTGCACCTGCTGTATTTCCTGCCGATGCAGTTCATCGGTTATTTCCAGTGGAAGAAACGCGGCGCCCACGACGAGAAGAAAGTGAAGGCCCGCCGGCTGGACGGGAAGCAGTGGCTGTTGTACGGGAGCATCTTCCTCGTGGGTCTTGTCGCCGCCTATTTCATCCTCGCGGCCCTGGACAAGACCGAGGCCGCCGGGGTCGTGAAGTGGCTGGTCGCGATGGACGCCTTCTCCATGATGTGCAACATCCTGGGGCAGTACCTGCTGTCCACGGCCTACATGGAGCAGTGGTTCTTCTGGATCGGGGTCAATGTGTCCACGATCGTGATGTGGGCCCTCACGCTGCGCCAGGACCCGGGTTCCGCCTTCGCGCTCATCTATGTGGTGAAGTACAGTTTCTACCTGCTGAACTCGCTCAACGGACTCCGGATCTGGCTGCGTCTGAGCCGCCCGGAGGCCGCTTGATGTCGGTTTTCAGGGGGATTGTTTCATTTTGTGGAAAATTTTTCCTTACTTTGCACAGATATTGCGAATACGGTAATAAAACTATAAACTAAAATCTGACTGTTATGACAAAAGAAGAAATCGTAAAGCAGGTCAAGGACATCATCGTCGACAAGCTCGGCGTGGAGGAGTCCGAGGTCACCGAGACCGCCAGCTTCACCAACGACCTGGGTGCCGATTCCCTGGACACTGTCGAGCTGCTCATGGAGTTCGAGAAGGTCTTCGGCATCAAGATCCCCGATGAGGAAACCGCCGGTATCGCCACCGTGGGCGACGCCATCAACAAGGTCACCGAGAAGCTCGGCGAGTAAAAGCCGGCCTCAAGGCGAAAAAAAGAAATCCGACTCCGCAGGGAGCCGGATTTTTCATGTCCGGATGACAGGCGTCAGCCTTTCGGCACCGAGAAGGTGACCCGGAGGGCGGGTACCCGTTTCGCGCCGGTGTAGGCGTCCTTCGCCGTGGAGGCGGGGCCGTTGAGGACGGCGCGGTAGAAACGGTCCTTGTCCAGCTCCTGCGTGGTGCTGTAGGTGGTCTGGTTCATGGAGGCGTACATCTGCGCCATCATCATGTAGTTGTAGTAGTTGGAGTAACCGCCGTAGCCGCCGTAACCGCCATAGCCGTAGCTGCCGTAACCGCCGTAGCCGCCATAGCCGCCGTACAGGTTGTTGTAGTACATGGCGTACATCATCTGCCGGTAGTAGGCCTCCTGCTCGGCGTTGCCGGTGGCGTTGGCCGTGGTTTCGCTGTGGACGGTGAGGAGCCAGACATCGGCATCGTCATCGGTCTCCAGGTCGTCCCGGAGGAGGATCTCCTGGAAGTGGTAGGTGATGTCCGGGGCGTAACGGAGGTTCGCCCGGTCCAGGTCGCCCTGGTTCTCGGAAGAGGCGCTGGCGTCGGTGAGGCCGGCGAAGGAGACGGTCCCTTCCTTCTCGTCCGTGACCATGCGGATGGTCGGGCTGAGCATGGACGGGAAATAGTCCACCTGGAACGGATCCTCCGGCAGTTCGTACGGGAGGAAGAGGGTCGCCTTGTTGATGATGGTCTTGGACGGGTTGCCGCCGCGCTCAAGGATGGCGTCCTTCACCTTCTCCACCAGCGGGGCCATCGGGAAGACCGGCTTCAGGCCGCCGCCGCCCTCGATGTACACATGGTCGACGGCCGCGCCTTCGGGCTTTTCGTGGGTGGTGTGGTTGAAGGCGTACTGGTAGAATTGCTTGTTGCTGCTCAGATAGTCCTTTTCGTTGTAGAAGACGGGCTCGCCCGGGATGAACAGGAACGAAGTGTCCTTGCGTTCGCTGCCGTAGGTGGAACGGATGGTCAGGGTGGCGACGTTGTCGTTCCGGTAGTAATAGTTGTTGCTCACCGAGAGGACGGAGAGGTTGAACAGGTTGATGCGCCCGCCGATGCCGTCAGGAACGTCACTCTCGATGTAGATGCCGGGAACGGCCTCGATGTATTCCTTGTACTTGTTGGTGGAGGATTCGGCGGAGCGGTCCATGAGGACGGGGCCGATGCGCTTCAGGACGTCGATGTACTTCTGCCCGTATTCGGGGCTCAGTTCGAAGCTCAGGGAATCCTTGCCGTCATACACGGGAATGCCCCGGGAAACGATCTCGGTCCCGTGGGGGACGGGCAGGTTGGTGCCGGACCGCTTGCTCGAAAGCGAGTCCGTGAGCGCGTACACGTACAGGTTCTGGAGGATGCGCTCGTTCCCCGGGGTGGCGACGGACACGGTGTCGGCCTCGAAATGGACCTGGAACTTGACGAATTCGGGATTGGTCCCGAGGTCGATGGTGTCCAGGGCCGGCACGAGCGAGAAGGCGCTCGAACGGGTGGTGAGGCCGAAGGTCTCCTCCCGGATGGCGCCGATGGCGATGCGGCTGTCCGAGAAGCCGGACAGGTCGTCGGCCCGGCGGAGGCGGATGTCCTCGACGGGGATTTCGATGGTATAGGTGTCGTACAGGAGGCTCAGGTCGATAAGGTCCTTGCCGATTTCACTGCTGGTCTTCACGCAGGCCGTCGCGGCGAGCGGAAGCAGGAGGAGGAGTGCTTTCCTGAAAGCGGAGTTCATTGCAATAAGCTGTCGTAAAAAGCGTTGTACTGGTCAATGTAGCTTCCGTCGGCGAGGGCTGCGGCGTCGAAGGGGAGCACCGGTTTCCCGAGGGACTTGCAGGTCTCGAGGATCCGCGGGTCCACGGCTTCGGAACCCAGGATGACGCCGTCGGAATACTGCGCGGCTAGCTGAGCAAGTTCCATGCCACCGGCCTTCTCGGGAAGGGGGGCGTCCTTGGGCTTGATCCCGCCGAAGAGGATGGTCTTTTCGAACCCGTCGGCGAACGGCTCGTCCGGCGTGTCGTCGTACAGGGAAAGCACCACCTTGGCGCCGGAGAAGACGGGGTCGTCCTTGTAGGCCTTCTTCAGGTACAGGGGGAGGACATGGGAGATCCAGCCGTGGCAGTGGATGATGTCCGGGGCCCAGCGGAGCTTCTTCACCGTCTCCAGGACGCCGCGGGCGTAGAAGATGGCGCGCTCGCCGTTGTCGGCGAAGAAGCGGCCGTCCTCGTCGCGGTAGATCTGCTTCCGGCGGAAGTAGTCCTCGTTGTCGATGAAATAGACCTGGATGCGTGCCGAGGAGATGGAGGCCACCTTGATCACCAGGGGCCGGTCCACGTCGGAGATGATGATGTTCATCCCGGACAGGCGGATCACCTCGTGCAGCTGGTTCTTCCGTTCGTTGATGCAGCCGTACTTGGGCATGAAGGCGCGGATCTCCTTGCGGCGCTCCTGGATGCCCTGGGGGAGCTGCCGGCACAGGCTCGCAATGGGGCTCTGGGGCAGGTAGGGCTCCATCTCGGAGTTGACGAACAGGACTTTCTGTACGGAATCAGCCATAATACATTTATTTAACATACAAAGTTAAGAAAATTTTTTGAGATTCGGTGCGAATGACTAACTTTGAGGCGAAATTGGGGTAGTATGCCAAGTCCGAACAACAGATTGATCCGGCGCCGTCTGGCCGGAGCCTGGGTTTCCACGGTGATCAGCATCAGCCTGGTGCTGCTCCTGGTGGGCGTGGCCTCGCTCCTGCTCCTGAACGCCCGCAGCGTGTCGGATTACTTCAAGGAGAACATGCAGGTGTCGGTTCTGCTCAGGCAGGACGTGACCGAGGAACAGGCCCTCCGGTACCAGTCGTCCCTCGAAGGGATTCCCGGGATCCGTTCCACCACCTTCATCTCCCGTGAACAGGGTGTGGAGGAGATGGCCCGGATGCTCGGACGCGACTTCCTGGACGTGTTCGCGACAGCGCCGGTCCCGGTGTCCGTGGACGTGAACCTGGAGGCGGCCTATGTGACCGCCGACAGCCTGGAAGTGGTCCGGAAGGCCCTCGCGGCCTCGCCCCTGGTGGACGAAGTGGTGTACCAGACCTCGCTGGTGGAGGCGCTGAACGCGAACCTGGAGAAGATCGGCCTCGTGCTGGGCGTCCTGATCGCCCTGCTGCTGTTCATCTCCTTCGTGCTGATCGGCAACATGGTCCGGCTCAACGTGTTTGCGCGCCGCTTCACCATCCACACGATGCAGCTCGTGGGGGCGACGCGCGGTTTCATCCGCGCCCCGTTCATCGGCCAGTCGGCCGTCCAGGGACTCTTCGCGGCCCTGGTCGCGATCGCGATGCTCGTTGGGGGGCTGTTCATCCTCCGGAAGGAGTTCGTGCAGCTGTTCGAGATCTTCCAGCTCCGGACGCTGCTCGTGACGATGGGGATTGTCGTGGTCTCCGGCGTGGTGATCTGCGTCGTGAGCACCTGGATCGTGGTGGGACGGCTTGTCCGCTACGACCGGGACCAGTTGTATGCAGCTTGATATTATGGGAAAGAATGACGATAAGATGGCCATGACGGCCGGCGGTCTGAAACTGATGATCGGCGGCCTCCTGGTGATGGTGGCGGGCTTTTTCCTGCTCGCCGGCGGCGGGTCCGACGACCCGCAGGTGTTCAATTATGCGATGTTCGACTTCCGCCGCCTGGTGGCCGCGCCCCTGGTGATCGTCGCGGGCATCGTGGTGGAGGTGGTCGCCATCATGCGGCGGCCGCGGAAGAAGAAGGAGGAGTAGGCGATGGAGTGGTGGCAGGCTGTGCTCCTGGGCATCGTCCAGGGACTGACGGAATTCCTCCCGGTGTCCAGTTCGGGGCACCTGATGATCTTCAAGGAACTGCTGGGTGTGGACGGGGAAGGTTTCCTCGACTTCACGGTGACGGTCCATTTCGCGACGGTCCTCGCGACCATCGTGGTGTTCTGGGGCGCCATCTGGCGGCTGCTCAAGGGCTTTTTCCAGTTCAAGTACAACGATGAGACGGACTATGTGTGCAAGATCCTCGTCTCGCTCATCCCGGTGGCCCTCGTGGGCTTCCTTTTCAAGGACCAGGTGGACGCGCTGTTCAGCGGGTCGCTGAAGCAGGTGGGCGTGGGCCTGTGCATCACGGCCCTGCTCCTGCTGGTGTCCGACCAGGTGGGGAAGCGGATCAAGGCCCCCAGGGCGAAGGACACCCGGAACGGGATCTCCTACGGCCAGGCGGCCGTGGTGGGCCTGGCGCAGGCGTTCGCCGTGGTTCCGGGCGTGTCCCGGAGCGGCAGCACCATCGCCACCGGCCTCCTCTCCGGCGTGAAGCGGGAGGTGATGGCGCAGTTCTCCTTCCTGATGGTCCTCATCCCCATTATCGGCGAGCAGTCGCTGGACCTGCTGAAGGTCGCCGTGGGCAAGGAAACCTTCGGCGGCGGCGTGGGGCCGCTGGCCCTCGTGCTGGGCTTCGTCGCGGCCTTCTTCGCCGGGCTGTTCGCCTGCAAGGTGATGATCGCCATCGTCCGGAAGGCGAAGCTCACCTGGTTCGCCCTCTACTGCCTCCTCGTCGCGGTCCTCATCTTCTCTCTCGCCTGATTTGGCGCGGAACCTCACATACTTCGTCTCCGACGTCCATCTCGGTCTCCAGGTCGCGGACCCTTCGGGCCGGGAGGCGCGTTTCGTGGCGTTCCTGCGCGGCATTCCCGCCGCGGAAACGGAGGCGGTGTATCTTCTGGGCGATGTCTGGGATTTCTGGTACGAGTACCGGGACGTGGTCCCGAAGGGCTACGTGCGCGTCTTCGCCGCCCTGCAGGACCTCATGGACGCGGGTGTGAAGGTGTATTTCTTCCAGGGGAACCACGACATCTGGACCTACTCCTATTTCGAGGAACTCGGGATGCGGCGGTGCGTGCAGCCGTATGTGACGGACATCGGCGGAAAGGCTTTCTGCCTGGGGCATGGCGACGGCCTGGGCCCGGGCGACCGGGGCTACAAGTTCCTCCGGTCCGTCTTCCACAACCGCTTCCTGCAGGCCTGCTTCAGCACGCTGCACCCCTGGATCGCTTTCCGGCTGGGCAACGGGTGGTCGCGCCGGTCCCGCCTCGGGAAGAGCATCGGCTATGACTTCAAGGGGGAGTCCGAACCCCTGTACCGGTTCTGCGAGGCGTTCAATGCCGCGCAGGCGGCCCCGGTGGACTTTTTCGTGTTCGGACACTATCACTGCGCCGTGGACCTGCCCGTCGGTCCGGCCCGGCTCCTCGTCCTCCGGGACTGGATCATGACCTCCAACTGGCTGGTCTTCGACGCGGCCGTCGGCACGCTTTCGTATGTGGAACGTTGACAGGCGCACTTTTTGCAAGACAAGCCTGTCCGTGAAACGGTTTCTGGTCATATCGGCCCTCCTGCTCGTCGCGGCGGCTTTCCCCGCCGCGGGCCAGCACGTGGAAAAGGCGATGCGCCAGGCGCGCGAGCGCCAGGAGGCGATGGCCCGCCGGATCATCATGGGCGAGGACGGGAGCGGCAACAGCGGCTACCTGACCTACCGGGTGATGGACGGGGACACGGTCTATTTCGACACCATCGACCCGGTGTGGATCTTCGCCCGGAAGCAGAAGAAGGACTGGCGGAAGTTCTACAAGCTCGTCTATAACTTCGCCCGGGTGTACCCGTATGCGGAGGCCTCCGGCCGGCTGCAGGAGATCGTGGACAGCACCATCACGGCGAACCATTACGGGCGGATGAAGAAAGACCGCTACATGAACGAGGTCCAGGGCATGCTCTTCAAGGACTTCGAGGGGGCGCTCCGCAAGATGACCATCTCCCAGGGGGCGGTGCTCCTCAAGCTCATCGACCGGGAGACCGGACAGTCCTCCTATTCCATCATCCACGATTACAAGAACGGCATCGCGGCCGGCTTCTGGCAGGGCATCGCCAAGATGTTCGACAACGACCTCAAGTCCGAGTACGACCCCGAAGGGGAGGACCGGGACCTGGAACAGCTCGTCCTCGCCTGGCAGGACGGTTCCTTCCCCGCCCTGTACCGTTCCATCTTCTGGGAGGATCCCCCGGAAGTGAAGGTTCCCGACTTCTACAAGAAATGACGCCTCCCGACGGGGCGTTTTTTCGTGCCTTTTCGGACCGCTTTAAAGAGGTCTGACGGCTTCGGTCGAAAATACGTTCAATTATTTTTCAACAAAACGCGTAAGTGCCGATAAAACCGCTGCGTTAGGTTTCAAAACCTGCGGTAGAAAAGTTTGAAAAATTTCGCGAAAAAACTTGGCGATTCAAAAAAAATTCGTAACTTTGCAATCCCTAAATCGGGACAAAATGCACCCAACCAGCTGAGTACCAATGAGTTAGGGACGATAAAGGAAAATTTTAAAACATTACAGCAATGTTACAGCCTAAAAGAACAAAATTCAGAAGGGAACAGAAAAACCGCATGAAGGGCAATTCCGGTCGCGGAAACCAGCTCGCATTCGGTTCCTTCGGACTCAAGAACCTGGAGAACTGCTGGCTGACCGCCCATCAGATCGAGGCTGCCCGTCAGGCGATTTCCCGTCGTATGAACCGTGAAGGCCAGATCTGGATCCGTGTCTTCCCTGTCAAGCCGTTCACTGCGAAGCCGCTCGATACCCGTATGGGTAAGGGTAAGGGCGATCCCCAGGGCTTTGTCGCCCCGATCACTCCGGGCCGTATCCTCTTCGAGGCCGAGGGTGTCTCCCTCGAGGTCGCCCGCGAGGCCATGCGCCTGGCTGCCCACAAGCTCCCGGTCGCCACGAAGTTCGTCGTCCGCAGGGATTATGTCGAAGAATAATTTAACGTCGAAGCGAAATGAAAATCACTGAAGTGCGCGAAATGTCCATCGCCGACCTCCGCGACCGCATCGAGATCGAGAAGAACAACCTCGACACCATGAAACTCAATCACGCTATCTCTCCCCTGGAGGATACGTCCAAGATCAGAAAAACCCGTCAGGATATTGCCCGTATGATCACTATCCTTGCCGAGAAAGAAAAACAGCAGAACTAAAACAACAGTCCTATGGAAAGAAATCTTCGTAAGGAAAGAGTCGGAATCGTCGTTTCGAACAAGATGGACAAGACCATCGTCGTCTCCGTCGAAACCCACGAGAAGCACCCTATTTACGGCAAGTTTATGAAGAAGTCCACCAAGTTCGTTGCGCAGGACGAGAAAAACGAGTGCTCCGAGGGCGATACCGTCCGCATCATGGAGACCCGTCCGCTCAGCAAGACCAAGCGGTGGAGATTAGTTGAAATCGTTGAAAAAGTCAAGTAATTATGATACAGCAGGAAACACGTTTATCGGTGGCTGACAACAGCGGAGCGAAGGAAGTCCTGTGCATCCGTGTCCTTGGCGGCACCCGTCACCGTTACGCCTCCGTTGGCGAAACCATCGTCGTCACGGTCAAGAGCGCCATCCCCGGCGGCGAAATCAAGAAGGGCACTGTCACCCGTGCCGTCGTCGTCCGCACCAAGAAGGAAATCCGTCGCGCCGACGGTTCTTACATCCGTTTCGACGACAACGCTTGCGTCCTCCTGAACGGCGCCGGCGAACTCCGCGGCACCCGTATCTTCGGCCCTGTGGCCCGCGAGCTCCGCGAGAATTACATGAAGATTGTCTCCCTGGCCCCGGAGGTCCTTTAATCTACAGCACACCATGAAAAAGTTCGATATCAAGAAAGGCGATACCGTGTATGTGAATGCCGGTAACGACAAGGGCAAGACCGGTAAGGTCCTCAGCGTCCTCCGCGACAAGGATCGCGTCGTGGTCGAGGGTGTCAACATGGTTTCCAAGCACACCAAGCCCAATCCGAAGGCTCCCCAGGGCGGCATCGTCAAGCAGGAAGCCTCGATCCACATTTCCAACGTGAACCTGATGGACGCCGCCGGCAAGCCGACCAAGGTCGCGCACAAGGTGGTGGACGGCAAGAAGGTCCGCATCGCTAAAACAACCGGAGAGGAGATCAAGTAACTATGGCAAAGAAAAGTAACAAGCCCGCGGAAGTCCAGGCACTTCCGAAAGGATATGTCCCGGACCTGAAGAAGGTCTATAAGGAGGAGATCGTTCCCGCTCTCATGAAGCAGTTCTCCTACACCACCGTGATGCAGGTCCCCAAGCTCGTCAAGATCACCCTCAACGAAGGTGTCGGCGACGCTACGCAGGACAAGAAACTGGTCGAGGAGGCCGCTGAAGAGCTCTCCATCATCGCCGGCCAGAAGGCGGTCATCACCGCTTCCCGCAAGGATATCTCCAACTTCAAGCTCCGTAAGGGCATGCCCATCGGCGCGAAGGTCACCCTCCGCGACGTCCGCATGTACGAATTCCTCGAGCGCCTCATGAGGGTCGCCCTCCCGCGTATCCGCGACTTCAACGGCATCGCCGAGAAGATGGACGGTCAGGGCAACTACACCCTGGGCATCAAGGAGCAGATCATCTTCCCGGAGATCGAGATCGACAAGAACCCGCGCATCCACGGTGTCGAGATCACGTTCGTGACCACCGCCAAGACCGACGAAGAGTGCCACGCCCTCCTCAAGGCCTTCGGTCTCCCGTTCAAGAAACATAATAACTAAGATAGAAGATGGCAAAGGAATCAATGAAAGCACGCGAGGTCAAGCGCGCCAAACTCGTAGCCAAGTATGCCGCCAAGCGGGCAGCCCTCAAGGAGGCCGGTGACTATGCCGCCCTCGACAAGCTCCCGAAGAACGCGAGCCCGGTCCGTCTCCACAACCGCTGCTCCCTCACCGGTCGTCCGAAAGGATACATGAGGGACTTCGGCCTGAGCCGTATCCAGTTCCGCGAGATGGCTTCCGCCGGTCTCATCCCCGGTGTCAAGAAGGCCAGCTGGTGATAAACTTAAAAAGACAACAACATTATGACTGATCCTATTGCAGATTATCTGACCAGAATCCGGAACGCTTACCTCGCTGGTAAGAAGGTCGTCGAGATCCCCGCTTCCAACATGAAGCTCTCCATCACCAAGATTCTGTGCGAGAAAGGTTACATCCTCAGCTACAAGCTGGTCGAGGGTACCCCTTCCAATACCATCAAGATCGCTCTCAAGTACCATCCTGAGACCAAGGCTCCTGCCGTGAAGAGCATCGTCCGCGTTTCCACTCCGGGTCTGAGGAAGTATGCCGACGTGAAGAGCATGCCGCGCGTCCTCAACGGACTGGGCATCGCCGTGCTCTCCACCTCCAAGGGCGTCATCACCGACAAGGAAGCCAAGGACCTGAATGTCGGCGGCGAGGTGATTTGCTATGTTTATTAATCCAAAGAGAAATCCAAAGATATGTCTAGAATTGGAAAACTGCCTGTAGTCCTTCCTGCCGGTACGAAAGCTGAGCTTCTCGACGGCAACATCGTGAAGGTGAAAGGCCCTCTTGGTGAGATGTGCCAGAAAGTGGATCCGGACATCAAAGTCACCATCGAGGGAAATGAAATCAAGTTCGAGCGTCCCAGCGACCTTCCCCGCTTCCGTTCGATGCACGGCCTGTACCGCGCCCTGGTCCACAACATGGTGGTCGGCGTGTCCGAAGGCTTCACCATCAAGCAGGAGTTCGTGGGTGTCGGTTACCGCGTGGCCGCCCAGGGTCAGCTCCTGACCATGGCCCTCGGTTACTCCCATGACATCCAGATCATGCTTCCGAAGGAAGTGACCGCCGAGACCCCGCAGGTCCGCAAGGGTGAGAACCCGGTCCTGATCCTCAAGAGCGCCGACAAGCAGCTCGTGGGCCAGGTCGCGGCCAAGATCCGTTCGTTCCGTCGTCCTGAGCCTTATAAGGGCAAGGGTATCAAGTTCGCCGGTGAGACCCTGCGTCGCAAGGCCGGTAAGACTGCATCCGCTAAATAATTAGGAGGAAAGAGTTATGGCATTGAACAGAATTGAAAGAAGAAGAAGAATCCACTATCGGATCCGCAAGCACGTCAATGGCACAGCCGAGCGTCCCCGGATGGTTGTCTTCCGCAGCAACAAGCAGATCTATGTCCAGGTGATCAACGACCTCGAGGGCAAGACCCTCGTCGCCGCTTCGTCCAACGACAAGGCCCTCGCCGCCGAGACCAAGGGCAAGAACGGTATCGAAACCGCCGCCATCGTGGGCAAGGCCATCGCCGAGCGCGCCCTCGCCGCCGGCATCACCAAGGTCGCGTTCGACCGCGGAGGTTATCTCTTCCACGGCAGAGTTAAAAGTTTGGCAGACGCTGCCCGTGAAGGCGGCCTCGAATTCTAATCATTGAGACTATGGCAAATACTAACGTTAAAAGAGTCAAGACGTCTGACCTCGAACTGAAGGACAGGCTCGTCGCCATCAACCGCGTGACGAAAGTCACCAAGGGTGGCCGTCACTTCCGCTTTGCCGCCATCGTCGTCGTCGGCGACGAGAACGGTGTAGTGGGCTATGGTCTCGGTAAGGCCAACGAAGTCACTTCCGCCATCGCGAAGGGCGTCGAGGACGCCAAGAAGAACCTGGTGAAGGTCCCCGTCATCAACACCACCATTCCGCACGAGCAGGTGGCCCGCTTCGGCGGCGCCGAGGTGTTCATGAAGCCGGCCGCCCCCGGTACCGGTGTGAAGGCCGGTGGTGCCATGCGCGCCGTCTTCGAGTCCGCCGGCATCCAGAACGTGCTCGCGAAGTCCAAGGGCTCGTCCAACCCGCACAACCTCGTGAAGGCGACCATCGCCGCCCTCACCGAGATGAGAGACGCCTACACCGTGGCCGGTCTCCGCGGCATTCCGATGAGCAAGGTGTTTAACGGATAATAAGGAGAGAGACACTATGGCAAAGCTTAGAATCACCCAGATCCGGAGCAAGAACGGCGAGACCAAGCGTCAGATCGCCAACCTCCGCACCCTCGGTATCCGCCGCATGCACCAGACTGTCGAGGTCGAGGACAACCCGATCACCCGCGGCATTCTGGAGAAGGTGCATCACCTCGTATCTTATGAAGTTATTGACTAAGGAGGAGAGAGAGATGAAACTTGAAAACATGAAGCCCGCCAAGGGCGCAACACACAACAGCAAGAGAGTCGGTCGCGGACAGGGTTCCGGTAAGGGCGGCACT
>JAFUDV010000035.1 GCA_017464245.1 Bacteroidales bacterium | reverse complement strand
CGTTCGGATGCGAAACTTGCGGACATAGCCTATAATAACAGAGCATTATTCTCCCACTGGGAATTGGGGTATATCCCGTATCAAGTCCGTAGGTAAAGATAGAAGAAAGAAATGAACAACAACCTTAACAAAGTTAAGTATGAAGAGCCGTGTGATGGGAGACTGTCAAGCACGGTTCCGAGAGAAGGGCGGGGTGAAACTCCCCGCCACTTACTCAACCCGGAGATACTTGTCGCAGACTTTACGCAGGTGTACGCGGAGGAAGGTCTCCTTCCTTTCCTGGAGGAACGGAAGGTACCGGCCCATGTGGTCCGGATGGACGACATCGAGGGAACCTCGTGCTACTGCGATCCGGAAGCGGAGGTGGAAATCCGCCGCCGCCTTGCTCCCTGGAGCGGATGCGGCGTGCGCTGGATCGACAGCGGGGATTACCACTATGTATCCAAGATCCTCGCCGGATTCGAGCGGGAGCCTTTCACCCTCG
Source organism: Bacteroidales bacterium (assembly GCA_017464245.1). Lineage (GTDB taxonomy): Bacteria > Bacteroidota > Bacteroidia > Bacteroidales > UBA932 > Cryptobacteroides. Next base: position 32,659 of record JAFUDV010000035.1, on the reverse strand, counting down.
TCCTCGTGGACAACCACCCGGACGATCAGGAACCGGCCTTCGGAGGTGTCCTGAGCTGCGGCAGCTGGGTGCGGGCGATGCGGGCGGAGAATCCGCTGCTGGAGGACGTATGGACGCTGGGCCCGGACCACGGGATCCGGAACACCTCCGGAAGCGTGGACCCGGAACTGAAGGAGGGAATCGACGACCTTGTCGGCGCCCTTCAGGGAAAGCGGGTGTATCTGTCGGTGGACAAGGATGTCCTCCGACGGGAGGATTCCCGGACGGACTGGAGTCAGGGGAGCTATTCCCTCGCCACGCTGGAAGGCTGGCTGGACCGGCTCCTGGAAGAGACGGATATCGTCGCCCTGGACCTTTGCGGGGAACTGTCCCCGGCCAAGGGAGCGACGCCGGAGGACCTCCGGATCAACGGACAAACCAACCGGACGCTCCAGGAGCGGATCCTGGACCATTGGAAGCAGAAATGAAAAAGATCGTTACATGGGCCCTTCTCCTTTTCGCCGTGGTTTCCTGCGGCGGGAACGGGGCTGTAGTATCCGCTCCGGCGGACCTGACGCCCTGGCAGGATGCCGACGGGCTCTTTGCCTTCACCGTAAACGGGGAGACGTTTCGCCTCTCCCCGATCCCTGCCGGTACTTTTGCGATGGGCGAGACCCTGGACCAGGGACACTATCGAACGCCGGCGGTCCATCAGGTGATCCTGGACGGGTTTGCCATCGGCACGGCGGAGGTTACACAGGCGCTCTGGAAGGCCGTCATGGGCAGCAATCCCAGCCCCAAGGACGTTCCGCAGGCACCTGTGAGCGGGGTTTCTTTCGATGATGCGCAGAAGTTCCTGAAAAAGCTCTCCAAGGCGACGGGTGTTCCGTTCCGGCTTCCCACCGAAGCGGAATGGGAGCGGGCTGCCCGCCTGCAGGAAGGCATGCCCGGGGGCGTGTGGGAATGGTGCTCCGACCGCTGGACCGACGACTTGGGCATCCATCTCACCGTGAACCCGCAGGGTCCGGAAGCGGGGGAGGACCGTGCCCTCCGGGGCGGGAGCGCTCTCGAGAAGAATAACAAACCCATCACCCGCAAGGCGATGGCGCCCTTTACGAAGGCCGGCGACGTCGGCCTCCGCGTCGCCGTTTCCATGGATGCCCCGTATCCGCAGGATGTCTATGGCGTCCTCGTGGAGAACCAGGTGGACCGCGCCCGGTACAAATCCACCGAAGTGAAGCCCGAGACCCTCGAGGTGAAAGGCGTCCGGTTTGACATGGTCGCCGTGGAAGGCGGCACTTTCACGATGGGCGGTACGGAGCAGAAAGGGACGGTCCGCGAAGACGAACTTCCGCTCCATCAGGTGACTCTGGATCCTTTCAAGATCGGCAGGCTGGAAGTGACGGAGGCGCTCTGGGAGGCGGTCATGGGATCGCTCCCGTATGGGAGCCAGGGGCCGGACTATCCTGTGGGCAATGTCTCCTGGTATGATGTCCAGGCCTTTATCCGTGAACTCAATGCACTGACCGGAAGGAAGTTCCGGCTTCCGACGGAGGCGGAGTGGGAATATGCCGCCCGGGGCGGACAGAAGAGCCGCGGGTATGCCTTTGCCGGCTCCTCTTTCCCGCAGGATGTGGCCCAGTATGGCTATGATGACATGCGTACGCGCAAAGTGGCTCTCCATCGGCCCAACGAACTGGGACTTTATGACATGAGCGGCAACGCCTGGGAATGGGTCCAGGACCGTCCGGGACCGTACGATTCGACGGATCAGCGGGACCCGCAGGGTCCGGTCACCTCAGCGCTCGGAGATTACCGGGTCATGCGTGGCGGGAGCGCCGCCACCACCTGGGACAAGTGCCGGGTAAGCAACCGCAACGAATTCCACGCCAGCCTGTTCCGGAGCACCATCGGTTTCCGGCTGGCCCTTTAGCAAGCAACCTATTGATAACACGAATAAGTTATGTCTGAAACCATCAACAACGCGGAACTCCAGCTGACCTGCCTCTATGACAGGCATGTGGCGCTCCAGGCCAAGATGAGCCCCTTCGCGGGATTCATGATGCCTATCCAGTACAATTCCATCACCGTGGAGCATCTCGCCGTCCGGGAAAAGGTCGGCATGTTCGACGTCTCCCACATGGGCGAGATCTTCGTCGAGGGCCCCGGGGCGGAGAAGTTCGTGAACTGGATCTTCACCAACGAAATCCGTGGCTTCGAGCCCGGAAAGGTCCTCTACGGCATGATGTGCTATCCGGACGGCGGCGTCGTTGATGACCTGCTGGTGTATCGGGAGTTCACCCCGGAGCATTTCCTGCTGGTGGTGAACGCCGCCAACATTGACAAGGACTTCGCCTGGATCCAGGAGCATGCCGAGGGCTTCGACTGCGTGGTCCGCAACGAGTCCCCGGTGTGGGGGCAGATCGCTGTCCAGGGTCCGGCGGCGGAGAAAGTCGTTACCGAAATCCTCGGCTACAAGGAAGCCGCCGAGCTGGGCTTCTACACGTTCTGCGACGTCGAGTACAAGGGCAAACGCCTGATCCTCAGCCGCACGGGTTACACTGGAGAGGACGGATTCGAACTCTATACCTCCACGGAAGGGACCGTGGAACTGTGGGACCGCCTCATTGAGGCCGGGGTACAGCCTTGCGGACTGGGTTGCCGAGACACCCTCCGCTTCGAGGCCGGCCTGCCGCTGTACGGTGATGAACTGAGCCCGGAAATCTCCCCGGTCATGGCCGGTCTGGGCATGTTCTGCAAGTACGACAAGGATTTCATCGGCAAGGAGGCGCTCCTCGCCCAGAAGGGCGGCGAAATTGTCCGGAAACTCGTGGGCATCGAGATCGGGGACAAGGCCATCCCGCGCGCCGGTTATCCGGTGGAGACCCCGGAAGGGGAGGAAGTGGGCATTGTCACCACGGGCTATCACTCCATTTCCCTGGACAAAAGCATCTGCTTCGCCCTCGTGGACAAGGCCTATGCCGCCCTGGACACCCCGCTGTGCGTCCGCATCCGCAAGAAGGTGTTCGCCGGCAAGGTGGTCAAGAAACGTTTCTACCAGACCAATTACAAGAAATAATATCCTTTCAAAACACAAAACATCATGAGCAAGATTATCGAAGGACTCAAGTATTCCGAATCCCACGAGTGGGTCAAGGTCGAGGACGGCATCGCCGTCGTCGGCGTCACCGATTTCGCCCAGGCCGAAATGGGCGACATCACCTATGTTGACATGCCCGAGGTGGACGATGAGGTCACCGCCGGCGAGGAGTTCGGCGCCCTGGAGAGCGTGAAGGCCGCCAGCGACCTGATCTCTCCGGTTTCCGGAAAGGTGGTCGCGGTGAACGAGGCGCTCGAGGACGAGCCCGAGAAGGTCAACGAGGACGCGTTCGAGAACTGGATCATCAAGGTGGAGATGTCCGACCCGTCCGAACTGGACAACCTGCTGGATGCCGCCGCATACAAGGCCCAGATCGGAGAGTAGGTGATGGCCGGATTCCCTTATTTCCCGCATACCGAGGCCGACGTGCAGTCCATGCTGGACCGCGTCGGCGTCAAGAAAGTGGAAGACCTGTATGCGGACGTTCCCAAGGAATTCATCAAGAAGGGTGCCTACGCCCTTCCCGATGCGATGTCCGAGCCGGAGGTCCGCGCATGGCTGAACGGCCTCGCCGGAATGAACGCCAGGATGAAGGTGTTCGTCGGTGCGGGTGCCTATGACCACTACACTCCGTCGGTGATTCCCTACATCACCTCCCGTTCCGAGTTCCTGACGGCCTACACGCCGTATCAGTGCGAGATTTCCCAAGGCACGCTCCGTTATATCTTCGAGTACCAGAGCATGGTCTGCGAGCTCACGGGCATGGACATCTCCAACGCTTCCCTGTATGACGGCCCGACGGCTGCTGCCGAGGCGATGAAGATGGCGATCGCCTGCACGAAGAAGAAGACCCGCGTCCTGCTGTCCTGCACGCTGCTTCCGCACGTGGTCAAGGTGGTGGAGACGTATGCCAAGTTCCATGGCGTCGCACTCGGCTATGTGCCGGCCGCCGATGGCCAGACGAGCTTCGAAGCCCTGAAGGCCGAACTGGAGAAGGGGGATGTCGCCGGCCTTATCGCGCCGGAGATCAACCGGTACGGCATCGTGGAGGACCATGCCGGCTTCGCCGATGCGCTCCACGGCGCCAAGGCCCTCCTCGTCGAGTACTGTGACCCGTCCACCCTTGCCGTGATCAAGAGCCCGGCGGAGTGGGGTGCGGACATCGCCGTGGGCGACGGGCAGTCGCTGGGTATTCCGCTCTGCTTCGGTGGTCCCTACGTGGGCTTCATGGGCGTGAAGAAGGAGCATATGCGCAAGATGCCCGGCCGTATCGTGGGCCAGACCACGGACAAGGACGGCAAGCGCGCGTTCGTGCTCACCCTCCAGGCCCGCGAGCAGCACATCAAGCGCGAGAAGGCGACTTCCAACATCTGCTCCAACGAGTCCCTGATGGCTCTCTGGGTCACCGTGTACCTGTCCCTGATGGGCCCGGAAGGGCTCCGGGAGGTGAACCGGCTGAGTTGTGACGGCGCCCACTACCTGCAGGCCGAACTCCTGAAGACCGGCCTGTTCGAGGATCCGTTCCCGGGCAAGCCTTTCCTGAAGGAATTCGTCCTGAAGCCCAAGGCGTTCCCGGGCATGATGCAGCAGCGCCTGGAGAAGGCCGGCTATTTCGCCGCCCTGGACACGGAGGAAGGCTATGTGTCCTTCTGCGTGACCGAGCAGCGCACCAAGGAAGAGATCGACGAACTCGTCAATATCGTGAAGGAGGGCTAGCCATGAAGTACTACGACAAACTCATTTTCGAACTTTCCCGTAAGGGACGTACTGGTTACTCCCTGCCTGCCAACCGTTTCCCGGCGGCACCGGAACTTCCGGTGCAGCTTCGCCGCGAAGCGTCCCCGGACCTTCCCGAGGTGAGCGAGGTGGATGTGGTCCGCCACTACACGAATCTCTCCCAGATGAACTTCGGCGTGGACACGGGCTTTTATCCGCTCGGTTCCTGCACGATGAAGTACAATCCCAAGGTCAACGAGGAAATTGCCGCCCTGCCCGGTTTCACCGGCCTGCATCCCCTGATGCATGCCGGCCTCACCAAGGGTGCCCTGAAGGTGTATCAGGAGATGAACAAGGCCCTTGCCGCCATCACCGGCATGGAGGCCTTCACCTTCGACCCTTGCGCCGGCGCGCATGGTGAACTCACCGGCCTGATGATCATGCGCCAGTACCACATGATGCGGAACGATCTCAAGCGGACGAAGGTCATCGTCCCGGACAGCGCCCATGGCACGAATCCGGCTTCCGCGGCCGTCTGCGGCCTGGAAATCGTGGAAGTGAAGTCGCTGGAGAACGGTCGCGTGGATGTGGAGGCGCTGAAGCCCCTGCTCGACGAAACTGTCGCCGGCATGATGATGACGAACCCGAACACCCTGGGCCTCTTCGAGACGCAGATCAAGGAGATTACTGAACTGGTCCATGGAATCGGCGGCCTGATGTACTACGACGGGGCCAACATGAACCCGCTCATGGGCGTGGTCCGGCCGGGTGACATGGGCTTCGACATCATGCACCTGAATCTGCACAAGACTTTCTCCACGCCGCATGGCGGAGGCGGTCCCGGTTCCGGTCCCGTCGGTGTCGCCGCGCATCTGGTGGACTGCCTGCCCGACATCCGGGTCTCCGGTTTCCACGGCAACTTCGGCGTCATCCTCCGGGCTTATGCCTATATTCTCATGCTGGGCAAGCAGAACCTGAAGAAGGTGGGCCAGTATTCCGTCCTGAGCGCCAATTACATCAAGGAGTGTCTGAAGGACGCCTACAAGCTCCCGATCGAGGGCGTGTGCAAGCATGAGTTCGTCTTCGACGGCCTCATCAACGACGGCGCCCACGATGACGTGCACGGTGCGACGACCCTGGATGTGGCGAAGCGCCTGCTGGACTTCGGCTTCCATGCCCCGACCATCTATTTCCCGCTCCTGTTCCACCAGGCGCTGATGATCGAGCCGACGGAAACCGAGTCCAAGGAAACCATCGACGCCTTCATCGACGTCATGCACGAGATCGCCCGCGAGGCGGCCGAGGATCCCCGGATCCTGCAGGAAGCCCCGCACAGCGCACCGATCAAGCGGCCTGACGAGACGGCTGCGGCGCGCAATCCGATCCTCAAGTTCAAGGACGCGCAGTAACAAAGGGAAAGATTCCTTCGTGGCCGCCGAGGCAGCGAAGGAATCTTTTTTTATGGGCATGCAAGATTTCGGAAACCATGGATTTAAGGGGTGTATGACACGATATTTCACACGTTTTCTCCGTCCGGTCGCCCTTCTGGCGTCGGTGACCTGCCTCCTGTTTCAGGTTTCCTGTGCAAAGGCGGATTACGGGACGGACGTATCGGCCCCCCAGCAGGATCCGGGCGTGTCGGGCGGCGGGCTCGCCATCGGCACCCTCCGCTCCAGGGACGGCGTCCGCTTCATCCAGTTGGACGACCGCTCCGCCGGTTACGTTACCGATCCCGAAATGGTGAGGGAGATTCCGGACGGAACACGGGTGTTCCTTGAATACCGTTCTTCCTTGTCGGTTTTCCCCGATTTCTGTACGGAGTCGTTGGAGGTGTTGTGGGCTACCCCCATTGAAGTGGGGAGTGTCTCGGACGTAGGGAGTGGCTACTACGACTCTTCCCCCGGATACGGCGACCCGCTGGATGTCCTGACGGACTGGATGACTTCGCTGGAGGACGGCTTCCTGACGGTTCACTACAGCATCCCGGCATCCGGAAAGGTTCAGCACTCCTTTACACTGGCCCGAGGCGTATCGCCCCTTGACTTTTTCCTGTTGCATGATGCGCATGGGGACGCCGGTACTTCGGTAACCGAAGGACTGGTCTGTTTCCCCGTTACGGACCTCCTTCCGGACACGGAGGGGGAGACGGTCACGCTTTCCCTGTACTTTACGGACACCCAGCATAAACTGACCAGTCTGACGATTGATTATCGGAACCCGAAATAGCGCCTCGGAGGAGGACCTGGTACGCCGGGTCGTCCAGAAGGATTCCGAGGCGATGAAGACGCTGTACGGCCGTTATGCAGGTTATCTGACGGCCGTATGCGCGCGTTATCTTCCCGACGACGACGAGGTCAAGGATGTCCTCCAGGAGGCTTTCATCAAGATCTTCCAGTCCATGGACCGGTTCACGTACAGGGGAGAGGGGTCGCTGAAGGCCTGGATGACGCGGATCGTGGTCAACGGCTCCCTGAAAGCGCTGCGGCGCAAAAAGACGGTCCCGCTTCCGCAAGTCCTGCAGGAACCTGTGGACGAGGAAGAAACACCGTTCGCGACCGTGCCGCTTCCGGTCCTGCAGGAGATGATCCGGAAACTCCCCGACGGCTACCGGACGGTGTTCAACCTTTTCGTGTTCGAGGACAAGTCCCATAAGGAGATCGCATCTCTCCTGGGCATCAAGGAAAACAGTTCCGCCAGCCAGCTCTTCCATGCGAAGGCCCTGCTGGCCCGGTGGATCAAGGAATACATGAAAACGCATGACAATGGATAACGATTGGAAAGACTCGCTGCGGGAACGCTTCTCGGAGTATTCCGTCCCGGAGCCGGTAGGCCTCTGGGAAGGGATCGAACAGGGCATGGCCGGGAAGCCGCGCAGGAAGATGCTCCCCGTCTGGATCGCCTCCGGTCTCGCTGCCGCTGCCGCGGTGGTGCTCGCCGTCGTCCTTTTCCCGGAAAAGGTGCCGGAAAGCCCGGTGAACCTGGAAGAGCCGGTCCGCTACGTGGAATCGGCGGTGGCCGATCCCGTTGTGACCGATGATTCTGTCCTGCCGGAAAACCAAGGCCGTGCCCTCCCGGCGGCTGTCCGTTCCCGTCGGACCCTGTTGGCGGAAGCGGAACCGGTGACTGAACCGTCGGGCGAGAATCCTGTCAATGAGGCGATCCCGGACATGCGGAGACCGGAAGAAACCGTCGAGGTCGTTCCAGGACGGATGCAACCGGAACAGGAACAGGAACAGGACCCGTCTGTGGTACCGAATGGGGAGGATACCGTTCCGGATACCATCCCGGATGCGGTCCCGGAGCGCAGCGGCGGTGTTGCCATCGGCCTGTACCGGGAAGGAGGGCAGGCGGCCACGGAATCGTCCACCGGCTATGGGCTGGTGAATACGGGCGATTGGATAACCCGGTCCATGGATACAGGGAACAACACCTCATCCTCAAGCCTGCCTCGGATGCTCTCGTCGAACCAGCCATCCTCTTTCCAGGCGAATCACCAGGCTCCGGTCCGGATGGGTGTGACCGTCGGATGGCAGTTTGCGCCCCATCTGAGCCTCTCCAGCGGCCTTCATTGGACCTCCCTGACGAGCACCTGGAACGAGGACGCTTCGGGGGTACGGACGGCTACCAGTCAGAATCTCGGATACCTGGGGGTTCCGCTCCGCCTGGAGGCTCATTGGCAGCCCTGGTCCTGGCTCCGGCTCTGGGCGGGTGCAGGCGGCATGGGCGAAATCGGCCTGCTGGGCACGGCGGAGACGGATACGTATATCGGCGGACATCTGGAAGGGACGGTGAGGACGCATCCGGATATGGGTGGGATGCTCTGGTCCGTGGGAGCGAACGCCGGCGTCGAATACCGGATCGGCTCCCTTGTTGGCCTGTACATGGCTCCCGGCATCGAATATCATTTCGACAACGGATCGACGGTCCGGTCGGCCTATACGGAAAAGCCCCTGCACTGGAATCTTTCCCTCGGACTCCGTTTCCATTTCGGAGAATAATCCGTATCTTCGTACCATGGAACTGTATGAATACGCGCGGCCGGATCTTTTCTCCGGCAAGAAAATCCTGTATGTCCATGGTTTTGCCTCCTCCGGCTCCAGCGGTACGGTGGGCAGGCTCCGTCTCCTCATTCCGCACGCGACGGTCATCGCCCCGGACCTTCCGGTGGACCCGCACGAGGCGCTTGCGCTGCTGAAGGATCTGTGCGCGAAAGAACAGCCTGACCTCATCGTGGGTACATCCATGGGGGCCATGTACACGGAACAACTGGCCGGTTTTGACCGGATCTGCGTGAACCCGGCTCTCCATCTGGCGGATACCATCCTGAAGAACAACGGCTTGGGGAAGCAGGAATTCCATAACAAGCGGCAGGACGGACAGACTTCCTTCATGGTCACGAAAGCCCTACTGGAGGACTACCGGGCGGTCTCCGACGGCCGCTTCTCCGTCGTGGAGCCGGACCGCGTGTACGGCCTTTTCGGCACGCGTGACACGATGGTGAACTGTTTCGACGAGTTTGCCGCGCACTATCCCCGGACGATCCGTTTCGATGGGGAGCATCAGCTCAACGACCATACGTTCCTGTGGACGCTCCTTCCGGTCATCCAGTGGATCGATGACGCGCAGGAAGGCCGCGAAAAAAGGACGCTGCTCGTCGAACTGGACGATGTCCTCCGGGATACACGGAACGACCTCCCCATTGGGGAGGCCTTCAAGGTGTATCATCAGCTTTCGCAGTGGTATGATACCTATGTCGTCTGCCGGGAGGATCCCAACCAGCCCGCTCTCTGGGGCGAGAATGTCCGATGGGCGGAGAACCATCTGGGTGTGCCGGCTTGGAACCGCGTCATCGTGGGCAATCATCCGGAACTGCTGATGGGGGACTATCTCCTGACCCGGACCGGCTGCGAGGGATTCCTGGGTACGGAACTCAAGTTCGGCGAAGAGCCGCTGCGTACCTGGGCGGACGTGCTGACGTTCTTCTCCCGTCTGGGAGGTCAATAGACGAATCCCCGGATTTCTTCCAGGTTGGCCTTCCGGCCCAAGGCGTCGTCCACGATGAGGACGGTGCCCTTGTAGCGCTTTGCTTTCCGGCTGATTTCCAGCGGGTTGAAACCGGGAGAGACGAGGATGAGCCCCTGAACCTGCTTCGGATTCGCGAAGGCGACGGTCGCCGCTGTCAGGCAGCCGTTGGCTTCTCCCAGGAGAAACACCCGGTCCTTGTCGGCATGGCGGAGGTTGCGGATTCCTTTGAGGACCGTCTCCAGTTCCCGGGTACGGGCTTTCTCACCGTCTCCCTGGAAGTCGAAGCAGTAGGCGATGATGCCGGCTCCGGCCAGTTCCCGGCACCAGGACTCTCCGTAGGAGGTGTCCTGGCAGTAGATGACGGCCGGACGCTTTTCGTCCAGCGTGTTCGCCGGGCGATAGACCTTTCCGCTCACGCGGAGGCTGCCGGTGCCGTAGAACGCCATTTCCTCCACGTCCACCTTGGTGCCGCTCTCCGCGGACTTGACCGTCTCGCGGGGTGCCCTGGACGTGACGTACCAGTAACCTCCACCGAGAACGGCGGCCGCAATCAGGGCGATTGCGGCCGTTATTCCGATGCGGGAGGCGATGGAAACGCCTACCTTTTCAAGAAACTTGTTCACAAGGAGTTACTTCTGCGCCTTGCCCTGGTTGGCGACGGCGTTCATCTTCGCGGCGATGGCCTCCTGGTCACCCAGGAAGTAGTCCTTCACGAGCTTGCCGTCCTCGTCGAACTCGAACACGTAGGGAACGGCGGTCGGGAGGTTCAGGCTCACGATGTCCTCGTCGGAAATGTTCTTGAGGTACTTGATGATGCCGCGGAGGGAGTTGCCGTGGGCGACGACGATGAGGCTGTCCTCGGTCTGGAGGTTCGGGAAGATGACTTCCTTCCAGTAAGGGACGGCGCGGGCGATGGCGTCCTTCAGGGACTCGGTGCGCGGGAGGTCGCTGTCGGCGACGGCGGCGTAGCGCGGATCGTATTTCGGATTGCGCTCGTCATCCTCGGCGAGGGGGAGCGGGGCGACGTCGAAACTGCGGCGCCAGACCTTCACTTGGGCGTCACCGTACTTCTCGGCGGTCTCGGCCTTGTTCAGGCCCTGGAGGTTGCCGTAGTGCTTCTCGTTCAGCCTCCAGCTCTTCTCGACGGGAATCCAGTCCAGGTCCATGTTGTCGAGGATGTTGTTGAGGGTCTTGACGGCCCGCTTCAGGTAGGAGGTATAGGCCTTTCCGAAGGTGAAGCCCTCGGCCTTGAGGAGCTTGCCGGCCTCGATGGCCTCATTCACGCCCTTGGGGCTCAGGTCCACGTCGGTCCATCCGGTGAAACGGTTCTCCATGTTCCAGACGCTTTCGCCGTGGCGAACTAATACGATTCTTTTCATTGATAGCGTTTTTTAATCGATTTGATGTGCAAAATTACACAAATTCTCGGAGAAAACGGGGAATAATCCTTAAATTTGTAGGAATGAACGGAGAAAGGATGATGAAAAGGATCCTGTACATGATTATCGTCGTGTTCGCCGCTGCCGGCTGCGGGCGCGGGCGGTACAACTATATCGACATCGCCGCTTCCGAGAAAGCCTTTACCGAGCTCCGGGCCGGTTTCGAAGCCATTCCCGATTCCATCCCGGACGGAAGGACGAAATATCTTCTGTCCCAGGGTGTTCCGGTGGCCGACATCCTCCTTTTTTCCGGCGAGACGGGGGATTCCCTGTTCGACCTTCCGGTCATTCCATACGGGTATGCCTGCGAGGGGATCGGCAGGGAACTGCTCATGGACAGCCTTCATGTGAAAAGGGGCCGGCTCTACTCCGACGGAGGGCTGAACGGACGGGTCCTGTATCTGCAGGACCGTCGTATGTCACTCCAGGTCCTGAACCGGATCTCGGAACTGGCGGACGGCGGCGCTTTCATCGGCGGGGTGAAACCTGCCGAGTGCCTGAATCCGGCGGATGACGCGGTGTTCCAGCGGACGGTGGAGAAGGTCTGGCTCTCCGGCAATGTCATGTCGGGGAAGACGCTGAGGTCCATCCTCAAGGCCGCCGGCGTGAAACGCGACGTCCGGACGAAGGTCGACAGCCTGACCTTTGAACACCGTCATCTGCCCGATGTTGAAATCTACCATATCTGCAACATGGGGTCGCGTTCCGGTCGTGTGAAAGTCCGTTTCCGCGTCGGCGGGCGGGAGCCCCTCCAGTGGAATCCCGACACGGGCGAAATCCGTCCGGTCTCGTACCGGATCAAGAAGCGCTGGACGCGGGTGACCTTCGAGACGGTCCCCGGCGACGATACGTTCATCGTCTTCGCTTCCTTTGCCGCCAAGCGCAAGTTCAAAGTGAAGTAATCATGGAAATCCGGCCTGTCGCCCTGTACCGGGGATCCCTCGGCTCCAAATTCGGCATTCCGCGCCAGAGCGGACTGGCTCCGTCCCTGCAGGGCCGGATCGTCTTCGAACCGGATTACCGGAACCGGGAGGCGCTCCGGGGGCTGGAAGGCTTTGACCGGATCTGGCTCATCTGGGGCTTCTCCGCCAACCGGCCGGCCAAAGGGGAGTGGCAGCCGACGGTACGTCCGCCGCGTCTGGGCGGAAACGTCGCCATGGGTGTCTGGGCGACCCGTTCCCCATTCCGGCCCAATCCGCTGGGACTCTCCTGCGTGGAACTGGAAGGAATTGACGGAATGGACCTGCTGGTCCGGGGAGCCGACCTGATGGACGGGACCCCCGTCTATGACATCAAACCCTATGTCCCGTATGCGGACAGTTTTCCGGGAGCCCGTTCCGGGTTTGCGTCGTCGGCCCCGGAGAGCGTCCTCGAAGTCCGGATCCCCGAGTCCCTGGATATCGCTCCTGCGGAGCGCAGGGCCCTGGAGGAGATTCTCTCCCTGGATCCCCGTCCTGCTTATCAACGAGTACCCGGAAGGGTGTATGGAATGCCCTTCGGGGGCAAGGACGTGCACTTCCGGGTGGAAGACCATATCCTGACCGTCATCGACTATGCTTAACGTCATCGCCCTCGCCGTACTGCCGGCCCTGATCCTGCTTTTCTACACGTATCAACAGGACAAATTGCAGCGGGAACCCGTCAAGATGATCGCGAAAGGCTTCCTGTACGGCTGCCTTTCGGTATTCTGCTCGTTCTTCATTTCTGTTCCGTCCATGAACCTGGGCCTCTTCCCGCAGGAAATCCATTCCTTCTGGGATGCTGTCCGTCAGGCCTTCTTTGGGGCTGCGATCCCGGAAGAGACGGCCAAGCTCCTGTGCCTGTGGCTCTTCCTTCGGAAGAATCCGTATTTCGACGAGCGGATGGACGGCATTGTCTATGCCGTGAGCGTGGGCATGGGCTTCGCGGCTTTCGAGAACGTCGAATACCTGTTCGCCGCCGGAACGGATTGGGTGACGACGGGCATCGGCCGCTCCCTCACGGCCATCCCGGGTCATTTCGGCTTCGCCGTCCTGATGGGGTATTTCTTCTCCCTGAACCACTTTGACCGCTATCGGGCCCAGGGCGCAGGCATCAAGATGTGGCTGTATCCGGTCCTTGCGCACGGCATCTATGACACCGTCGCCATGATGTCCGCCGTCACTCCGCAGCTGAGCGGCGCCATCACCATCGCCATCCTCCTGTTCTGCTTCCAGATGGTCAAGTGGGCCCGTCAGGGCATGCGGAGGCACCTGATTGCCGATTCTTCCGACTATTCCACCGGGGGCGGCGTGGACGATCAGTAGTCCCGGACCAGCACCAGGCCCGCTCCATACGCTTTGTTGACGGCCCGGACGAAAGTGCGGTACTCGTCGTATCGTGCAGCGGGTTCGTGGAAACGCTTGCCGTGAAAGACCTGTTTGATGGTGACGGCATCCTGGTCTTTGGCGACCTCGGCCCTGAACGCCCCCCATTCCGAGTCGATATCGACCGGAGAGGGCAGGCTTTCCAACCGGAAACCGGCCGGAAGGTGGATGCGGATCTCATCCCGGAGCGTGTAGGCCGATTCACTGACGATATCATTCTGACGTTTCCCGCGCTGCAGGGAAATGGTGTTGTTGTAAGGGGTCGCCGGCAGGAAGAGGCGGTCCTTTCCGACCGTTGCGTACTGGCGGGTCTCAAAGGTGTATCCGACTTCCATCCGGGGGCAGAAAAGGGGACCGTCATAGTCGCGGAAGTTGTCCCGGACGCCGGTGAGCATGACGTCCTGCGGCTGGGTCTTCAACCCGCGGGTCAGTCTGGACAGGCGCTCGTCCGGGGTCCAGTCGTGGATCCCGAACCAGCTTTCGGTATAATCCAGGTAGAGTTCCTTCTGCACGGTGAGATGGGCGGAGCCGTCCTCCCGAAGGTCGATTTCCACCCGGTTGACGCGGCGGCTCAGCGAATCGGGGTAGGCCGGGACCCGGACGGGGATGCCTCCCTCCTGCGTGACGAGGACGACATCGTGACCGGCTACGTCCTCATGCCGGTAACCCAGCGGAACGGCGGCGTTGGTGCATTCCACCCAGAGCGTATCCTTCTGTTCGGCAAGGGGAACGCAAAGCATGACGTGGTTCATCTGCCCGATGCCGGAGTAACCGTTCAGGAAACGGGCCCGGTCCGTATTCACCAGCGTGTAGGTGGACGGGATGCCGACGGCTTCCAGCATGGCCTGAAGGTAGTTGGACAGGCCCTTGCAGTCACCGAATCCACTCTTGTGGACCTGGGCGGCGGGAAATGGCTTGTAGCCGCCGATGCCCAGCTGGATGCTCACATAGCGGGTATGGTCGCGAAGGTAATCGTACAGGATGCGGACTCTCTCCAGGTCCGATCCGGCCGATGCCGTCATCTGCCGGACCTGTGCGACGACATCGTCCGGAAGCAAGCCGGCCCCTTCCTTTAGGCCGTAGCACCAACGGCCGACATCCTCCCAGCTGCCTTGGCTGCCTTTGACGCCGGCGTAGGTGAAATCAACCGGAGCGACCGACAGATTGGGGACGACCGAACGCCACGACGGCATCATGGACTCTTCCGTGAACCCCTCGAAGACAGGGACTTCCCAGAGATAGGAGTCGGATTTTCCCTCCTCCTTACGGACTTCGCCGACTCTTTCTCCGAAGTGGCTGATGGCAGTCCCTGCCGGGACGGTCAGCCGGTAATACCCCTTCTCCAGCCTGACTTTTTCGCTGGTGACGGGGACGTAAGCCGGAAAGGCGGCGATGCCCTTCCGATAGTTCATCGTGTATTCGTAGGTGACGGTATATGGATAAGTGCCGGCCGGGACGTAGCCCACGAGGAATCCGTCCTCGGCCAGGCCGGAAGCCATGGAGACTGTCATCAGGTCATCTTTCTTCAATTTGACCGGCTTGGCGCCGGCGCGTTCCACCGTCCCCTTGAAAGCGGTCAGGCTTCGGAACTGGTCCGTATATTCGTGGAAGACAGCCTCCTGTTCGCCCGCTTTCCCGTTCACCTGCACGATCCGGCGTACGGAGTAGGTCCCGGAGGTGGGGGAGTCCATCACGAAGGTCTCAGCATCTTCCAGCACGACGGCGTTGCATTTCTCCTGGGCGGAGAGCGCGGCCCCGATGAACATCAGAGGCAGGATCAGGCGGTATCTCATTGCTTCTTCAGGACGATGGTGCAGTTTTCGATGCCGGCGGCGGCTTCCCAGAAGGCGCGGAGGTCCGGATACTCGGAAGGGAGGACCATGTATCTGTCCAGGCTGAACTTGTAAGTCAGGGAAACCTGCCCTCCGATCTCCTTGCACTGGAAGAGGATGCGGCCGTCCACGGGCGGACAGACCAGGGAGGTCCCTTCCGGCAGCTCTTCGACGGCATAGCCGTCCGGGACCGTCAGCAGATATGTATAGGAAATGTCGACCGGATACGGGAATTCCACCGGAATGTCCCGGCTCTCCTTCCGGAAGGCCGTGCTGCTGTGGAACTTGCTCAGGAAAGGATGGATGTAGAGCATACTCTCTCCGGACTGTTCTTTCGTAAAGGTGTAGTTCAGTCCGGCAACCGGCCCGTAGGGCTTGTCGAAGGTGAAACTCTCCACCTGGAGGTTCTCATCGTTCTCGATATCCTCGATGAAGGCGTCTTCCGAATCGAACTTGTTGTACTGCGACTTCAGGGCGAAGGCCTCCTCGCCGCTGGCCTGGATCCTGGAGGTGCCTTCCAGGGATCCGTCCTCCGCCAGGCTGGCCTTCACGGCCTGGAGGATCCGGGTGCGGGTCAGCCGGGTCAGGTCCACCCATTCGCCGGAACCGTCCTTCCGGATGACACGGGCCTGGTCCACGAGGAACTGCGGATGCAGGACGTTCAGGCAGCCTTCTTCCCGGGCGGCATCCAGGAACCAGGACTGGCTTCCGTCCTGGGTTGTGATGCGGAGGATGAACGTGTTGAAAGCATTCATCGTGATGTGGTAGTTCATCAGGATGCCATTGCCCCGCCGCCGGACCATCACCGGTTCAACAAGGTATCCGGCCGTATTCAATGCGCTGGCTGTCAGTGCATTGATGTCGGCATCGGAGCCGGATCCCTTCTTGAGGACCTCTTTGGCGGACTCGGGAACGAGACGGCTGTTCCTGTCCCATTCCACCTTCCCCAGGACGTAGTTGCGGATGGCGGCGATCCGGGCTTCGTCTCCTTCCACGCCCTCCAGGGATGCCTCCAGTTCCTTTGCCTCGCGGAATAGCGCTTTGCAGCCGGAGACGATGTCCGACTCCGCGATGGCTTTGTCCACGTCTTTCCAGGTCCTGTTGTAGTTCCTGTAAACGGCACCGGGAATTGCAACCCCGGAGAGGTCGTACAGGATCTGGCTCCGGTACTGCTCCGGGCAGAAACTATAAGAGTCTTCCCGGAGGGCGGGGACATCGACGGCTTTGAAAACATCCCGGTACATCTGGTAGGAGACGGAGTGTCCTCCCTCGACATTCAGGGATTGCTGCGAAGAGTCCTGCCGGAATTCCGTTCGGACGGCGCCTTTCTGGTTGCGGTTCATCTGGAAGTACTCGGCATAGCCCACGTCGATGTCCATCTCGTTGATGGGGATCTCCTGCTGGAACTCGATGTTGTCGATGCTCCAGAATTGCGGCGAGGTGAATTTGTAGGCGACCTCGATGACGGAGCCCACTTTCACGTTCTCGGCCGTGAAGGAGAGGCGACGGGCCGTGTCGGAATACTTTTCGTCGAACTGGTATTTCTTGCTCATCTTCGTCTTGACGACCTTCCCGTCCTCGCGGTTATAGGTCTCCACCTTGACGCCGGAATAGTACTCCTTGAAACTGTTGGTGTTCGAATAGACGAAACTGTAGTCGGCATAGTCCTTCCCCGCTTCCTTGAGAATCTTGATCCGCTCATGGACCGTGACTTCCTGTACGATTTCCAGCTTGAAATTGAAGACGATGTCCAGCGAGTACTTCCGGTACAGGACGACCGCCACGGCGGATGTGTCCGGTTCATAGACGGCCATGTCCACCTCATGGTCGGAAACGGCCCCGAACTTGGGGTTGACAGGAATGGTCTGGGCCGCTGCCGAGAGGGTGCACACGGCGGCAAGGAAGAAAGGCAGGAGTGTTCTCATGGTCCTAAAAATCTACGTCCAAGGCAATGTTGATGACGAAGTTCCGGTTTTTCCAGTGCGTCAGGCGCCAGAATCCGTCCACCCGAAAGATACGGAATATATTTGATATTCCAATACCTGCCTCCACATAAGGCTTCTCCAGGGCTCCCATCCCCAGTATGCCGTAGTCGTAGCGGGCCCTTTCGCCCCGGTTCTGTTCCGAAATCGTTCCCCAGGCAGTCCGGACCGTAAAGACTTCCCGGAGGTCCAGGCGGTTTACAAGGGGGATTTTCCCGAGGATGAATCCGTTCAGGTTGTGCTCGTAGGAGGCCGTGATCCAGCGGTCGGAGGCGAACTCGTAGTAGTCCATGCAGGAGAAGGCGCTCCGGTCCATGAAATAGGTCTGGTTGCCTTCGTGCAGTTTGAGGAGGGGATAGGGAACGGATCCCAGGATGGCACCGCCGTTGACATGGAGGCGGCCGAAGCCGACGGCGCCCGCGGGTACGCGCCAGTCCACGGTCAGTTCGCCCCGGTAGAAGGAGCAGTCACCGGACGTGAGGCCCTTGATGCCGGAGAGCAGGTCCACCGTGATGACCGGATAGCGGGTGAAGATGTACTCCTTGTCGAAGAACCCGCGGTTCACGCGCTCGTTCCAGGAGAAGCGGCCGCTCCAGTGGACCTGGTTGACGGAAAAACTAGCGTCCGCTTCCCCGTCAGGACGGATGAGGGGGACGACGTCATTCCCGTACAGCCGGAGATGCTGTATTTCAAGGCCGGCGTTGAAACCCGGAGAGAACTCGTGCCGGTAATCCGCCCCGGCCTTGAACAGCATGCTCTGCTTGTTGAAGCCGCCCTGGGCCAGCAGGGAGTTGAAGATGTTCTGCTCGGTCAGGACGCCGGATCCGCGGCCCAACTGTTCATACTCCCGCGAAGCGTACAGGGTGAGCTTCCGCGTCCGTTCCCGGTTGAAGATGAATTCCGTGGAGGCGTTTCCCTTGAACTCCCTGTCCTTGAAGCCGTAGCCCAGTGCCCCGCGGAAACGGACGGTCTTGCTGAACTCCTTGGTCGTCCGGAAGCCCGCCTGCACCCGGACGCCTTCTACGTCGTTGAAGGTCAAGGTCCGGGCCCAGGGACCATAGCCGATGCCGAGTTTCCTGCTTTCGGCGAACCCGGTGATGAACATATTGGCGATCCCGTAGGTCCACTTGTAGGCCGATGTCCCCTTGAGCCGGTCCGTCATGCGGAAGATGCCCTGCTCGCGTTCCGTCAGGTCATAGGGACGGGTTCCGTCCCAATAGGCAAGGTCCTTATCGGGTTCCGGTCCTACCTGGACCCTGTCTCCGCCGGAGAGGCCTTCCATCTCCGGAAATGCTCCGAAGGAGGTGTCGGAATAAACGATGGTGCGGTTACCGAGGAAGGAGACCACTTTGGACTTGTCACTGACGGAGATGGAAAAGTCGATGAACAGACGCTCCTCCCTGCTGAACCATTTTCCGTCCGGCAGACGCTGGTTTTCGATGTCCACGTTGATGTGCCGGATCCAGTTCACGTTGGACTTGGAAGCCAGGCTGGCATGGACCGACCGGATGGCGAAATCCTCGGCGTCCACGTTCATCTCACCGTCCAGAGCCGGCGAGGTGACCAGGCGCTTGGGATGGAACCGGAGGGTATAGGTCTTCCGTCCTTCCACCTGTAGACTGTCCACCAGATAGTAGTTGTAGAAGGGGTGCCCGGCCGCGCTGGCGGGGGACGGGATGTCCAGGTTGAAAACGCTGACCTGGCTGTGGTAGAAGTTCGTCTTGAGCAGGTAGGAGCCGGCGAACTGCCGCAGGATGTTGTCCTGCTCCAGCCCGGAGATACGGCTGGCCTCGATGATTTCCTTGTCCACGGACGGCTCCAGGGCATGGTATTTCCGGGAAACGGTCTCCGAGATCATGATGGGGATATATGGCGTACCGGTGACGGCCGACGTGTCCCGGTAATCCAGCACGAACCCCAGGGGGCCCTTGAGGAACGTCTTGTCAATCAAGTCCTCGGCATGGGTGGCATCCAGCTCAATCTTGCTGTACAGGCGGGTCTGCCAGGCATCGGCGCGTTCCGGGTCATGGCGCTTCCGGGCCTGGTCGATCCGCCCCAGGATGGAGCGGATGTAGCGGTCGTCGGGGCGGACCAGGGCGGCTTCCAGTTGCCGGAGGTCCTTGCGGAGCCGGAACTCCACTTCCGAGAAGGATCCCTTGGCCACCGGGACCGTTTCCGGTTCGTATCCGATGAGGTGCGCCGTCAAGGTCGTGATGTCCTTCGAACGGGTCTCGATGCTGAACCGGCCCTCCAGGTCGGAGGAGATGCCGATGACGGTGCCGTCGAAATAGACGCTGGCAAAGGGCACGGGCTCTCCCGTCTCGGCATCCAGGACAGCGCCTTTGACTTTGGTGGTCTGTGCCGATGCGGTGAGCGTGAGGAAAAGGGTGAGGAAGAAGAGGGCTCTTTTCACGGTCAGAAGTCGATGTCCAGGCCGATGTTCACGGCGAAGTCGCGCCCGTTCCGGTGCGTTAGCTTCCAGAAGCAGTCCACCCGGAGGAGATGGAAGATGTTCGCGATGCCGACGCCGGCCTCCACATAGGGCTTTTCCAGCGACTGGAGGCCCTCCATCAGGAGGAAAGGAGCCTGGCTGCGGTTCTGCTCCGTAATGGTCCCCCAGGCTCCACGCACGGTAACCACCTCGCGAAGGTCCAGGTGCTTGATGAGGGGGAGGATTCCGAAGAGAAGGCCGTTGAAGTTGTGTTCATAGAAAGAGGTGACCCAGCGGTCGGAACCGAACTCGTAGAAATTCATCAGGGAGAAGGCCGACTTGTCCAGCAGGGAGATCGTGGGGTTGCCGAACAGCTGGCTCTGGTTGCCTTCGTGGAGTTTCAGGAGCGGGTAGGGGACGCTGCCCAGGATGGCGCCGCCGTTCAGGTGGAAGCGCCCGAATCCCAGGATGCCGGCGGGAATCCGCCAGTCCACGGTGAGCTCGCCGCGGAGGAAGGAGCAGTCGTCGGACGTGATGCCCTTCACACCTCCCAGCAGGTCCACCGACACGATGGGGTACCGCGTGAAGATGTAGGATTTGTCGAAGACGCCGCGGTTCACCCGTTCGTTCCAGGAGAAACGGCCGGTCCAATGGATCTGGTTCGTGGAGAAGCTGCCCGCCGGCGTGCCGTCCGGACGGATCAGGGGAATGTCCGGATTGGCATAGATGCGCAGATGCTGGAGGCTCAGGATGGAATTGAAGTTGGGACTGAATTCATACCGGTGCTCCACCTGCGCTCCAAAGACCAGTCCTTGCTTGTCGAAGCCGCCCGGCGCCAGGAGGGAGTTGACGATGTTGCGTTCGGTGAACACGCCGGATCCCCGGCCCAGGCTCTCGTAGTCCTTGCTGAACGAGACGGAGAGCTTGTTCGTCCGTTTCTGGTTGTCTCCGAGCATGAACTCGGTGAAGGCACCCCATTTCCACTCCCGGTCGCGGAATCCATACCCGGCATAGCCGGAGAGCCGGACTTTCCGGCTGAACTCCTTCGTCGTGTGACCGCCTGCCTGCAGGCGGACCCCTTCGGTCCCGTTGAAGGTGACGGTCTTTTCCCATGGGCCGTAACCGATGCCCAGTTCCATACTTTCCAGGTAACCGGTGGCGAACATGTTTCCCAGGGCGGACCCCCATTTGAAGAGGCTGGTCTCCTTGAAGCGTTCCGCCGTGGTGAAAATGGACTGTTCCCGGACGCTGAGGGGCTTCGGCCGGGCTTCTTCCCACCATGCGGCATCCTTGTCCGGGTGCTCGTCCACCCCCACCTTGTCGCCGCCGGCGAGCTCCTCCATGCCGGCGAAAGGCCCGAAGACGACGTCGGTATAGTCGATATCCCGCTTCATCTGGAGGGAGACGACCGTCACGCGGTCATTCAGGTGCACGGAGGCGTCCAGGAACAGGTTCTCCCGGTCGAAGAACCAGGTGCCGTCATCTCGGCGGATGCTCTCGCTGTCCACGTTCAGCTGCCGGATCCAGTTGATGTTGGCGGAGGGAGACAGGCGGGCATGGACGCTGCTGATGGCATAGTCCTCCGCATCGACCTCCATCCGTCCCTCCATGGTCGGGGAGGTGATCATCTTCTTGGGGACGAAGCTGATGGAATAGGTTTTCCGGCCGCCCACGGTCAGGCTGTCCACCAGCGTGTAGTGGTAGAACAGGTGCCCGACGGCGCTGGCAGGGGAGGGCACGCTCAGGTTGAAGACCGGGATGATGTCCCGGTAGAAGTTCATCCGGAGGGTGGACGAGCCCGTGAACTGGCGCAGGACGTTCTGCTGGTCCAGTCCGGAGATGCGGCTGGCCTCGAAAACCTCCCGGTCCACGGCCGGCTCCACGGCGAAGTAACGCCGCAGGACCGCCTCGGAAAACAAGACCGGGATATAGCCGGTGAAAGTGGTGTCGCGCATTTCGGGAATCAAGTCGTTCCGCTTACGGAAGAGGGCCCTTCCCACGAAGTTCTCCACATTGGCCACCGCCAGTTCCACTTTGCTGTACAGCCGGGCTTCCCAGGCGGGGACGCTTTCCGGATCGTGCCGGAATTTGTTCCGGTTCAGGTTATAGAGGATGGACCGGACATAGCGGCTGTCCTGCAGCAGGGTCGCCGGATCGACCGTTCCGTCCGGGACGAGCTGGAAGTCGATGACCTGCTCCTTGCCCCCGGCGACAGGAAGGGTGCGGGGCACATAGCCGCCGACCTCCGCCGTAATGGAACGCACTTCCTGCTCCGCCGCTTCCAGGGCGTATTCGCCGGCGTCGTTGGTGGTCGTGCCGATGTAGGTCCCCGAGAAATAGACGGGAACATAGGGAATGGCAGAGCCGGTTGCGGCATCCGTCACTTTGCCATGCACCCGTGTCACCTGGGCCGATGCCAGGGCTGGCAGCAGCAGGAGGAGGGCATGCAGGCAGATATGACGGACTCGACGCATAATCCGTCAAATGTACGGTTTTTTCTTCAAATCAGCAACAGTATCAGCTGTACAGAAGGTCCAAGAGTGCCAGTTTGGCTTTCTCCGGCAGGATCCGGACCAATACGCCCACGGCGCCGTAATCGATCCTGGGAATCACCCGCACGGACATGTGCTTTTTCCGGAGCTGTTTCAGGATGGCCCTGCCGATGACTTCCGGCTGCATGCCGCCCAGTTCGTCCTTCTCGATCTTCCTCAGGTTGCGGTCCATCCGGACCCGGTAGGGCGAGCCGGGATCCTTCGCGGCGGCCGTGAAAGTGCGGGCGGCCGTAAAGCCGGTTGCCACGTCTCCCGGGAGGACGCTGCAGCATTCGATGCCGGTGCCTTTCAGCTCCATGGACAGGGACTCGCTGATGGACAGGAGGGCCGCCTTGGCGGCGGAATAGAACCCCTGGAAGGGAAGCTGGAGGATGGCCATTACGGAAGTGACGGTCACGATGCGGCCGAAGCCCTGGCGGCGGAATACGGGCAGGCATGCCTGGATTGTCCGGAGGGATCCGAAATAGCAGGTTTCGAACTGGTAGCGCGCCTCGGCGTCGGTGGAACCTTCCACAGGACCATAGATGCCGTTGCCGGCGTTGCAGATGACCGCATCCAGGTGGCCCTGTTCGGACACGATCCTTTCCACGACCGACTCGGCGGAGCCTTCACGGTTGACATCCAGCTGGACGGGAATGATCCGGGAGGCGGGTTTCTCGACGGTACCCCGCCGGGAGCCGGCATAGACGGTGATACCGGATTCAGCGAGAAGACGGGCCGTTGCGGCGCCGATGCCGCTGCTTCCGCCCGTCAGGAGGACGACTTTCACTTCCATAGTTCGGAGCGTTTGATATAGGTTTCAGGTTCCGGCATCCCGTCCACCCGGGAGCGGAGAAAGTCCCCGAAGGCTTCCAGACTGTCGTGCCGGTCCTGCTCCTCCAGGGAGATGACCGGACCGATTCCGACACGTGGACAGGTGCCGCGCTTGTTGTACATTTCGTGGAATAGCCGGATGAAACGGACTTTGTAATCAATCAGTTCCAGCCCGTAATAAAACAAGGAGTTCCGGTCGAAGAAGCGGATGGGAACGACCGGGACCCGAGCCTTCCGGATGAGCCGGACCGCTACGTTCTGCCACGCCCGTTCCCGGATGGCCCAATGCTCCCGGGGCTTGAGGTCGGCGACGGCTCCGGAAGGAAACAGTCCCAGCGGATGCCCTTCCTGAAGCAGCTGGATGGACTGTTTGATTCCGTTGATGCTGGTGGGGGAGGCCATGCCGCTGTCGTCGGTCTTGGGATTCACGGCGATGAAGCTTGGGGCCAGTCCCTTGATCCACATCAGCATCTCGTTCACCATGACTTTGAAGTCGGGACGCCTGTGGCCGACAAGGTCCACCAGGCAGATCCCGTCCAGATGGCCGTAGATGTGATTGGAGACGGTGATGAACGGTCCGTCCGGAAGGGCTTCCAGCCGCTCTGCATGGCCGATCCGGAAGTCCACCCCCACATCGTCCAGGATGGCCTTGGCGAAATCCGGTCCGAAGGGGATGCCGGCCGCATCTACCCGGTCATGGGTGGCATTGACCTTGTCGATGCCGGTTGCCTTCTCCATGATCCGGAAAAGGAGACGGCCTCCCTTCCCGGCAAAAATGGGAGAGAGGTCCTTGGCGGCTTCCTTCGCTGTAATGACGGCCATCTACCGTTCCTCCTCTCTCTTCTTGATCGGGTCGATGCGGGAGAAATATCGGATGTCCTTGAAGAAACTGACCAGGTAGAAACAGAACAGCACGGCGGCGACGGCGATGGCGATCCCGTCCAGGATTCCGAATTCGAATTCATTGTGGAACAGGACGATATGCCTCTTCCATTGGGAAAGTTGAGGGATGTAGATGAACAGGAGGTTCACGATGATCGCCAGGATGCGGAACTCGGTGGGACCGAGCCCTCCGTATGTCAGGCGCATCTCGCCCTTGAGATGGCAGTCGATGTACACGTAAACGCTGAGCATCAGGTAGGCGACGAGCACGCCCATCATGAAAGTCATGTTCACCAGGGGAGAGGTGCCGACGCCCACGAACATGATGGTCTCGTTGATGACATCCACGTTGTGGTCGATGAAAAAGCCGTATGTTTTCCGCTGGGTTCCGCGCACGCGGGCGAGGCTGCCGTCCAGCGAATCGCCGAACCAGTTGATGACGAATCCCAGGCAGGACAGCCATAACCAGTTCAGGTTCAGGTTGGAGAGGGCATATCCGGCTGCAACGACGCAGGCGCCGAGGAAGCCGACGAAAGTGAGCATGTCAGAAGTGACCCAGGCGGGCATCTTCTCCGCCATCGAGACGAGCAGTTTCTTCTCGATGGGATTCAGGATGGAGGTCTGTATCCGGTTGGCTTGCTTTTTTTCTTCCATTTTTAAAAAAATTGCTTGGGCAAAAATAGCAATAAAAATCCGGATTCCGCAAAGAAGCGATTTTTTGAACGGAAAAGTGGCCGTTCCGGACATTTATTCCTATATTTATGCGATGAAACTGAGGAAGAAGACCAAATTCTGGATGATCGTGTCGGCCATCGCGACGCTGATCCTGGTGCTGCTTGTCTCCTGGATCGTCCGGTCCGTGAGGAATTGGCTGTGGCATCATGCAGGCCCTATCGAGAACCATCCTGTCCGGGTTTATGACGTCCAGTTCGCCCGGGAGTTCAACGACTTGAACGAGGTCCAGCTCGCCGTCGCGCAGGCAGTGGGCGTCCCTCCCGTCAAGGACCGGGATGCGGCGGAGCACCTGAAGGGCCGGCTGGTTGAAATCAAGGACAACGACCTGTACGACGTGGATGAGCTGACCCACTCGATCCCGTTCCTGATCCCTTCCGCCGCGGACCTGCTGGACCGGATCGGCCGGAATTTCCAGGATTCCCTCTCTTCGAAAGGGCTCAATCCCAACAGGCTTGTGGTCACCTCCGTCCTCCGTACGGAAGAGGATGTCCGCAGACTCCGTACGGGAAACATCAACGCTTCCGAGAATTCCACGCACCGTTACGGAACCACTTTCGACTTGTCCTATTGGCATTATGTCAAGGTCCCGGATCTTCGCGGTCGTCCGTACGAGGATGTCCCTCCCGAATATCTGCGTGCAACGCTTTCGCAGGTCCTCAAGGACCTCCATGACGAAGGCGCCTGTTATGTCAAATACGAGAAATTACAGACCTGTTTCCATGTAACCGTCAGAAAATGAGAAAGTTTTTCTTTATTTGCGCCGCCGTCGCGGCCGTCTTGGCCTGCAAGGGCCCCAAGGACGCCGACAGCGAATACGCTGTGGACATGATCCGGAAAGGGGAGCCCATCCCCGCCTTTTCCCTGAAGGACCGCGCTGACGTCCTCCACGGCCCGGACGAATTTGCCGGGAAGTATGTCGTCTATGATTTCTGGGCTACCTGGTGTCCGGACTGCCGGGCGGACGTCCCGGCGATGAAGGACCTCTATGCGAAGTATGGCGACAAGGCCGTATTCGTCGGAATCTCCTTTGACACGGATCCGGAGAAACTGGATGCCTATGTGGCCGAAAACGGCATCGGGTGGCTCCAGCTCAGTGATTTCGTCACCAAAAAGGAATCCACCGTGGCGGACAGCTTCCGCGTCAAGTGGATTCCCTCGATGTACCTGGTCGGCCCCGACGGCAAGGTGCTGCTCGGAACCGTGATGGTGAGCAAGCTAGCCTCGGCGCTGGAAGCGCTTTAAGATGGATTTGATGGCACGCCAGCCGATCTTGGAGAAGGTCTTGGAGTGCCGTTCGATCTTATCGGGATACATCTCGTCGAAAGTGATGAGGATGCCGGAGTCCAGGACGTCGGCAAACTCGTCGTTCACGCCCGTCCCGAAATAGATCATGGAAGGGGAGAGGTTCATGTACGTGTTCACGAGCGGCGGGATGCTCACGCCCAGTTTGGAAACCTCGGCCTTGAGGATCTTGTAGTTTTCCTTGTAGTCAAGTCCGGTGAAGACCTTGTGGAAACGGCGCTGGTTCTCGATCTTCACCTGCTTGCGGATCTTGATGAGGTCGGCCTTCTCCCCGAAATACTTCTTCAGGAAATACATCACCAGTTCCCGGGCGTCCTTGTTGTAGCTGGGGTAGATGGTCATCTTCCCGAAGAAGAACTTGATGCGGTCCTTGTACAGTACGCCGAGGGCGGCGATGCCGTCGAAAAGGTTGTCCAGGGCGTAGAGGCTCTTGGAACCGGCCTTGGAACTCTGGTATTCGACGGAGACGAAGGAGCGGCCGAGCTCCACGGTATAGGGGAGATAGTCGTTCAGGAACTTCTTGGTGAACTCGAACATGTGGGAGGAGGTCAGGATGGGCTGCCCGAACCGGTCGAAAACCGCCTCGTCGCACAGGCAGAAGCGGTATCCGCCGATGATTTCCTCCGCTTGAGGGTCCCACAGGACGAGCTGGCGGTAGCCGTAGGCCGGGTCCGTGTCGAACTTGTCGATGTCCAGGGGTTCCCCGGTGCCGCCGCCGTCGTTCCGGAAAGCGATTTCCCGCAGACGTCCGATTTCCCGGATGACGTTCGTGCATTCGGGACCGACGACGTACAGTTCGTTGCCGGCGCGGTTGGTTGTCCGCAGGTGGCGGTCCGGATTGAGTTCCGCCTTCAGGAGTTCCTTGTCGACGGGGTCGATGATCTTTTTCATATCAGGTTGGGTTTTAGTACAGGTTGACGGGGTTACAGGTTCTCGACTTTCTCCTTCATCCATGCGGCCCATTCCAGGGGGCGCTTCGAATGGTCGAAGGTTTCCCAGGGGACGGGGTCTCCGATGACGATCCGGTAGGTGCGGCCCTGCGCCCGGTACATTTCGTCCACGAGGAGGATCATGGCGAGCGGGAACTTCTTGTTGACCCCGGTCACCTTGCCGATCCAGTCCATGAAATAGAACCGCCAGGAGTTCCGGCCGATGAAATGCATGGGCACGACATCCCGATGCGTTTCGACGCTCTTGTTGATGAAGGTCTTCTTCCAGTCGGGGTCCTGGATCTTCCCATGGATGCGGCGCGCGCATTTGCCGGCGGGGAAGAAGAGGATCTGGGCGTCGGAGTGGAAGATGCCGTCCGTCTGGGCGGACAGACCGCGGGACTGTCCGGCCCCCACTTTGTTCACCGGAACGAAGATGCCGTTGAGCTGCTTGAGAACCATCAGGAAGTCGTTCACGAGGATCCGTACGTTGCCGTCGAACTTCCGGCCGAACAGGGCGACGATAGCCAGGGCGTCATGCCCGCCCAGCGGATGGTTGGAAGCCACGGTAATGAGACGGTCGCCGGGGACTTTCTCCATCCCTTCCACCTGGAGGGTGATGTGCATGTATTCCAGAGCCTTCTCGCAGAACTCCACGCCGGTATAGCCCCGGCGGAAGAAATCGTTGAGGAAATCCTCGTGGAGCAGCTTGCGGGCCAGGCGTATGAGCCAGCGCGGAGTCTTGTCTCCGAACTTCTTCCTGAGAACCTGGGCGATGTCAATGGTGTAAGACTGAGGTTGTTCCATACGCGTTCAACTTATAAAGTTAATCCATTCCGGCGACTTTCGCAATTTTTTCGGCGAAAACTTGCCTTGGGGGGCAATTGTTTGTATCTTTGCCAGACCATGAGACTGCAACCCAGGAACCGTTTTTTCGCGATTCTCGTCCGTTTCGCCGTGTTCTCCGTCACCAGCGGAGCGGGCACGGTCGTGGACCTCGGGCTGCATTGGCTCCTCTCCGCCCGGTTCTTCCCGGACAGCTATTGGTGGGGGCTCTGGATCTCGCCGTTCCTCTCTTTCGAAGTGGCAGTCCTCGTCAATTTCATGATCGCCTACAACTATGTGTGGCGGGAGCGGATCTCGAAGCGCGGAAAACGTTCTTTCTGGCGTCATTACGCTGCCTACAATGCGACCAACACCGGCGTGTTCTTCGTCAAGCTGGCCGTCATGCAGGGGCTTCATTTCATCTTCGTGTACCTGGGCTGGTTCCAGGACGCTTCTTTCGAGCCGGTCCTGTGCAACCTTCTCGCGCTGTGCGTGTCCGGCACGATCAACTTCTTCGTGAACGAGTTCGTGATCTTCCGGAAGGTGAAGAAATGAAAACAGCGGCGGGCCGTCCCCGGTCCGCCGCCTGTCTGGTCAGGATTCCTATTTCAGGACGCCCAGTTCCTTGCCGACCTTGATGAAGGCTGCGATGGCCTTGTCCAGGTGCTCTTTCCGATGGGCCGCGGAGAGCTGCACGCGGATGCGGGCCTGCCCCTTCGGGACAACCGGATAGTAGAAGCCGGTGACGAAGATGCCTTCTTCCGCCATCTTGGCGGCGAATTCCTGGGAAAGCTTCGCGTCGTACAGCATGACGGCGCAGATGGCGCTCTGGGTGGGCTTGATGTCAAAGCCGGCGGCCATCATCTTGTCGCGGAAGTAGTTCACGTTCTCCACAAGACGGTCGTGCAGTTCGTTGGATTCCTTCAGGATCCTGAAGGTCTCCAGGCCGGCGCCGGCGATCATCGGCGGGATGGAGTTGGAGAACAGGTACGGGCGGGAACGCTGGCGGAGCATGTCGATGATCTCCTGCCGGCCGGTGGTGAAGCCGCCCACGGCGCCGCCGAAGGCCTTTCCGAGGGTGCCTGTGAAGATGTCGATGCGTCCGTAGCAGCCGAACTGCTCCGCCACGCCGTGCCCGGTCGGGCCCACGACGCCGGCGGAATGGCTTTCGTCCACCATGACAAGGGCGTCATATTTCTCCGCGAGGTCACAGATCTTGTCCATCGGGGCGACGTTGCCGTCCATGGAGAACACGCCGTCGGTGACGATGATGCGGAAGCGGCAGGCCTGGGCCTCCTTCAGCTTCTCTTCGAGGTCCGCCATGTCGGCGTTGGCGTAGCGGAAGCGCTGGGCCTTGCACAGGCGCACGCCGTCGATGATGGAGGCGTGGTTCAGGGAGTCGGAGATGATGGCGTCCTCCGCGGTGAGAAGCGGTTCGAAGACACCGCCGTTGGCATCGAAGCAGGCGGCGTAGAGGATGGCGTCATCGGTATGGAAGTAGTCGGCGATGGCTTTCTCCAGCTCCTTGTGGATGTCCTGGGTGCCGCAGATGAAGCGGACGGAGGACATGCCGTAGCCGCGCGCGTCGATCGCTTTCTTGGCGGCCTCCGCGAGACGCGGGCTGTCCGCAAGACCGAGGTAGTTGTTGGCGCAGAAGTTCAGCGCCTTGCTGCCGTCCTGGAGGGTGATTTCGGCGCTCTGGGCCGATGCGATGTTGCGTTCTTTCTTGTAAAGACCGGCCTCCTCGATGGCCTTGAGCTCGTCCTGGAGGTGCTTCTGGAATGTTCCGTACATGGTTATTAATGCTATTTGGTGTTTCCGATTTCAAATTTATGGATTTTCCCTGTAATTTGTATCATATTTTCGGAAAATCTCCTAAATTTGTATTGCTAAAACCAATGTAATGAAAAACGTCCTTGTCATAGGTTCCACGGGCCAGATCGGCTCTGAACTTACCATGAAGATCCGCCGCGAGATTCCCGGCAGCACCGTTGTCGCCGGGTACATCCCGGGCGCCGAACCCAAAGGTATCCTGCTGGAGAGCGGCCCGGCCGAACTGGCCGATGTCCGGAATGCGGCCCAGCTGGCCGACATCGTGGACCGATATAAGATCGACACCATCTACAACCTGGCCGCGCTCCTGTCTGCCGTGGCGGAGAAGAAGCCCCTCCTGGCCTGGGACATCCAGATGAACGGCCTCCTGAACATCCTGGAGGTGGCGCGGGAGAAGCACTGCGCCGTGTTCACCCCGAGCTCCATCGGTTCCTTCGGCCCGGAGACTCCGCATGTGGGCACGCCGCAGGATACGATCCAGCGTCCCCGCTCCATGTACGGTGTCACCAAGGTCGCCACCGAACTGCTGAGCGACTATTATTTCCATAAATACGGCGTGGACACCCGTTCCGTCCGTTTCCCGGGTCTGATTTCGAACGTGACCCTGCCCGGCGGCGGCACCACCGACTACGCCGTGGAAGTGTATTACTCCGCCGTGAAGGGGGAGGAGTTCGTCTGCCCCATCGCACCCGGTACCTATATGGATATGATGTACATGCCGGACGCCCTG
Organism: Bacteroidales bacterium; assembly: GCA_017464245.1. Lineage (GTDB taxonomy): Bacteria > Bacteroidota > Bacteroidia > Bacteroidales > UBA932 > Cryptobacteroides. The sequence goes on along the minus strand of JAFUDV010000035.1, from coordinate 2,209 downwards.
GGGGCCGCCATCCACCTGATGGAAGCCGACCCGTCCCGCCTCGTGCACCGCAACTCTTTCAACATCGCTTCCATGAGCTTCGAGCCGGAGCAGCTCTTCGCCAAGATCCGCGAGTACATCCCGGACCTGAAGGTGCGCTACGAAGTGGATCCCGTCCGACAGGCCATCGCGAATTCCTGGCCCGACAGCATGGACGACAGTTGCGCACGTGCCGAGTGGGACTGGAAACCCACCTTCGACCTGGACACCATGACCGTGGACATGATCGAGTGCCTGCGCAAAAAGCTCCTTTAGGTGTTGCAAATTGTAACTTGATTATTCCGTGACCGGACACGGGGAGGAACGGCAAACGTTTCTCCCCGTGTTATTTAGGGGAATCCATTTTGGAACTCGGGAAACATGCTTGGAAATATTGATTGATTATCAGCGTGTTACCACATTCGTAAAAATTTTTCAAAAAAAGTTTTGAAAAAATTTGCAAATCCAAAAATTTGCCGTACCTTTGTAACCGGAATGAGGAAGCAAGGTTCTCTTGACGGAATCATTCTATTGGTTATTAGTTTTAGTGTTATTAATTATGTGGTTAGTAAGAGCGTCCGCCTGTGACAGGCCGACTCTCTTTTTTTATGCTCATTATCAATGAGTTATGAGAGTAAAAGAGGCTCCGGGACAGTCCTGGGGCCTTTGTTGTTTTTGCTCCCGAGCAACAAAATAGCAACAAAAACTGCAATAATTCTGCAGGGCTCGGAGAGCGAGCAACAAAATAACAACAAATCGGGGGAAGGGTCTTGGGAGAAAAGCAATCCAACACAACAAGACCGTTGAAGGGTGGAAACAAATAACAACAAGCCCCACAGTGTCGGATTGCTCTTGCAAAGGTAGTGAATTCCTCCCGAAGAATCAAGCCCCGTCTTCCTTGTCATTAGAGCCCCTCAGGGGAGCCCGGAGGAGCAAGGTGGAGGGAGAGCCCAGATCTCCGGAGAGGAAGGCGCACAGGGCTCCGTTGGCAGCAGCAGTCCGGAGTTCCATGGCCGGGCCATCAAAGGCCCACAGGAGAGCTCAAAGGAACAAGGCAAAGAGTTGCCGGGGACTGTTCAGATCCAAAAGAAAAACGGCCTCTGAAGGACTTGAAATGTGGCCTGTGGAGCCGGCACTCCGGGCCCCTTCCGGGAGGGCCTCAGAGCCCCTCAGGGAAGTCCGAAGGAGCGAGGTGGAGGGGCGGATCCGGATCTCCGGAGAGGAAGGCGTACAGGGCTCCGTTGGCAGCAGTCCGGAGCTCCATGGCCGGGCTATGTTGGAAGGGTGAAGAGAGAGGCCTCTGCAATAAAGGCAGCACAGGAAGGAAGTCCCTCCCATGCTGCCCTGCTCAAATAAAGCAAACACTTTGCACATGACCCTCTAAGGGTGGTGGGCCCCGGTAATAAAGGCAACACAGGAAGAAATCACATCCCATGCTGCCCGGCTCAAATAAAAAGAGTAGTTTGAACATGGCAAAGCAATCGAATTGCTTAATCATCAAACCTTTTGACTCCGCCTTTTCTTGTGATAGATCCCGACCCTCCATTTCTGAGCTCTTCATACAAGACTCTTCTCACTACGCCAACGAGGTCTCTTCCTTTTATCTTGAAGTCCACATGACCCGAGAAACCTTCCCCGGGCGAGATCAGTCCCTTCAACTTGTCAAGAGGAGCTACAACTTCCGGGTTGTTTGACGCTCCGGCATACTCACCAAAGAGGCCTAATGTCGGACCGTAGGCAATACCACCCTCCGCAAACTTAGGAATGGCCATGATTGCAGCAATAACGGAGGCCAGGGCTGCAACGGCCATAATAGGCCCGACAAACGGGATAGAAGCAACTGCGGAAGCTGCTCCGGACCCTGCTGCTGCGGTGTTGGCGGTGGCGAGGCCCATCTGAGAGGCAATGAGGGCGGTGTTGGTAGCAATCTTCTGGGACCCGGCTGCAACTTCGGCCTGAGCCTCAGCAGTCACTGCAGCAGCCTCAGCCCCCTTTGCTGCGGAGTGGGCGGAAGTCGCAGCAGTCAGGAAGTCAATGATTCCGATGACTGTGGAAAAGCCGCGCGCGCGTGACCCCCTGCGCCGCCGGAGCTTGACCCCGTTTGCTGAAATTGACTTGACCCTTTGTCCTGAAAATAAAATGACCCCTGCCGGAATAATCCCAGCAGGGGATTTTTTTGTAGTTTTGAGTT
>JAFUDV010000034.1 GCA_017464245.1 Bacteroidales bacterium | reverse complement strand
TGAAGTGTACGATGGTGCCTTGGAAGAACTGATATTCGCTCGAATTGAAGCGAAAAAGCAGGCTGAGTTAAGCGGGGAACCGCCCTTCTAGAGAGGGGCACCGCCGCCGGAATATACGACCTCCGGCGGCTACAGATTGGGCGCTGCGGGGGGCTCCGGGAAAGGGCCCTCCTCGCGCCCGACTGTTGCCCATGCTATCACCCGAAATGTCCACCCTCAACTTTGGGAGCGAAATCCATCACCCCAAATGTCCAAGTGACCAAAAAAAAAGATACGGTCTTTTTTCCATTTTCCTTGCAAATTTATCAAAAAAAGTTTGCAGGTTTCATTTTTGTTTGTACCTTTGCGGTGTACTAATAAACTAATACACACAAACGATATGATACAGATCGACAATCTTTCCTTCAGTTACGGATCCAAGCGCGTACTGGAAAACATCTCCCTGCAGGTGTCCGAGGGCAATATCTACGGACTCCTGGGTGAGAACGGAGTGGGGAAGACCACGCTTCTGACGCTCCTGTGCGGCCTCAAGAAGCCGGAGGCGGGCACGATCACGGTGGACGGTCGCAATCCGTTCGACCGCGAACCCTCGCTCCTGGCGGACCAGTTCTATCTTCCGGACGAGGTCGTCCCTGTCCATGCCCGCGCCATCGACTTCGCGAAGGAGAACGGCGTGTTCTGGCCCCGGTTCGACCTGGAGAAGTTCGGCACCATCCTGAAAGAGTTCGAGGTGGATTCCGCTCAGCGGATGGACGCCATGTCCGCCGGCCAGCTCAAGAAGGCCTGGATCTCCTTCGCGCTCGCGTGCAACGCGAAATACTATTATCTGGACGAGCCCACGAACGGTCTGGACATCCCGTCCAAGGCCCAGTTCCGCAAGGCGGTGACCAAGTACACGCTGGAGGATTCCGCCATCGTCATCTCCACCCACCAGGTCCGCGACCTGGAAAACATCATCGACCCGATCATTATCCTGGACAACAAAGCCGTCCTCGTGAATGCCTCGGTGGAGGAGATCTCCGGCCGCCTGTTCTTTGACTACGGTACCGAACTCCAGCCCGGTGCCCTGTATCTGGAGCAGACCCCCGGCGGCTGCATCCAGGTGTATCCCAACACCACCGGCGAGGAAAGCAAGGTCAATGTGGAAGCCTTCTTCAACGCGGTCCATGCGCACAAAGACCTCGTCCAGTCCATGTTCAACCATCAGTAATCCTTTCCGGCCATGAACGAAACATTCAACGTCCAGCGCTTCTGGACTTACTTCAAGTACGACCTCAAGCAGATGTGGCGGAACCACTCCAAGTCCGCCATCCTGATCGGCGGCGCAAGCGTCCTGTTCTACATCCTCTGGGTCATGGGCAGCCTGGTGTTCACCCAGCAGTGGACCTCCCCGGTCCTTCCGGGCCGGTTCGCCGTCCTCATATTGGCCTTCACCGTCCTGGAATTCTATCAGACAAGGACATACGGGTATCTCACCGAGAAGAAGGCCGGATCGGCCTGGCTGATGATCCCCGCATCCGGTACGGAGAAGTTCGTGTCGATGCTCCTGATGACCATCATCGTCATCCCGGCCCTGTTCTTCGTCGTGTACCTGCTCCTGGACGGATTCCTGAGCCTGGTGGATCCCACGTACGGCAAGGCGATGGCTACCGGCTTCTTCAGTTCCTATAGCGACTTTGTCAACATGCTGAGCAGCCTGAACGGCCAGTCTCCTGTCCGCATGACTCCCGGAAGTCTCGTTTTCCCGCTGATCGTGGGCACTTTCTGCAACTTCCTGTATTTCCTCCTGTGCGGCATCTGCTTCAAGAAGAACAAGATCGTGGGCGCGATCGCCATCCTGTTCGGTGTCTCTACGGTCCTGTCCCTGCTGGGCGGTCTCATCCTCCCGCACCTGAACTATGAGCAGTTCTTTTCCCGTTTCAGCGAGATGGACGAGCAGGCCGTGGCCCGTTGGTTCACCGGCATCATGAACGGTTCTGTCGCCCTGACCTGCCTCCTCACCATCGGCCTCGGCTGGGGTGTGTGGCGCCGCATCAAAACCATTCAGCATTAGCGGACTATGAACTTCAACACCGAAAAACCCATCTATCTCCAGATCGTGGACGTGATCGCCGACCGCATCCTGTCCGGAGACCTCAAGGGAGGGGACCGCATCCCCTCCGTGAGGGAGTATGGCGCCGACATCGGGGTGAACCCGAACACGATGATGCGCTCCTACGAGAAGCTCACCGCCGACGGCGTCATCTACAACAAGCGCGGCATCGGGTATTTTGTCGCCGACGACGCCCGGGACACCGTGCTGGAGACCCAGCGCAAGGACTTCATCGAGAAGGAAGTCCCCGCCATCCGGCAGCGCATGCAGCTTCTCGGCCTGGATTCATCCATTTTCAATGAATAGACAGTATATGAAACGCATCCTTTATATGGCGGCGACGGTGCTCCTGTGCACCTCCTGCTTCCACGTGAACACCAACTGGAAAGGCGGCAAGGACTCCATCAAGGGCGAGGGCCCCGTCGTTTCCAAGTCTTTCGATCTCAAGGACTTCGACCGGATCGTCATCAACGGCCATGCCGACGCCACCTTTACCCAGTCCGACACCTATGAGGTGACCCTCCGCGCCCAGGAAAACATCTTCAGCTATGTCGATTTCCGGGTGGAGGGGACGACGCTCATCCTCGAGACGAAAGAAAAGCGTTCCGTCCGTTCGACGGAGTATGACGTGACCGTCAAAGCCCCTGCGCTGAGCCGCATCGAAGTGAACGGCGCTGCGGACTTCGACATCCCGGCGGGCCTGACCTGCGACGGAGACTTCCAGATCGAGGTCAACGGGGCAGGCGACCTCTCCTTCCACGCCGTCCGTTGCAACGACCTCTCCATCATGGTCAACGGTGCGGCCGATGCGGACCTCAAGGCCATTGACGTGCAGCGGCTGAAGGTGGAGGTGAACGGCGCCGGAGACGTGAATGTCGACGGAAAGGCCGGTGCGGCGGACCTCTCCGTGAACGGAGCCGGCGACATCGACGCCACCGGTCTCCAGGTTTCCGGCGAGGTGAACAAGCGCGCCTCCGGGCTCGCCAAGATCAAGCATTAGTTAAACATAATCGTTTTCCGGGGCCTGGATGTCGGGAGATATCCAGGCCTTTTCGCGCCAGTGCCCGGGCGTAAAACCCGTGTAGGCAAGGAACTGCCGGGAAAAGTTGGACCGGTTGGTGAACCCGACACGCTCCGCGATGACCGAAGCGCTGACCTCCGGCTCCTCCAGGAGCAGGAAGGCGGCGTCGCGGAGGCGCAGCTGCGTCCGCCAGGTACGGAAGTCCACATGCATCCGTTGCGTGAAATAATGGTGAAGGGTGACAGTGTCCGTCCGCAAGAGCGCCGCCGCCTCCGAAAGCGTCCGGCAGGGGCAGCGCCATCCGCCCTGTTCCATCCAACGGTCCAGCTCCGTATCCAGGCGGGCCATCCGGCTCCGGAGACATTCCTCCGGTTCCTGGACCTGTTTTCCTTTTTCCTTGAAAATGCGCCCGAGGCGCCGCACCAGATTCTCCATACCGCACAAGGGCGGCAAAGGGCCGCCTTCCCTGCAAAAATAGACAAAACTTTTCGTTCTCCACGAAAAATTTTATATATTTGACTCACTAAACCAAAGCTTTTTTTGTATGAAGAAGTACATTGCTGAATGCGTCGGCACGTTCGTGCTCACGTTCCTGGGCTGCGGAACCGCGATGTTCCTCGGCTGCAACACTCCTGCCGGCGTGGTGGGAACCGCAATCGCCTTCGGTCTTGCCGTCGTCGCCATGGCTTACACCATCGGCGGCATCAGCGGCTGCCACATCAACCCGGCCATCACGCTCGGTGTCGCCCTTTCCGGCCGCATGACTTGGAAGGACGCCTGCGGTTACTGGGTGGGCCAGGTTATCGGCGGTATCCTTGCCGGTGCGTGCCTTCTCCTGGTCGCGAACGTGGTCACGGCTTCGGATCTCACCGGCGGCCTCGGCTCCAACGGTGTCGCCAATGCCGGCGGCGTCTGGGGTGCCTGCCTCGTGGAGGTGATCGCTACGTTCCTCTTTGTCCTCGTGGTCCTCGGAACGACGGATTCCAAGGTTGGAGCCGGTAATCTGGCCGGTCTTGCCATCGGTCTCTCCCTGATCCTCATCCACCTCGTGTGCATCAACCTCACCGGCACTTCCGTGAATCCGGCCCGTTCCATCGGCCCGGCCCTCTTTGCCGGCGGCGATGCCCTCAAGGACCTGTGGGTGTTCATTTGCGCCCCGCTCGTGGGCGGTGCCCTGAGCGCCTGCGTCTGGAAGGCGATGGTCCCGAAGGAGAAATAAGCATTTTCCCTGTATCCGAAGGCCGGGCTCCCGCAAGGGGTCCGGCTTTTTTGTTCGATGGGAAATGCGTATATTTGCAAGTTAAACTGTTTGACTATGTTCGAGAACCTGAGTGAAAGGCTGGAAAGGTCTTTCAAGATACTGAAGGGTGAAGGAAAGATCACCGAAATCAATGTGGCGGAGACCGTCAAGGACATCCGCAAGGCCCTCCTGGATGCCGATGTGAGCTACAAGGTGGCCAAGGACTTCTGCAACCGCGTGAAGGACAAGGCCATCGGCGCCAACGTCCTTACGGCCGTGAAGCCCCAGCAGATGATGATCAAGATCATGCATGACGAGCTGGCGGAATTCATGGGCTCTGAGGCGCAGGACATCAACATCAAGGGGAATCCCGCGGTGGTCCTGGTGGCCGGCCTGAACGGTTCCGGTAAGACTACCTTCTCCGGCAAGCTGGCCCTCCACGTCAAGTCCAAGCGCGGCATGAAGGTGCTCCTCGCCGCCTGCGACACCTTCCGTCCGGCCGCCATCGAGCAGTTGAAGGTCCTGGGCGAAGGCATCGGCGTTCCCGTCTATACGGAGGACGGCGAGAAGGATCCGATCCGGATTGCGAAGGCTGCCATCCAGAAAGCGAAGGCCGAGGGCTACAGCGTGGTGATCGTGGATACCGCCGGCCGCCTGGCCGTGGACCAGCAGCTGATGGACGAGATCTCCGCCCTGCACCAGGCCATCCAGCCTACGGAGACGCTGTTCGTCGTGGACGCCATGACCGGCCAGGACGCCGTGGAGACCGCCAAGGCTTTCAACGACCGCCTGGACTTCGACGGCGTGGTCCTCACCAAGATGGACGGCGACACCCGCGGCGGTGCGGCCCTTTCCATCAAGGCCGTCGTCGGGAAGCCCATCAAGTTCGTCTCCTCCGGCGAGAAGATGGAGGCGCTGGATGTGTTCCATCCCGCCCGTATCGCCGACCGGATCCTGGGCATGGGCGACGTCGTCTCCCTCGTGGAGAAGGCGCAGGAGCAGTTCGACGAGAAGCAGGCCCGCGAACTCAAGAAGAAACTGGCCAAAGACCAGTTCACCCTCTGGGACTTCTACCAGCAGATCCAGCAGGTCAAGAAGATGGGCAACATCAAGGATCTCGCCGGCATGATCCCGGGCGTGGGCAAGGCCCTCAAGGATGTGGATATCGACAATGACTCCGCTTTCAAGAGCGTGGAGGCCATCATCCTGTCCATGACTCCGAAGGAGCGCGAGCATCCCGAGATCATCAACGGCTCCCGCCGCAAGCGCATCGCCGACGGCTCCGGGACCTCCCTCCCGGAGGTGAACCGGCTCCTGAAGCAGTTCGAGGGCACCCGCAAGGTCATGAAGGGGGCGATGACCGGCAACCTGATGCAGCGGATGGCCGGCATGCCCGGAATGCGCAGACACTAATCCTCCATCGATATGAAAAAGTGGATCTTACCGCTGCTTGCCGCAGCGCTCCTGACCGCAGGATGCGGCGCCCTGCACGAGACGTCGGCGGAACGTCAGGCCCGTGAGGCCCGCGAGGCCCGGATGGTTACGGACAACATTGAGGCCGGCAACTTCACCATCTCCATCGACCGGATGTATCCCCTCCGGGGAACCTCCAAGAGCGTCACCAGCTATTCCGTACGGGTCAAGGACGGCCAGCTGGACTCCCATCTGCCGTATGTCGGCCGGGCCTGGAAGGTGCCTTACGGCGGCGGCCACGCCCTTAATTTCGAGGCGCAGGTGGGCAGTTATACCGTGAACAAGGTCCGGGACGGCTATGAAGTGGTCCTGTATGTCAAGACGGACGAGGACGAGCACCTGTACCAGTTCACCATCTTCGACAACGGACGGACGTCCCTGGACGTGCAGTCCGGCAACCGGGAACGGATTTCCTACTCCGGCATGATGGATTTCTACTCGGAGTAGAGCGGGCGGTGCTGCGAGCGGCGCCACTCCTTCATCCGGGATTCATACAGGTCCCTTTCCTGTGCGGGAAGGGTCCATTCCAGGAAGCGGTCGCAAAGGTAGGCGGCCGCTTGTTTTGTAGGATGGACCATGTCCTCCGCCCACCAGCGGTAGTCGCGGAGCTCGTCCATCATGATTTCGTAGGCGGGGAAGTAGGGGTGGCCTTCGGTGGCGAGGAGCAAGGTGCTCTTGGACAGCTGGTTGCCGCGTGCCCCGTCGGCGAGGTGGCGGATGGGGCTCACGGTGAAGAGGAACTGCTTGTCCGGATTCCGTTGGAGGAGTCCCTGGAGGATGGCGGCGGTCTGCGCGACCGTCAGCCGGTAGCGCGTGAACTCCGCTGCGGGCCGCTTGAGGCAGTTGGCGACGGTCTCGCCGGTTTCGTTGAACCGGAATGCCCAGGCCGTGCCCAGGGTAATGATGACGCGGTTGGCGTCCTTCCAGAAGGCGGAAGCCTCAGCAAGGGCTTGGTTGGCATGATCGAGGAAGGCCTCGGCCGTGTCCCGGGCAAAGGAGGTATGGTGCCAGAAAGAACACTGTTTCTCGGCGTTCGCGCCCATTTCCACCACGTCTTCCGGGCCGAACGGGACGCCGCTCCGGAGCCGGGCCACGGCATTGCCGATGGACACGGGATTGTACAGGGTGCCGAACGGGTTGCATAGCACGTCGAAACCCGCTGTAGCCAGCCGTCCGCCAAGCTCGTCGGCGAAGCAGCTGCCCAGCACGACGATCCGGTCTTGGAAAGAGAGGGAAAAGGGGGCCGGGTCCAGGGTAACGGATGTCATAAGTCTCAACATAGCACAAAATTACTCAATAATTCGTATATTTGCGCGACAAACTGACCTTTATGAATCTCCGACACTGTCTCCTTGCCGCCTGCGCCCTCCTGGCGCTTTCCTGCGGCCGTACCCTCAAGGACGGGGAATATACCCTCACGGTCCTGTCCACGAACGATGTCCATAGCACCTGGTTCGATTCCACCTATGTGGACGGCGCCATCCGGAAGTCGCTGTTCGCGATGAACCATTACATCGACAGTGTCCGGGCGGCGGACGGTTTCGACAACGTGCTCCTCGTGGATGCCGGCGACTGTTTGCAGGGAGACAATGCGGCGTACTATTACAATTACATCGACACGGTGACCCCGCACCTGTTCCCGCGGCTGCTGGAGTACATGAAGTACGACGCAGTGGCGGTGGGAAACCACGACATCGAGACGGGGCATCCGGTGTATGACCGTGTGGCGGCGGACCTCAAAAAGGCCGGGGCCGATTTCCTGGCGGGCAACGCCATCCGGAACGACAATGGGAAGACCTATTTCCCGCTGTACAAGATGGTGAAGAAGGCGGGCCTCAGGATCGCCGTCCTGGGCTATACCAACGCCAATATCAAGGCCTGGCTCACCGAGGAACTCTGGAGCGGGATGCACTTCGATTCCATCGCGAACATCATCCAGGACGATGTGGACCGGGTGATTGCGAAGGAGCGTCCGGATGTCGTCGTGGCCACGATGCACTCCGCCTGCGGCCAGGGCGACGGAACCATCCTGGAGGCCGAGGCCCTGGATGCTTTCAACAAGGTGAAGGGCGTGGACTGGCTCATCTGCGGCCATGACCACCGGCCCTATGTGGAGACGCGGGACACCTGCGCCCTCCTGAATTCCGGCAGCCACAGCCGTTTCGTGGCCCATGGCAAGATGCACTTGACGGTGAAGGGACACAAGATCGTGTCCAAGTCCTTCGAGACGGACCTCATCCCCGTGAAGGCGGAGATGGCCGATCCCGTGATGCGGGCGCATTTCCAGAAGGATTACGAGGCCGTGAAGGCCTTCACGCTCAAGGAAGTAGGTATTCTCAACGCCGACCTTTGGACCCGGGATGCCTACCGCGGCATGAGCGACTACATGAACCTCATCCATACGCTCAGCCTGGGTTGCAAGCCCGCCGAGATTTCTTTCGGCGCTCCGCTCACCTTCAACGGGCACGTCCGTTCCGGCATCCTCCGGTACAACGACCTGTTCACCATCTATCCCTTCGAGAACCAGCTGTTCGTCGTGACGATGACGGGGGAGGAAATCCGGAACTACCTGGAGATCTCCTATGACAAGTGGATCAACACCATCTCCAAGCCGGGCGAGATCCTGCTCAAGATCGAGGCCCAGGACAATCCGCGCACGCAGCAGGTGGGCTGGTCTTTCGTCAACCGGTCTTACAACTTTGATTCTGCCGCCGGCATCAACTACACGGTGGACGTGACGAAGCCTTTCGGCGGCCGGATCGCCATCAGTGGCATGGCCGACGGTTCCGCCTTCGAACTCGAACGCAAGTACAATGTGGCCATGACTTCCTACCGGGCTTCCGGCGGCGGCAACCTCCTGAAGGAAGCCGGCATCGACACGGACCGGATCGAGGACCGCACCGTGGCCCGTTATCCGGAAATCCGGAACATCCTCTACGACTATCTGATGGAAAACGGCTCCATCGACCCGGAAATCATCGGAAACCCGGCCGTCATCGGCCATTGGGAGTTCGTTCCGGAGAAGCTTGCGAAATCGGCGCTGGACCGCGAGATGGCGCTGCTTTTCAGATAGACGGATGAAAGCCTGGATTCCCGCGCTGGCACTGCTGTGTCTCTGCTCCTGCTCCCGCAGCGTGGAGCCAGGGCTCTATGAGGTGGAGGACGGTTTCTTGCGGGTCGGTCTTGACTCGCTGGGAAAAACGGCCGCTCTTCTGTACCGCAATGTCGGTGGGGTGGAGGCCGATACGGTCTCCGTATCCCTGGCCCGTGACGGGAAGCGCTGGCAGATGTCCACCCGTGACAGCATCGTAAAGCCGGTCGTCCTCAAACCCTATGAAGTTCCTGCCTATCATCCTTTTCCGGAACTGGACCTGTATGTGAACCCGGTCTGGAAGGTAGGGGAGACGCAGGATGTCGTGTATGGTCGGATCATCCACCGGGATGACGAAGAGTCGGAGCCGGAGGACCTGACCATGGACCTGTATTATCCGCAGGATGACGGGGCGGACAACCGCCCGCTGCTCATGGCCTTCCATGGCGGTGCGTTCAGGCGGGGCGACAAACGGGACTCTTCCCTCGTGGAATGGTGCCGGCATTTCGCTTCCCTGGGCTATGTGGTCTCTTCCGTCAATTACCGCCAGGGATACCGGGGGGATGTCCGTTCGACGGATGACATCCAGTACCGGGCCTTGAAGGATGCCCACGCGGCGGTCCGGTTCCTCCTGAAGCGGGACTCCCTCATGATCCATGAAGGTCGGATTTTCGCCTGCGGGGCCGATGCCGGGGCCATCACGGCCCTGAACCTGGCTTATATGCGGGAGGAGAACCTGCCGGAACTCCTTCCCGAGGGCACGCAGCCGTCGGACTCCGTGGCGCCGTCCCGTCCGTCGCTGCTGCGGGGTGGTGAGATCCGCGCCGTCGCCAATTTCTGGGGAGCCGTCACGGATACGGCCATCCTGACCAATGCGAAGATTCCGGTCATCTCCTTCCAGAGCCGGGAGGACCCGGTGGTTCCGTTCGGTGAAGGCTATCCGTTTGATGACGAGGAGATGGAGGAGGATGAAAAGGATTTCTTCCAGTCGGTCTGGGAATCTTTCTTCTCCCTTTTCCTGCCGGAGCCCGAAAAGCATCCTTTCCGGAAAATGTACGGCGCGGAAGTGATCCACCGTGTCCTCAAGTCCCGTTCCGTCCGTCAGGAACTGCATGTCTATGACGGGGAAAGGCACGATCTGATCCTGGACGACGACGGCTTGACGGATTACCCCGTCTTTGACGAAATGAAGGAGCTGACGGCGCGTTTCTTTGCGCCGCTCATGCTCACGAGCCCGGTGAACCTGCGCCAGGACCCCGAGGATCCGCAGGTCTTCCTCATCGACAATTCCGAGGTGGACACCTGCCTCTGGCTGATCGAAGGCGGCGCCATCCTGAGCAAGAGCGCCGACGCCGTCCGCGTGCTGATGTTCCCGGACGAAAAATCCCACTCCGTGACCGTGAGTGGGATGTATACTTCAGGACTGACCTTTAACGAGACGGTTTCACTCTAGCGGAATCGCCGGCTCCGTATAGTCGAAGTGCGGGATGGACTTGAGCTTGAACAGGTTCAGGCGGTGCTTGCGGTCGATGAGTTCCTTGGTCGCCGGATCCTCACATACACCGGTGCGGATGTAGCGGTCCAGGACGGCATAGGTGAAACCCAGGTTGTCCTCGTCCGTCTTGCCTGTGAGGCCGTCGGAGGGTGCTTTTTCCACCAGGTCGATGGGCAGGCCCATCTCCTTGCCGATGGCGACCACTTCCTGGACAGTCAGTCCGCCGAGGGGAGAGAAGTCGCCGGCGGCGTCGCCGTAGCGGGTGGAATAGCCCACCCAGTCCTCCGACAGGTTGCAGGTGTTCACCACGCGCCCGTTGTTGGATTGCGAAACGGCGTAGAGGGTGGTCATCCGCAGGCGCGGCGCCATGTTGATGCGCGTCTGGTTGGAGGCCTCGTGCCCCAGGACGGCTTCGACCTCGGCCATGAGGGCGTTGAAGGAGGCACCGATGTTCACGTTGTAGCTCCGGATTCCCAGATGCCCGATGATCCGGAAACTGTCGGCAATGTCCGGCTGGACGGAGTTGGGCATGGTCACGCCGATGACGCGGTCCTTGCCGAGCGCTTCCGCGCACAGGGCGGCGGCGACGCTGCTGTCCTTTCCGCCCGAGATGCCGAGTACGGCGTTGCAGCCCTTTCCGTTCTCTTCGAACCAGTCGCGGATCCATTGGACCACCTGGTCCTTCACTTCCTTTGCGTTGAATTCCATATCTTGCTGTGTTTTATGCGTTCATGACTTTTTCCACGTCCTCTTTCTCGCCCACGATCCAGAGGATGTCTCCCTCTTCGAAGGGGATGGTGACGTCGGGCGTATGCAGCTGTCCGTCTTCCTTTTCCACGCCGGCGACGAGGCAGTGCCAATGGTCGCGGATGCCGGCGTTCCGGATGGTCTTCCCGATGAAGGGGGAGAGCCCCGTCACCGGGACGCAGCGGAGGAGCATCTCCCCGCTGTGATAGCGGTCGTCGTCCAGATGGATTGTGCTCTCTGTCAGCTGCTTCCCGAATTCCTCCAGATCGCCGTCGGAGCCGATGACCTGGATGTGGTCCTGGGGAAACACCCGGTCCGTGGCCTTGGGGATGTTGATCCGGAGACCTCCCCGAAGGATGGATACGACATGGATGCCGAACCGCTGGCCGAAGTTGAGCTCCGCCAGCGTCTTTCCGCCCCAGTCGATCTCCGCAGGTACGTCGAAGTCCGCGAGGTGCATGTCCTTGGACAGGAGGCGGGAGGCATATTCGGGCTTCTTCTCGCCCAGGTATTCGGCCCGGAGTTCACGGGAACGGAAATTCGTCATGAAGTTCCGTTCGATCCGCTGGGCATTGTGCTTGATGAAACGGCTGGACACCATTGCGAACACGGCGGCAAGCGCCAGCACGAAGATCAGTACCACCGAGATGTGGAAGAGGCGCGCGAGGACGTAGAACACGAACCCGAGGGCCAGGACATAGCGCAGGACGATCGTTGCGACGAGCGGCGCCCGGTTGGACCGGCTTCCTTCCCAGAGTGTGTTGAACGCCTCCGAATGGCTGCCCTTGATGGCCAGGGTCCGGAGGAAGGGTGACAGGGCGAGAAGGATGACGACGCCCGCGAGGATATGGGCCCAGGGCGAAGGAATCCATCTCTCCGCCAGAGGAACCAGCAGGCCGAAGGACAGCCCGCAGATCGCGATGCACAGGATACCGTAGATGAGGAGGGTCTTGGCCATGCTGCCGAGGTAGGTCTTCCACTCGCTTTCCTTGCTCGTCGTCGGAGAGGCCGACGAGGCGGCGTAGTTGTCCAGGAAGGTCCGCACCCGGCCGGGCAAGTGCTTGTAAACGAAGCCGTATGCCGGTTCAGCCAGCCGGATCATGTACGGGGTCAGGAAGATGGTGATGACCGATACGGCCACGACGATGGGGTAGAGGAAGCTGCCGGTGACGCCCAGGGAAAGGCCCAGGGTGGCGATGATGAAGGCGAATTCACCGATCTGCGTAAGGGAGAAACCGCACTGCATCGCCGTCTTGAGGGATTGCCCGGACAGGAGGACGCCGGTCGTTGCGAAGACGAGCTGGCCCACGATGACCGTGAGGGTGATCACGACGATGGGCAGCCAGTACTGGGCGATCATCGCCGGGTCCACCATCATGCCCACGGACACGAAGAAGATGGCCCCGAACAGGTCCTTGACCGGTTTGACGAGGTGCTCGATGTGCTCCGCCTCGATGGTCTCCGCCAGGATGGAGCCCATGATGAAGGCGCCGAAGGCGGCGGAGAAGCCCGTCTTGGCCGCCAGGACCACCATGCCGAAGCACAGGCCCAGGGCGACGACCAGGAGCGTCTCGTCGTTCATCAGTTTCTTGGCCCAGCGCAGCAGCTGCGGGATCAGGTAGATACCCACCAGGATCCAAAGGACCAGGAAGAACACCAGCTTGCCCACGGAGAAGAGCAGCTCCCGTCCCTCGAAGTTGTTGGAGACCGCGACCGTGGACAGGACGACCATCAGGACGACGGCGAGGATGTCCTCCAGGATGAGGATGGACATCACCAGGCCCGCGAACTGCTTCTTCGCGAGCCCCAGGTCCTCGAAGGCCTTGTAGATGATGGTGGTCGATGACATGGAGATCATCCCGCCGAGAAACAGGGCGTCCATCTTGCTCCAGCCGAAGCTGGAACCGACGGTGAAGCCGAGGAATATCATTCCGAAGATGATGGTGAGGGCGGCGATGACCGCAGGACCTCCCACCTTGACGATCTTCTTGAAGCTGAACTCCAGTCCCAGGGCGAACAGGAGGAAGATGACGCCGATGTCCGACCAGGTATGGATGCTGGCCGTGTCGATGACCGAGGGCGTGAGCGCGAAATGCGGGCTCGCGATGAAACCGGCCACGATGTAGCCCAGCACCAGCGGCTGCTTGAGCTTCTTGAAGACGATCGTCATTACGCCGGCGCAGATCAGGATCAGCGCCAGGTCGGCTATCAGGGGTTCTATTTCTGACATGAATCCAGGAACTCGATGAAACCGGGGATGGACAGGTTGTAGCCGCGGGGACCGGCGAGGATCTCGCCCTCGGGCGAGAGGATGAGGTAGTTGGGCTGGGCGTTCACCTCGAAGCGCGTGCGGGCGATGTAGGAGTTGATGCTCCCGAGGGTCTTGAGCGTCTTCCCGGCCGGGGTGGTGAACCATTCCGCCTCGGGAACCTTCTGCTTGTCATCCGTGTACAGGGCTACGATCTCGAAATTGTCCCGCAGGCGGCGGAGGACTTCCGGGTCGCTCCATACGCGTGCCTCCATCTCGCGGCAGTTGGTGCAGCCGTGGCCGGTGACATCGACAAAGACCGGTTTCCCGGACGCTTTCGCGGCAGCAAGACCCTCGTCCAGCGTGAAGTAGCCGGGGAGGTTGTGGGCGATCTTCAGGCCGTAGCGGTTGCCGTCCGCCGGAAGGGTCGCGGCCGTGCCGGCCACCTGTCCTTCGGCATAGTTGGCGATGATGAAGTCCTGCGTCTCAATGGGCGGGAGATAGCCGGACAGGGCCTTGAGCGGGGCACCGAACATGCCCGGAATCATATAGACGACGAACGAGAATACGGCGATGGCGAGGGACAGGCGCGTGACGCCGATTCTCTCCACCTTCTCATCATGCGTGAAGCGGATCTTCCCGAGCAGGTAGAAGCCCAGGAGGGTGAAGACCACGATCCAGATGGCGAGATAGACTTCCCGGTCCAGGAGACCCCAGTGGTAGGTCTGGTCCGCCACGGAGAGGAACTTGAAGCCGAAGGCGACTTCCACGAAGCCCATCACGACCTTCACGGAGTTGAGCCAGGCGCCGCTCTTCATCCTCTTGAGCAGCTGCGGGAACAGTGCGAAAATGGTGAAGGGGAGGGCGAAGGCCACGGAGAAGGCCAGCATCGTGACCATCGGCGTCCAGAACTCGCCCTGGGTGGACTTGATCAGGACGGAGCCCACGATGGGACCCGTGCAGGAGAAGGACACCAGCACAAGGGTGAGGGCCATGAAGAAGATGCCGGCCAGGCCTTTCTTGCCCGAGGCGGCGTCGCTCTTGTTCTGCCAGGAAGAGGGGAGCACGATCTCGAAGGCGCCGAAGAAGGAATCCGCGAATACCATGAACACCAGGAAGAAGACGAGCTTCGGGAGCCAGTGCGTCGCCAGCCAGTTGAACATGTCGGCCGTGACATAGTCACCGCCCAGGAGGCGGGTGAGGCCGATGATGACGCAGATCGGTACCGTGTACAGGAGGACGATGAACAGTCCGTACATGAAGGCCTTGAAGCGCCCTTCATGGACATTGTCCGACCCTTTCAGGAAGAAGGAGACCGTCATTGGAATCATCGGGAACACGCAGGGGGTGAGGAGCATCGCGAAACCCCAGAGAATGGCCTCGATGATGAGGGCCCAGATGCCCTTGCTGCTGCCGGATTCCTTCTCGGGATCGCCGATGGACGTCTGGTGGGCGGAAGCGTCCGCCGCTCCGAGGGCGACCGAGAATGTGTAGTCCTCCGGGAAGCCGCACATATCCTCGGTGCAGGCCTGCCAGATGATCACTCCGTCCAGCGTATTTCCCTCGGGAACCGTCACTTCCTGGGAGAAGACCGCCTTCTTGAAGAACACGAGGTCCTCCTTGTAGGCGACGGGCTCCAGCTCTTCCTGGAGCGGGCCGGCCGTGACGCCGTCGGTGTCATATTCCACCTCGACCGGATTGCCGATGCCGGGATGGATGCCGTAGATGTGCTTCCCCTCCTCGATCTTTCCGGTGAAGGTGACTTTATACGTCTGCTCCGATACCTGCTCGGCGCCGACCTTCCAGCTCACGCTGGGCTTGTCGCCGAACGCGCCTTGCGCAAAAACGGCAACGCCCACAAGGAGCGCTGCCAGGGTTCCGAACAATCTGTTGAAGGGATTATTTCGCATAAGCCACGGAACGGGTTTCCCGGATCACGGTGATCTTCACCTGGCCCGGATAGGTCATTTCGTCCTGGATCTTCTTGGCGATCTCGCCGGAGAGGACCTCGGCCTCGGCGTCGGAGACCTGCTCGGCTCCCACGATGACGCGGAGCTCGCGGCCGGCCTGGATGGCATAGGACTTCGTGACGCCCGGATAGGCGGCGGCGAGGTCTTCCATGCCCTTGAGGCGCTTGATGTAGGATTCGATCACTTCGCGGCGGGCACCCGGACGGGCGCCGGAGATGGCGTCACCCACGAGCACGATCGGAGCATAGAGAGAAGTCATCTCAGTCTCCTCGTGGTGGGCGCCGATGGCGTTGCAGATCTCGGGTTTCTCCTTGTTCTGCTCGGCGATCTTCATGCCCAGGATGGCGTGCGGCAGGTCGGGCTCCTCTTCGGAGACCTTGCCGATATCGTGCAGGAGGCCGGCGCGCTTGGCGATCTTCGGGTTCAGGCCCAGTTCGGAGGCCATGATGGCGCAGATGTTCGCCACTTCGCGGGAGTGCTGCAGGAGGTTCTGTCCATAGGAGGAACGGTATTTCATGCGGCCGATCAGGCGGACCAGCTCCATGGACATGCCGTGGATGCCCAGGTCGATGCAGGTGCGCTTGCCAGTCTCCAGGATCTCATCCTCGAGCTGCTTCTGGACCTTCGTGACCACTTCTTCGATGCGGGCGGGATGGATGCGGCCGTCCACGACCAGCTGGTGCAGGGCCAGGCGGGCCACCTCGCGGCGGACCGGGTCGAAGGCGGAGAGCATGATGGCGTCCGGGGTGTCGTCCACGACGATCTCGACGCCGGTCGCTGCCTCCAGGGCGCGGATGTTGCGGCCCTCGCGGCCGATGATACGGCCCTTGATCTCGTCATTGTCGATCGGGAAGGTGGTGACGGCGTTCTCGATGGCCGTCTCCGTAGCGGTGCGCTGGATGGTGTTGATGACGATGCGCTTGGCTTCCTTTGCCGCGTTCAGGCGGGCTTCGTCGATGGTGTCGTTGATGTAGGCCTGGGCCTCGGTGCGGGCCTCGGCCTTCATGTTTTCCATCAGCTGGTTCTTGGCCTCCTGGGCCGTCATGCCGGCGATGGACTCGATCTGGCGGTTCGCCTGGGCAATCCGCTGCTCATATTCCTCCTCCTTGCGCTTGAGGGATTCCTGCTGGCCCTTGAGGGAGGACTTGACGTTCTCCACCTCCTTGTTCTTGCGGTCCAACTCCGACATCTTCTGGTTCAGGGTGTTCTCCTTCTGCTTGACGCGGGACTCGGCTTCGCGCACCTGGGCGTTCTTCCCGTTGATGTACTCTTCGTGCTCCGACTTGAGGGAAAGGAACTTCTCCTTGGCCTGGAGGATCTTCTCGTTCTTGATCTTCTCGGCCTCGATCTCGGCTTTCTCAATGATCTCCTCGCTCTTCCCCTTGAGGATGGACCGGCGGATGAGTATGTAGGCGGCGAGGGCGACAACGGCGCCCGCGACAAATCCGACAATGAGTGATACGATGTTCATAATATATTGTGTTTCAATTTGTTTCAATAAAAATGCAGGCCCCGTTCGGAGACCTGCATCCTGTGGTGTAAAAAAGCCGTCGCCATCGTGCCAGAAAATCTTGCTAGCAAGATTTGAGTCCCGACCGGTTCCTGATATCCCGCGTCCCACCCGGAGGTGGAATCCCCGATACAGGTCACCCGGGCCCGTCATCCCCGGTCTGAGAAAACTCGGTACGGAGGTACGTGTTGTTTTCAGCGCGTGATGCGCGGCGGCTCTATTTTACGTTGTCCTTCAGATAGTTCGCCAATTCGCTGCTGAGCGCCTGAACCTCAGCGTCCCGGCTCTCGATCTCCCGCTGGAGGGTGATCTTGCGGAAACTCTCGTTCAAGGCGACCATCGCCAGCAGTTCGACGAGCGCCTTGCCGGGGTTCTTGCGCGTGTACATCTCCAGCCGTCGGTTGATGGCCTCGGCGGCCAGCCGGATCACCTCTTCCTGCTCGGGGGAGGAGGCGGACAGGTTGAATGTCCGTTCGGCAATCTTGATGCTGATCTTCTGGTCCATGCGCTAATTCTCCAGGCAGGAAATGCACTTGTCAATCTCCCGTATGATCCGGTCCAGCTTGGCTTTGGCGGCCTCGTGGTCGCCGCCACCGGTAAAGGCTTCCGTCAGTTTCAGGGTCTCTATCGTGGACTCCAGTTCCAAAATCTGTCTCCTGCAGGCCTCGCCGTTTTCCCTGCTCGCCGCAAGTTCCGCGCGAAGGCGTTCGTTCTCCACCTTCTCGGACTCATAGCGGGCAATGAGCCTTTCGATCTGTTTCCTTACATCTTCCAGCATGACGGTTCAGCCAATATGCACGCAAATTTAATAAAATTCTTCAAATAAATGGTAGGAAGGACTGATAAATTATGCTTTTGCGTCTTCGGCAGGGAGCGCGGCGACGAGGCGGCGGAAAAGGACGGTCATCCGGTCGGCTGCGGCGTTGGCTGCAGCGACGATCACATTGCCGTCGGTCACGTAGTCGTCATCGTCGGTGGCATGGGCGACATCCGTGATCACGGACATGCCGAACACGGGAACGCCGGCGTGGCGCGCCACGATGACTTCCGGAACGGTGCTCATGCCCACGGCGTCGCCGCCGATCAGGCGGAAGAACCTGTATTCGGCCGGCGTCTCGTAGCAGGGACCCGAAACGGCCACGTAAACGCCCTTCTGCAAGGCGATTCCCTCCTCGGCGGCAATCTTTTCCACCGTGTGGATGAGGGTCGGGTCATAGGCGCGGGTCATGTCGGGGAACCGGGGGCCGAGCGAGTCGATGTTCGGGCCGATCAGGGGGTTCGGGATGAGGTTGATGTGGTCCTTGATGATCATCAGGTCGCCCACATGGTAGGCGAGGTTCGTCCCGCCCGCGGCGTTGGACACCAGCAGGCACCGGATGCCGAGGGCGATCATCACGCGGATCGGGAGGACGACGAGGTTCATCCCGTAGCCTTCATAGTAGTGGATACGCCCCTGCATGGCGATGACGCACTTGCCGCCCAGGTAGCCGCAGATATAGTTGCCCTTGTGGCCGATGGCCGTGGATGTGGGGAAGCTGGGAATGCCGCCGTAGGGGACGACGATGGGGTCTTCGATCTGGTCGGCCAGCTTGCCGAGGCCGCTGCCGAGGACGATGCCGACGACCGGCTTCCGCCCCTTGAGCCGTCCGGCAAGGAATTCGGCGGCGGCATTGATTATCGTAAGTTGGGTATTCATGTTTGGATATGTCTTGAGAATCTACATTCTTGCAATCATTTCGCGGATCAGGGCGGTCATCCGGTCGGCGGCCGCGTTCGCGGCGGCGACCACGTCGTCTCCGTCATTGACATAGTCCTCGGCGTAGTCGTCGTGCGCCTCGTTCGTGATGACCGAGATGCCGAATACGGGAACGCCGGCATGCCGGGCGGCGATGACTTCCGGGATCGTGCTCATGCCCACGGCGTCCCCGCCGATCAGGCGGAAGAACTTGTATTCGGCCGGCGTCTCGTAGGACGGGCCGGTCCCGCCCACGTACACGCCTTCCTTCAGGGTGATGCCCTGGTCGGCCGCCACCTCTTTCGCGAGGGCAATCAGGGAACGGTCGTAGGCGCGGGTCATGTCGGGGAAGCGGGGACCGAGATCGTCGAGG
>JAFUDV010000033.1 GCA_017464245.1 Bacteroidales bacterium | reverse complement strand
GTGCCGGTGGCCATCGATATCAGCGGAAAGGAAGGAAGGGAGAAGATCACGGACAACTCGAACTTCTTCTGCCTCGGGCCTTCGGGCAGCGGCAAGTCCTTCCACATGAACTCAGTCGTCCGCCAGATGTGGGAGCAGGACACGGATATAGTGATGGTCGATACCGGAAACTCCTATGAAGGATTGTGCGAGTACGTCGGAGGCAAGTACGTCAGCTATACCGAGGAACATCCGATCACCATGAACCCGTTCCGCATCACGCGCGCGGAATACAACATCGAGAAGGTGGGATTCCTGAAGAACCTCGTCATGCTTATCTGGAAGGGAACGAAGGGAACGGTGACCAAGACCGAGGACAAGCTCATCGAACAGACCATAACAGAATACTATGAGAACCATTTCGCTGGAAGGATAGAGACGCTCAACTTCAACACTTTCTATGAGTTCAGCGTTGAGCGTATTCCCCAGATCTGCGAGGAGAACCACCTCGCCGGGATCGACCTGGCCGCCTACAACTACCTGATGAAGGATTTCTACAAAGGCGGGAACCATGAGGTCACGCTGAACGAGGATCTGGATACGACGCTCTTCGACGAGACGTTCATCGTCTTCGAGATCGACTCCATCAAGGACGATCCCCTTCTTTTCCCTTTGGTCACGCTCATCATCATGGATCTCTTCATCCAGAAGATGCGCATCAAGAAGAACCGCAAGGTCCTTGTCATCGAGGAGGCGTGGAAAGCCATTGCATCTCCGATGATGGCGGAGTACATCAAGTACATGTACAAGACCGCCAGAAAGTTCTGGGCATCCGTGGGTGTCGTCACCCAGGAGATCCAGGACATCGTAGGCTCCCCCATCGTCAAGGAAGCCATCATCAACAACTCAGACGTGGTGATGCTCCTGGACCAGAGCAAGTTCAGGGAGCGTTTTGACGAGATCCAGTCCATCCTCGGCCTCACGGAGGTGGACTGCAAGAAGATCTTCACGATCAACCGGCTGGAGAACAAGGAAGGACGCAGCTTCTTCCGCGAGGTCTTCATCCGGCGCGGCCAGGTCGGCGCCGTCTACGGTGTCGAGGAGCCGCACGAATGCTACATGACATACACTACGGAGCGCTCCGAGAAGGAGGCTCTCAAGATATACAAGTCTGAGCTGCATTGCGACCACCGGACGGCCATCGAGGCCTACTGCCGGGACTGGGACCGCAGCGGTATCAGCGCCCCGCTGGCCTTCGCCCAGAAGGTCAACGCCGCCGGACATGTCCTTAACCTTCCCGAAAAACGATGAGGAGGCTTGTTTCTTTCATATGTGCTTCGGTACTGCTCCTGGGTGTCGCTCCGGCGCTCAGGGCGCAGTACTACAGTGTCAACATTGACTGGAAGACCGCCGCTGCCATGCAGGCGGCCTATGCGACTGGAGCGGCTGCGGAAGGATTCTATTACGATCAGGTCAAAGACATCCTCGACCATTATACGGCGGCTGAAGCCGCGGCGGCGGGCATCTTCTCCTCCAAGTTCCTGGAGCGCCGCGCCCTCACGGAACTGGGAATCTGGGAGAACTCAGCCGAGAACTGGTATTACAGGAGAATCTACCGCCTCGTATCGGCCCGGATTATGCCGAAGGTGTGGACGGTGGCGAAGATGATGGTCCGAAGCCCGCAGAACGCGTTGTACTGGGGCTCGTACCTCATGAAGATCTGCGACGAGACGAAGACCCTCTGCATGCAGTTCGAATCCGTCGTGACGAACAGCACACTGTCGTTCGGCGACATCGCGTTCCTCCAGATCAGGCAGGATATCGCCGACTACCTGCGGCTCTCCACCCTTGGCGGCATCGACTTCGAGGCGGTTCTGGACCGTTTCGGCCGTATCGGCGAGGGCATCACCAAAGAGGATCTGAAGGAGGACATGGACCGGCTTTACAGGGAGGGTGTCGCACTCATCGGCCAGGGTGCCTCCAACCTCGCAGGGCAGCTGCTTCAGAAGAGCAGCTTCGAGGATCTGCTGAGCGGTGACATCGCTGCGGCCATCACCATCGTTGACAATTACCAGTCGCTCTTCGAGAGCTTCAAGAACGACGCGGGAGGGACGCTCCTGTCGATGATCGGCGGCCCAGACGCCATTGAAAACCTCTTCGACATCAGCGGCTACAACCTTGGGGAATGGATCGACGACTATGCCCGTGAGGCCGTCGGCCAGTATTTCCGGCAGACCTGGTATATCCGGAAGAAGGACACGGGAGAGGATCTCTATCAGGAGGTCTTCGACTCCTACTCGATGGACATGAGCTCTTTCCTGGCCAGGATGAACATCGTCCTGACCTCATGGAACGACAACCCTGACGGGGATGTCTATGTCCTGACGAGCAGCGACAAGAACTATTATCAGACTACGGACGCCAGGCGCGTCCAGGGCGTGGAGGCCGCCACCATCAGCGTCACCTGCTCCGGCGGCGCGACCCTCTCAAAGGGTTCCACGCAGTACAAGTGCGGCACCTGCGGCAAGACTCTCTCCGCCCACACGAAGGAGTGCGCCATGCGCACTTCCGTCATCGAGGGGAACGTCGACACATCTGAGCTCCAGTCCATGCTCGCGCAGGCGCGGGCCGAAGAGGACCGCCTGAACTCGCAGATTCTCACCCTCCAGACCCGCAATGCGGAGTTGCTCCGGCAGATCAGCGAGGCCAGCATCGAGGAGGCCGCTGCGCTCCGGGAGGAATACAACCAGAACAGGGACAGGATAGAGGCGCTCCAGTCGGAGCTCCGTCAGGTGCAGGCCCGCATCCGTGATATCGAGGAGGCGCTGCAGGAATCTGATAACGACGATGACGTACCTACTGACGACTACCACCGCATCCCGGCCATCATGGCCGAACTCCAGAGCGCGTTCAACCTCACCTGGCAGGACTCCGGTTCGTGGAGCGGGTACACCTTCAGGCGCAAGGCCACGATGTCGGGACTGAGGGGAACGGTCACGTTCTCCGCTAAACTCTCCATCGCCCGCAAGCCGAAGTACTTCCTTGGCATCAAGATCCTCCGTGCTATCGTCCAAATCGACTGGACCCTGGAGACCCAGTACTCCGACACGCACGTCGCAGCCCTCGTAAAGCTCGACCCGTCGTTGAGCGATCGTGAGAAGGCGGACCTCATCAACGCGAAGATCGCCGAGGTGGCTCGCCAGTACCCGGACTGCACCGTTTCCACGGAGTACATCAAGAGCGATCCCGTGCCGGAGGATGACACGGAAGACACCTACCATCTCCTCTGGTCCAGCGACCGCTTGCAGATCGCCCGGGAAGTTGAGAGCAGGTTGACGAAGATCTACTCGGACCTGATAAGTCTGGAGAAGATGATGTCCTACAAGTACGGCATCATGGAGGTTCTCAGGGATATCTCGCCCTACATCAATGCGGACGCCGGGCGGAAGATGACCATCGCCGAGCAGTGCCACAAGGACTGGCTCATGAAAGCCCGGCTTCGTGACGAAGATGACGAAATAACCGACGAGCCATAGAGATGAGACGGCTGCTTTCCATACTGACCTTCCTCCTGCTGCTCCCCTTCCCTTCGATGGCGCAGTGGAGCTTCGACGTACCGTCCATCGAGGCGTACATCGCCGACCACAAGGACCAGCGGAGCCTCCTGCTGGCCCGCTCCGCGCTGGAGCAGGGCAACGTCCTGCTGCACCAGTACAGTTCCGACGCGAACGCCGAATACAAGGCGATCAATGTCGAGCTGGACAAGTACACGCGGGCCTTCGACGTGATAGACCTCATGTACCAGACCCTGCGCACGTCGCTCAACACCTACGACACCTACGAGACGTTCAAGAAGCGGATCGAAGACTACAAGGTGATGCTGACGGCCTACTGGGACAAGTGTCTCAGCCACTGCGAAATCGTGAGCACGGACACGCTCATCATCAGCGTGAACCGGCACCTGCTGGAGCGTCTCTCTGAGGACGGGCAGGCGCTTTACCGCTCCTTCAGCGACCTGGTGCCCTACGCCACCGGGGCCGCCGCCTGCCGGGCTACTGACCTGATGGCCGTGGTCACGGACATCAACGGTACGCTCGACATGATCAAGCAGCACCTGAACAAAGCCTATTTCGACACCTGGCGCTACATCCAGGTGCGGATCGGTTACTGGAAGGCCGAGGTCTACATGGCCAAGACCATCCCGGAAATCATCGAAGACGCCTACGGACGATGGAGGGTTGCAGGAAGACTCAATTACTGAAAATGACACGGACAATGAAACGAATGATCCTTACCGTCGCTGTGCTCGCTCTCGGCATCCACCATGCCGGGGCGCAGTACGTGACGTACAACCACGACGAGACGAAGATGAACCAGGTCACGGTCATGGAGACCGGCGCTGGGTCGCTCACCCCCGCCCTGTTCTACAGTCTCATCCATAACCAGTATTACAGGACGGCCTCGGCGACCAACAAACTCTCCTACCGTTCTACGGCTGGGGGTTTCGCCTACTCGCAGGTTGCCCTTGCGGAGAAGGTGGATACCTCGCTCACCAAGCGGGCGGAGATCGAGGCCCTGAACATGGCCGACCGTCAGGTGGACCTGGCCTGGGCGGCCGAGGGTCCTAAGATCCAGAAGGCCATCGCTTCCTTCCAGGCAAAAATCAACCGGATCTACGAAGCGGGCGGCAACGCTTCCGACACGGAGGTATGGCAGGAGCGGCTTCATCTCTTCCAGACCGGCGTGAGCGCCGTCAGGGACGGCTACATGCCCAACGCCCAGCGGAAGCGGCAGTATCTGAAGATATATGAGGATATCTGTCGCGCCAATGACAATCTCATCGGCT
>JAFUDV010000032.1 GCA_017464245.1 Bacteroidales bacterium | reverse complement strand
TTTCCTGTTTTCCGCACTTTTCCAGTCTGTTGATCAAAATCCGGCCTACAGGGTTGTGAGAGGCTGATTCGAAGCTCGATTTGGGTGTCCCGCGACAAATCGCTACCTTCGTAGCATGTTTGTCCGTCGTAAGCATAATAGGAGTGGGACCACTTCCATACAGGTCATTGCCAAGGTTGATGGCAAATACCGTGTCCAGAAGTCCTTCGGCAGCAGCCGCGACGAAGCCGTCCTTGCCAAGCTTGAACGAGAGGCCCGCCAGTGGGCGGACGAACATGAGTTCGGAGAGGCCCTGTTTGCGCCCGCCGGCGCTGCCGAGTACGATGCCATCATGGCAGGTATCGGCCAGGACCAGTTGCGGCTGGTGGGTCCGGACCTCGTTTATGGCCGCCTGTTCGACAAGATCGGGTTCGGAGCCGTCCGGACATCCGACAACGACATCTTCAAGAGCCTTGTAGTGACCAGGTTATATCGCCCTGGAAGCAAGTTGAAGACGCTCCGCCACATGGCCTACTTCATGAACAAGTTCTACGACGAGGACAAGATATATCGCTATCTGGACGAGCTCTGCTGGCGGCCGGATGCTAGGCGTAAAGCCCAAACGTACGATGTCAAGCACGACGTGGAGCAGGTAACCTACGAACAGACGAAACGGGTTCTGGGCGGCACTGTAGCCGTGGTCTTCTACGACACGACCACGATGTACTTCGAGTCCCGCGAGGACGACGTCCGTATCCCGGGCTGGTCCAAGGACGGCAAGAATGCCAATCCGCAGGTGGTCCTGGGCCTGTTGGTCGGCCCCGGAGGCAATCCGATAGGGTACGAGATCCATCCCGGCAACACCTACGAGGGCCATACGATGATCCCCATCATCGAGAAGTTGCAGCAGCGCTTCGGCTTCCCCAAACCGATAGTCGTGGCCGATGCCGGCCTTCTGAGCAAGGAGAACATCCGTGACCTGGAGGAAGGTGGATACGAGTACATCCTCGGTGCAAGGATACGTTCCCAGGGCGAACAGTTCAAGGAGCAGGTTGCCGGACTGGGGCTGTCCAATGGGCAGAGTACCAGCCTCCAGATCACCAAGACCAGGCGTATGGTCGTGACGATGAGCGATGCCCGTGCGAGGAAGAACGCCGCAGACCGCGAAAGGGGCCTCAAACGGCTTGAGAAACGCTTCAGGACGGACAAACTCACGAAGGACAAGCTGAACAACCGCGGTTACAACCGCTTCCTTACCATGAGTGGCGACGCCACCATCAAGATCGACTACGACAAGGTCGCAAAGGATGAACGCTTGGACGGATACAAGGGCTACACGACCAACAGCGCTTTGCCGGATGACAGAGTCATCGAGGAATACGGATACCTGTTCATGATAGAGAGGGCCTTCCGCTTCTGCAAGACCGACCTGGATATCCGGCCGATGTACCACCGGCTCTTCAACAGAATCGAGGCTCACGTATGCATCTGCTTCGTCGCCTATACAATCATGCTGGAGCTGGAACGTATCCTCAAGGCCGCCGGATCCGGAATATCGCTGGACAGAGCACGCTTTCTGGCGGAGAAGATATACCAGATAGACTACGTCAACCCTTACGACGGCAAGCGAAAGTCGGTCCTTCTCCACACCAAGGAGCAACCCGAAGTCACGGAACTCCTCGACATCATCTCAGCAAACTGCTGAAATGGGTGTCCCATTGCGGAAAACAGGAAGATTACCTCGGCTGCCCGGGTGGCGGCCATCCTACAAGCAATACAGAAACCATGAAACCCATCAGCACCTCCGCCGCACCTGCGGCCATCGGACCCTACAGCCAGGCTGTCGACAGCGGCATCGGCCTTGTCTTCGTTTCCGGCCAGTTACCGATTGACCCGGCTACCGGAGCCTTTCCGGAAGGCGGCGTCGAAGCACAGACCCGCCAGTCGCTCCTGAATGCAAGCGCCATCCTGGAGTCCGCGGGTCTTTCGCTTTCCCATGTCGTGAAAACCACGGTCTTCCTGGCCGATATGGGCGACTTCGCCGCGATGAACGGCGTCTACGCGCAGTTCTTCTCCGAGCCCTTCCCCGCCCGCTCGGCCGTCGCCGTAAAAACCCTTCCGAAGGGTGCTCTCGTGGAGATCGAGTGCATCGCTTCGAAAGGGTAAAGGGTAGGAAAATCCCTCTTTACTTCTTCTTCAGCAGTTGTCCTGCGCACCAGCACAGGGCGGCGACCGCCATGCCGTTGATGGAGGCGAAACCCCAGTGCACGAGGTTCGCGACCACGGCGCCGGCGATTACGCCGATGACGGCGCTCCAGTCCACGACGGGTTCCCGGACATCCTTGCCCCGGTTGAAGAAATAGTGCAGGATGAGGATGATGCCCACCGGCGGCAGGGTGCAGTTCAGCACGTTCAGCCAGTCGCAGAAGTTCCAGTACAGCCACACGGCGGCCACCGTGCCGATGAAGCCGGAGATGATGACCCACGTCTTCTTCGACAGGCCGAAGATGTTGGAGAGACCGAGTCCCGCCGTGTACAGGGCGTTGTCGTTGGTGGTCCAGATGTTCAGGCCCAGGACGAGGACGGCGAGGTAGAACAGGTTGAGGTTCAGCATCACCTCGAAGATGTCGTTTCCGCCCACATAGATGCTGGACACGGCGCCGAAGAGGAACATCAGCGAGTTGCCGATGAAGAAGGCCACGACGGTGATCCAGAGGCCCACCTTCCCGTTCTTGGCAAACCGCGTGAAGTTCGGCGTGGCCGTGCCGCCCGACACGAAGCTTCCCACGACGAGTCCCGCACCGGCGATCACCCCGAGGTCCTTGGTGCCCTTTGCGAACTGCTCCACAAGGCCGGCGTCGCCCCGCTGGACGGCCATGACCATCGCCACGGTACCCAGGATGGCGACCGCGGGAACGGCGATGTAGCTGATGATCGTGAGGCTCTTGATGCCGAAATAGGCGCTGGCGGTCATCAGGACGCCCGCGATCGCGACCAGCAGGTATCCCTGCCAGGGCATCGAATCCGGTGTCACCTCCAGGCCCATCAGTTCCTTGGCCACGGGGATTGCGAACATGGCGAGACCCACGCCGAACCAGCCGGTCTGGGTGAAGCTGATCATCGCGCTGGGAAGCCAGCTGCCCTTGGTGCCGAAGCTCCGGCGGGCGAGCATGTCCAGCGACAGGCCGCTTTCCGCGCCGATCCAGCCCAGTGCGCCCGTATAGGC
>JAFUDV010000031.1 GCA_017464245.1 Bacteroidales bacterium | reverse complement strand
TTCCACATCCTCACCCACATAACCGGCCTCCGTGAGGACAGTCGCATCGACAATGGTGAACGGGACGTCCAGGAGCTTCGCGATGGTTTTCGCCAGCAGCGTCTTGCCGGTTCCGGTGGGACCGACCAGCAGGATGTTGGACTTTTCCAGTTCCACGCCATCGTCGGCCTTGGCGATCAGGTTGTGGCTGATGCGCTTGTAATGGTTGTACACAGCTACGGAGAGGACGGTCTTGGCCCGGTCCTGGCCGATCACGTACTGGTCCAGCCAGGCCTTGATCTCCTTGGGCTTCGGAGCCTTGTCCATCGACCCCACGGCAGCGCTTCCCTGGGAGGGAGTATGCTCCAGTTCCGCCACGTACTGGGCCGCCATCTTCGCGCAGTCGGAGCAGATGTACCCGTCCAAGCCCTGGAGCATGAACGGGACTTCCGCATCCGTGCGGCCGCACAGGACGCAGCGGTTCCGCGTCGTAGTCTTCTTTCCGGCCATCAGCGCGCTTTCTTGACAAGGACCTCGTCCACCATGCCGTATTCCTTCGCTTCCGCTGCCGTCATCCAGAAGTCGCGGTCGCCGTCGGCGGCAACGCGCTCGAGCGGCTGGCCGGAATGCTCGGAGATGATGCGGAAGAGTTCCGTACGGGTCTTCTCAATCTCGCGGGCGGCGATGAGGATGTCGGATGCCTGGCCCTGGGCGCCGCCCAGCGGCTGGTGGATCAGGACGCGGGAATGCGGCAATGCGCTCCGCTTGCCGGGGGCGCCGGCACACAGGAGCACCGAGCCCATGGAAGCGGCCATGCCGGTGCAGACCGTCGCCACGTCGGGCTGGATGATCTGCATCGTGTCATAGATGGCAAGGCCGGAGGAAACCTGTCCGCCCGGGGTGTTCAGGTACATCGTGATGTCGGCACCCGGGTCGCTGGCGGCAAGGAACAGGAGCTGGGCCATCACGATGTTCGACACATCGTCGTCGATGGGAACGCCCAGGAAGATGATGCGGTCCATCATCAGGCGGCTGAACACGTCCATCTGGGCGACATTCAGCTTGCGCTCCTCGGTGATCGTCGGGTTGATGTAGGCGTCGAGGACCGAGCTGTATCGGGACAGGGTCATCGGGGAGATGCCCCTGTCCTTCGCTGCGAATTTTTCGAAATCGTTCATGTTGTTACTTAAGGGCGCGGAACTTGTCTTCGGAGATCTTCTTGGTCTGCAGGGAGACCTTCTCGCGGATGGCGCCGATGGTCTTGTTGTCCTCCACCTGCTCCTCGAGGCGGCGCACCTGGTTCTCATCCTCCAGGACGTTGCGAGCGGAGTTCCTGATCAGGTCCTGCGGGACGTTGCCCATGCCGTACATGGCATACTGGTAGGCGACGTAGCTCTCGGCAGCCTCCTGGATGTCCTTCTGCTCCACCTTGATCCCCAGCTTGTTCATGATGTAGCCACGGGTGAGCTGCCACTTGAAGTCCTCGACGAAGCCCGGGAATTCCTTCTCCACTTCCTCGGCGGTGTACTTGCCGTCATTGGCATAGACGAGCCAGCGCTTCAGGAAGGCTTCCGGAAGCTCGATGGCGGCCTTGTCCACGAAATACTTGCGGACGTCGTTGCCGAAACGGTAGTTGGCCTCCTGGGTGTGGTTCGCACGGATACGCTCCTCCACCTTGGCGTCGAACTGCTCCTCGGAGGTGACGGCACCCTCGCCGAACATCTTGTCCCAGGTCTCCTGGTTGGACTCGGCGGCGACAAAGGTCTTCACGTTCACGACGGTGAAGGTGAACATCGGGTCGATGTCCGCGAGCTTGGCCTTGTCCAGCTTGAGCATCGCGGCCCGGTCGGTCTCGTTCTCGAAGGCCTCGTTCACGTTGATTTCGATCTTCTCGCCGGCCTTCTTGCCGACGAACATCGGACGGGCGATCTCAGCGACGCTGGACAGGGCGACGTACACGCCTTCGGCGCTGTGGCCCTCGTTCGCGATGTCGCAGATGAGGTAGTCGTTTTCGCCGGCGGCCTCACCCTCCTGGAGGGAACCGTACTGCTGGAGCATCTGGGCCTTCATCGCCTTCTTGGCATCGGCGGTCACGTTGATTTCATAGTAAGGGATCTTGTCCCCTTCCCCGACCTCGAAGGTGAGTTCGGGCGTCTGGGCGATGTCGAACTTGAATGTGAAATCGTTGCCGGCCTTCCACTCGAGCTGGGGCTGGTCCTCGGACGGGAGCGGCTCGCCCACGATGCGGATCTTCTCGTTGCGGATGAACGTGTCGAGCTGCTCGGAGACGAGGGCGTTCACGGACTCGTAAAGAGCCTGGTCGCCATAGAGGCGCTGGATCAGGGAAATAGGGGCCATACCCTTGCGGAATCCCTTCAGGTCCGCCTTGCGGCGATATTCGTTGAGACGCTTCTTGAGGGACTCCGCATAGTCGGCTGCGGCGATTTCGATGGTAACCTGGTAGTTCAGGGCATCGGACTGGATCTTGGAAATGTTCATTGTATGTTAGGTTGTTACAGATTATTCACGGGTCGTTTCCCGGTCGGGATAGACGATTCGTTCGTGATAGAGTTGCAGGAGGTACTCTTTCAGCACCTTCTTGACAGTGTTGAGTTCGCAGATGGAGATTTCCGCCTCCGCGAACTGGCCGGCCTTGTCCTTGCCGGCGACGATTCCCTCGACAAAGCGGTCGAAGGATTCGGGCGTATATTCCTTGAGGGTACGGGATGCCGCCTCCACGGAGTCGCAGATCATCAAAATCACCTCCTCCTTGGTCTTGGGCTTCCGGCCATGATAGTAGAAACCGGCCACGTCGGCCGGGTCTCCCCCGGCGTTCAGATACTGGTTCAGGAAATAGGTCGTGTTGGACGTGCCGTGATGCGTCAGGATGAAGTCACGGACTTCTTCGGGAACGCCGGCCGTCTTGGCGATGGCCATGCCGTCGTCCACATGGGCGATGATGTCGCGGGCGCTCTCGCGGGGATCCTTCCCGTCATGGTAGCCGGGGCCGGAATGGTTGAGGGTGTTCTCGATGAAACAGAGCGGGTTCTGCATCTTGCCCAGGTCGTGGTACATGGCGGCGGCCCTCAGCAGAGGGACATTGGCATGGACCGACCGGCCGGCGGCATCAGCCATGCTCATCACCTGCAGGCAGTGCTGGAAGGTGCCGGGAGCCTTGGAAGACAGCTCCTGGAGCAGTTTGTTGTTCGGATCGGCCAGTTCGGCGAGCTTGGTCGTGGAGACCAGGTTGAAGATCCGCTCGAATAGACTGGTGAACGGGTACAGGGCGACGGTGAGGAGGGCGCCGATAAACAGGAACAGGACGTTCACCCACACCAGGCTATGACCGGCATCGATGAGCCGGAACCCCGCGAAAACGGCCAGTTCCACTCCGAAGATCACCAGGGCGTTC
>JAFUDV010000030.1 GCA_017464245.1 Bacteroidales bacterium | reverse complement strand
CCGTGGGCTCCCCCACCGCCAGGCCGCCGACGGCATAGCCGCCGCGGTTGTCGTTGTCCAGCGTCAGGGCATGCTCCACGGCCTGTCTGCGGAGTTCCGGGTACACGCAGCCCTGGATGATGGGAAACATCGTCTGGCCATAGCCGTACAAAGGATCCGTTCCGTCGAAACGTGCGGCGAAACGTTCCAGCCAGCCCTGCGTCAGCTTCAGGGACTTCGCGGCGTAGCGGATATCGGCATCGCCCGGGCAGCATTCGTCGAGGGCCATCACGATGTCCGCGCCGATGATGCGCTGGGTGTCCACGTTGTTCTCCGGGGTGAAGGTATGCCGGGACCCGTCGATGTGGGAAGCGAAACGGCAGCCTTCCGGCGTCAGTTTCCGGATGGGGGCGAGGGAGAAGACCTGGAACCCGCCGCTGTCGGTGAGGATGGGGCGGTCCCAGTGCTCGAAACGGTGCAGGCCGCCGGCTTTCCGGAGGGTGTCCAGACCGGGACGGAGATACAGGTGATAGGTGTTTCCGAGAATGATCTCGGCCTTCACATCCTCCACCAAGTCCTTGTGATAGACGCCCTTGACGGACCCGACGGTTCCGACCGGCATGAAGATCGGGGTATGGATCTCGCCATGGTCGGTCGAGATCACCCCGGCGCGGGCGGAGGACTGGGGGTCGTTGGCGGTGCGTATGAATTTGAACATCTAATTTCCTTTAATCCGTCAAAGTTACGGAATTTTTTGTATTTTTGTATGATGTCGAAACAATAACCAAACCATATTTGAGATGAAAATCAAACCCATCACCCTCAAGCTCATCCTGATGAACTTCCTGGAGTTCGCGGTCTGGGGCGCCTACCTCACTTCGCTCGGCCGCTATCTGGGACAGATCGGGCTCGGCCCGCAGATCAAGTGGTTCTTCGCCATGCAGGGCATCGTCTCCATCTTCATGCCCACGCTCATGGGCATCGTGGCCGACCGCAAGATCGAAGCCCAGAAGGTGCTTTCCCTGTGCCATGGACTGGCCGGCGTCTTCATGATCGCCGCCGGCATGTACTGCCACAGCGCCGGAGAAGCCGTCGCCTTCGGTCCCCTGTTCATCCTGTACAGCCTGAGCGTGGCCTTCTTCATGCCCACCATCGCCATCGCCAACTCCGTGGCCTACAACGCCCTGGGCAAGGAAGGCATGGATCCTGTGAAGGACTTCCCGCCCATCCGCGTGTTCGGCACCGTCGGCTTCATCTGCTCGATGCTCGTAACGAACTTCCTCGTGATCGACGGCAAGGCGATGCAGGACTCCTATACCCAGCTGATCTCCTCCGGCATCCTGTCGCTCATCCTCTGCGGCTACGCCCTCACGATGCCGTCCTGCCCGGTGAACAAGGCGGCCGAAGGCGAGAGCCTCTCCGATGCCTTCGGCCTCAAGGCCTTCTCCCTGTTCAAGGACGGACAGTTCGCCATCTTCTTCATCTTCTCGATGCTGCTGGGCGCTTCCCTCCAGATCACCAACGGCTATGCGAACACCTTCCTTGGCTCCTTCGCCGCGGATCCCGCCCTTGCCGACACCTTCGCCGTCAAGAATTCCAATGCCCTGATCGCCATCTCCCAGGCCTCCGAGACACTGTGCATCCTCCTCATCCCCTTCTGCATGAAGAAGTTCGGCATCAAGAAAGTGATGCTTATCGCCATGTTCGCCTGGGTGTTCCGCTTCGGATTCTTCGGACTCGGAAACCCGGCCTTCCCGGGCGTGCTCCTGTTCATCCTGAGCTGCCTCGTGTATGGTGTCGCCTTCGATTTCTTCAACATCTCCGGTTCCCTGTATGTGGAGCAGAACGTTCCCACGGACATCCGGTCCAGCGCCCAGGGCCTGTTCATGCTGATGACCAACGGCCTCGGCGCCACCATCGGCACACTGGCCGCCGGCGCCGTCGTGGATGCGACCGTTTACAATGCCGCGAACCCGTCCTGGGCCAAAGCCTGGTACATCTTCGCCGCCTATGCACTCGTCGTGGGCATCCTCTTCATGATCCTCTTCAAGGATCCGCAGAAAAAAGCCAAGGCGGCCTAGTCCGCAACGCACCTTCCTTACGGGCCGGTTCCTTCGGGAGCCGGCCTTTTTTTCCGTTCAGTCCTCCCCGTCCAGGGAGAACCGGTCGAACGAGAGGTTCCGGACCTGGGATTCGGTTTCCTCGTAACGGATGTCGAAACAACGGCAGACCATCCGGCGGCCCACCTTCCGGCAGGACGTGAGAAAGTCCAGGGTGAAGCCCATCTGCACGAGGTCAGTCTTGAGGACGCTGTCCACCCCGATCTTGAGCAGGTGCTCCAGAATGCCGTAGTTCTTCTCCAGGATGCCGATGATCCGCGCATTGCGCCGGTGCAGGCGGCGGGTCTCCCGGTTGTGCCAACGATGCCGGCACTTATCGCAGCAGTACTTCCGGTCCGACCGTCCGTACGGGATCGGATCCCCGCATTCGAGACAGCGCGGGGCGCTTTCATCAAGTTTGTATGCGTTCATGGGCCCCAAGATGGGAACTTCCCGGCCCAATGCCAAGGAAAGCCGGGAAAAAAACCGGCTTTTTTCTTTTTCCGTAAGACAACATACGGAAAAAAGGAACGGAATCATTCCGGCCGCTCCGCTTTTTCCGTTCTTTCCGGGACCGGAAAAACATAATCCGGACCGGAAACATAAAAAGATGCGTCCGGAAAGCCTTCCGGAGGGATTCCGTCCCTGTTTTCAGGTTTACTTTGCCGTCGCCGGCCGCCGGAGCGCGCCAGGAACCGGCCGGAACAAGTCAAACCCAAAACAATGTCCGTCATGGAATTCTTGAACAAGATCGAACTCAGAGGCATCGTCGGGACGTCCACCCTCAACCGGGTCGGCGACTCCGAGGTATGCCGTTTTTCCATCGCCACCGATTACTCCTACAAAGGCCGGGACGGCAACCCGGTCGTGGACACCACCTGGTTCAACGTCACCGCCTGGGAAGGAAAGAACATCCAGGACCTCCGCCAGATCGTGCGCGGAGCCATCGTCCAGGTGACCGGCCGGGTCCGCACCTACAAATACACGACCGCCGACGGCATCGAGAAGAGCAGTTGGGAGGTGTTTGCCCGTCGGGTGTCCGTCCTGGCGCCCGACGACGATCCCGTGCAACCCCAGAGATTCCTGTAGGAATGGACAGGAAGCTGATCGCTGCGGCCGTCATCGCCGCTCTCTGCCTGGCCGGATGCGCATCCCAGGGAAAGCTGGACCGCATCCGGAGGCAGTCCATGGCGCCCAGGATGACCCTTGCGGACGACCGGGAACTGCCCGAAATCGCGGTAGGGGCGGAACCCCGGCGGGACACGATGGTCGTGGAGGATCCGGACGGGAACCAGGTACTGATCATGCGGGCCGTGAAGGACGAGAACGGAGAGATGGTCGCAACGGACGTGCTCCGCGCGGCCAAGGTCACGGCCCGCTTCCGCAATGTCGCGGAACGGGGCGGGAAAGTGGACCTCTGCTTCCGGATCATCGTTCCGGAGGAGATGCAGGACCGGAACTGGCAGCTGCGCTTCTATCCCGACCTGTTCGTGCAGGAGGACAGCGTCCGCCTGGACCCCATCCTGATTACGGGAGCGGGCTACCGCAAGGCCCAGCTCCGCGGATATGAGCAGTACCGGCGTTTCCTGGATTCCATCGCCGCAGATTCCACACATTTCGTGGACCGGTTCCAGCTGGAGATGTTCCTGCGCCGGAACCTTCCGGAAATCTACCGTTACAAGGCCGATTCCACCCTGGTCTCGGACGAAGAATTCCGGTCCCATTACGGGATCACCGAGCAGCAGGCCCTACAGCATTACACCAACGGCCTGGTGGTCCGCATGAACCGGCGGAAAGTCTCCCGCAAGGAACAGATGTTCCGGAAGTATGTCAAGGTGCCCATCGTCACGGAGGGGCTGAGGCTGGACTCGGTCATCGTAAGCCCGGACGGGGACATCCTCTACGACTACGTCCAGTCCATCCATGTGAAACCCTCCCTTCGGAAAGCGACGGTACTTCTGGAGGGCGACATTTTCGAGGAGGACCGACGGATCTACCGGGTTCCCCGGACCGATCCGCTCACCTTCTACATCAGCTCCATCAGCGGCCTCACCGACGACGCCGTCCGCTACAAGACCGTCGTGACGGAACGCCGGGTCCAGGCCAATACGGCCTGCTATATCGACTTCGAGCAGGGACGGGCGGAAATCCGGCAGGGCGTGGGCCACAACCGGGAGGAAATGGCCCGGATCGAAGGCAACCTCAGGAGCCTGCTCCAGAACCGGGAATTCGACCTGGACTCCATCATCGTCACCGCATCATGCTCGCCGGAAGGCAGTTACGAGAACAACCGGAAGCTTTCCGCGAAGAGGTCGGAAAGCGTTTCCGCCTACTTTGACCGCTTCCTGAAACACTATCGGGATTCCGTCCGCCGGAGCGGCTTCCACATCGGCCTGGATGACACGTTCACCGAGGAGGCTCCGGCCCGGATCCGCTTCCTGTCCCGGAACGATCCGGAGAACTGGTCGATGCTGGACGTCCTCGTCCGCGAAGACGGTAAGATGGCGCAGCGGGAGAAGGATGAATATGCCCGGATCGCCGCCATTTCCCAGCCCGACCTGCGGGAGCAGCGCCTCCAGTCCCTCTCCTCCTACCGGCACATCCGGGAAGAGCTCTATCCACGGCTGCGGACCGTGCGTTTCGACTTCCATCTCCACCGGAAAGGCCTTCAGAAGGACACCGTCCACACGACGGTGGTGGACAGCGTGTACATGAGGGGGCTGCAAGCCATCCGCGACCGGGAGTACAAGGAAGCCGTCACGCTCCTCCGGCCGTACAAGGACTACAATACGGCCGTCGCCTACTGCGCCCTGGACTACAACGCCTCCGCCCTGGAGGTGCTCGAACCCATGGAACGGACCGACAGGGTCCTGTACCTGCTCGCCATCCTGTACAGCCGCCGCGGCGACGACCGGAGCGCCGTGGAGAGCTACCTCAAGGCCTGTCGGCTGAACCCGTCGTTCATACACCGGGGCAACCTGGATCCCGAAATCGCCGCCCTCATCCGCCGTTACGGACTGGACCGGCAGCGGGAAAACGAAGACCATCCTTTGACATTCAACCATTAATCCATTCACCATTCATGAACAGAACAATCTTTCTTCCTGCGGCCCTTGCCGCACTCGCCCTCTTCTCCTGCAACCGGGAGACCGGCCTCCCCGAAGGCAAGCCGGTCGAAGTGAACGTCACCATCCAGGGCACGGCTCCCACCCGCGCAACCGGCGTGGAGTATGCAGCCGAATCCAGGGTGCAGAACCTGCAGGTTTATGTGTTCAACGACGGAAAGCTGGAAGACTACCGGGACGCGGGCGAGGCCATGACCGCCCAGCTCACGGCCACTTCCGGCGTCCGGACGGTGTGGGCGCTCGTGAATGCGCCGGCCCTGACGGACATCACGACGGAAACGGAACTGAAAGGCCGTGTAAGCCTGCTGACGGACAACAGGACCGACGCGTTCGTCATGGCCGGTTCCGCTTCGCAGGAACTGACGGACGGCGGGACCGTCCCGGTCACGGTAAGACGCATCGTGTCCCGCGTGTCCATCCGGAAGATCCGGACGGAATTCCAGTATGCACTCGCCACAGAGAAACTGGTCGTCAACGGGATCTACCTGATCAACGTGGCCGCCGACAACAACTACGCGGCGGACGGAACGCCTTCCGGCTGGGCCAACCAGCTTGGCCACAAGGACAAGGCCTATGACGCGCTGCTGTATGACGGACTGAACGTCAAGATCGGCAACGACATGCCCTACGAAAAGGAGCACGTGTTCTATCCTTATCCCAACCCGACGGAAGCCGCTTCCCACGACGATGCCTGGAACCCGCGCCACACGATGCTGGTCGTAGAAGTCACCTTTCAGGGCAAGACGGGTTACTACCCGGTCGAACTTCCCGTCCTGGAACGGAACAAGACCTATGTCATCGACGAACTGGCGGTCAGGCACCGTCCGGGTGACAAGCCCTACAAACCGCTGGAGACCGGAGATGCCACCGTCCAGGTCACTGTCAACGAATGGGAAACCGGCCTGAACCTCGGGACCGTCACCCTTTGATTCCTCTCGTCAGAATGATGAAGCATTTCTTGAAGAAAATCCCGCTATGGATATCCATGGCAATGTTTTACGCATGCGGAGACAATCCCCTTCCCTGCCCGGCGGCAGCAACGGTGAAAGTCACTTTCTCCATCCTGGATGAAATGGCCTCCACCCGCAGGACGAACGTCGGCCCGGAGGATGAACGGATGGCGGGTCACTGGGTCCTGCTGCTCTACCGCGACGGGAAACTGGCCGATTACGGCGTTTCCACCTCCGGCGACATCACCCGGGAGATGGAAACGGGAGACTATACCGCCTGCGCGGTCGTCAACGCCCCGGAAGACGCGTTCCGCCCCGAGTCGGCCGGGACGCTGACACAATGGGAAAGCACCCTCTCCGACCTGGCGGACAACGCGCTTCCGGGACTGGTGATGGCCGGACGGCGAAACCTTCGGATTCCGGAAGGAACGGAGAGCGGCGCCCAGGCCATCCCGGTGGCCCGGCTCGTGTTCAAGTCGGGTGTCCGGAAGATTTCCGTCCGGATGGAGGACCCGTCCCTGGCAGCCCGTCCGTTCGTACTGAAAGCCGTTTACCTGACCAACTGCCCGCGGAAGACCCGACTTGGACAGGACCTGTCCGTTGCGGATCTCTCCGGAGAGAGTCTATGGGCCAACCGGATGGGGATCCAGCCGGACCCACCCGGAAACGGACTGCTCGCCGACACCGGCATCGACGCCGCCGTCACGGCCACGTCGCCCCATACGGTCCCCCATTTCTTCTACGGCTATCCGAATCCGGTCGGGGCGGACGGGGACAGCCGCTCCCGGGGCGCCTGGTCGCCCCGGTGCACGCGGCTGGTCATCGAAGCGGCGGTCGGAGGAAAGACGTACTACTACCCCGTCACCTTGCCGGCTACGGCACGGAACAGGACCTATATCGCCGAAGAGGCCGTCATCCGGGGCCTGGGATCGCTGGATCCGGAAGAAGAGGTACCGGGAGCCGTGGAGGCCGTTTTCTCCGCCTCCGTGCAGGAATGGGCCCCGGAATACGCCATCCATGAACAGTCTTAGGAGATGAGGAAGACAGGAACACCGCTTCGGAGCGTCCTGGCGCTTTGTTGGATGCTCACCGTCCCCGCCTGCACCGTCAAGGAGGAGCGGAGGGACTGCCCCTGCTACCTGCAGGTCGCATTCTCTGACCCGGGCGAAACCGGGGACGCCCTGCTGCTGGGCTGGCGGGAGTCCGCCCTGTTCCGGGAGACGGTCCGGATCGAGGAGTGTCGCCCCTGGACCCGTGCCGTCGAGAAGGGGATGCTCACTGTTTCGGCCTGCAAGGGAATCCGCGAATCGATCCTGGAGACGCACCGGGTAGGCATTCCCGCCGGTCACGAGGCGGATTCCCTGTACGCCGGATCCGAGGTGGTCGATGCCACCGGCGAACTCGCCCGGGTCGAGATGCCCCTGCGGAAGCAGTTCGCCACCGTCTATCTGGACATCCGCAAAACCGCGACGGCCCTCCGGGAGTATTCCTTCCTCGTGGAAGGGAACACCAGCGGATTCGACCTGTTGGACCACGCTCCGGTCCCGGGCCTGTTCCGCTGCATGCCGAAGGCCCGCGACGGAGAAAGCATCGTCACATTCCGTCTCCCCCGCCAGGGGGACGACTCGCTGACCGTCACTGTCCACTCCGGAAACGGCCTCCCGGCCACGTTCCCGCTCGGAAAATACATCATTGCCCTGGGATACAATTGGAAAACGGCGGAATTGCAGGACATCTATGTCGCCATCGACCTGGTCAATGGACTGGTGGACCTGCGGGTGGCCGACTGGGAGGACGGGATGGAGTTCCCGCTCGTGGAAATCTAAACTGGAACCAAGCCTATGCGAAACATCAGAACACACGCTGCGCTGCTCCTGCTGCTCCTGACCGGAGCCTGCGCGCAGGAACATCCCGAAACGGAGACCGTCTTCCGGACCATGGAAACGGAAACCGAAACCCGTTCCCTGCTGGGAGAGACGGTCGAAGAGAATAGGAAAACGGGCATCACCTTGGCCGCATATACAGACGGAAAGTTGTTCGTATCAGCATATTATACAAGTTCATTGGAAGCAATGCGTCTGAATCTGGAGCGGGATACCCCCTATACGGTCTATGCCCTGGTGAACATGGGCGACCGCCGGAGAGACCTGCCGGATTCCGAAGCCGGGCTCTCCGCATGGACCTACCGTATCCCTTCCTATACGGAAGGAGCCGGTTCCCTGACCGTCCAGGGTCTTCCCATGGCGGGCAGGCTGGACTATTCCGGAGGATCCACGGCCATCCCCGTGGAACGGCTCCTCGCGAAAGTGACAGCCCGGCTCTCCTGCGAATGGGACGGGGCCTCCATCCGTGAAGTTCGGGTGCGGAACCTGAACCGCACGCTCCGGCCCTTCGGTACGGGATCCGCATCGGGGCCGGAGGACATCCTGGACCAGCAGGAATTCCAGGAAGGTACCGGAAGTGCATCGGGAACATTCACCTTCTATGTCCCGGAAAACCTGCAGGGCACCGTCAAAGGCGTTTCGGCCCCGTCCGGAAAAAGCCCCGACAAGAATGCGGAAGTCGCCGCCCGTGCCGACCGGCTCACGTTCCTGGAGGCTGTCGTGGATGCTTCCGGGCTGTACAAAGGGACGATCACTTACCGGAGCTATCTGGGGAAGGACGCCGTCTCGGATTTCGACATCCGGAGGAACGCGCATTATGTCTGGACCGTACGCTATCTCCTGGACGGCCTGCAATACGACGACTGGAAACATGAGAACCATTTGCTGGACCCGTCTGGGCTGAACATTGACGACGAGTGGGATAACGGCGGCGAATCCGAGCTGCACTGACACTTTTGAAAACAAAACACAAACAAATGAAATTCAAGACATTAACCTTGATGATTAGCGGAATCTTCCTTGCCTTGTCCGCCTGTCGCCGGGAACTTCCGGAGCCGGCGACGGAAAAGGAAACCTACCGGGAAGTAGCCGTGAGGCTGGGCCCTCAGGATGACCAGGACCCAACCCGCTCCATCGTCTCCATCGACATCGAGAACTTCCAGAAAGCGGCGCTGTTCGCCTTCGATCCCGGGAGCGGACACCTGCTGTCCTACGGCTCGGAAGCAGGGCTGGACTCGGGCAGTCCCATCGCCCTGGAGACCAGGAGGCAGCATTTCAGCTGGACTCTGCCGACAAACAGGGAGATGGACATCTACGCCATTGTAAACTACGGAGAACTGGACATCTCCTCTTTCTTCCGGAACGGCCTGCGAAAGGAAGAGCTGGAAGCCCTCCGGTTCCAGAGCGGCGGTCCTTCCGAGCTCAAGCGCCTGGAAACTTCCGGCGCCGGCATGCCGATGGCCGGCATCGAGCCCGGCATCCGGCTGTCGAATGCGGGAGAATCACTCACCGTCCACGTCCGGAAACTGTACGCCAAGTTCAATATCTGGTTCGACCTGTCCCGGGTGGAGGCGGAAGGCTGGCATATCCAGGCCATGCACATGATCGTGGAGAACGCCAACACGGAAGTGCCCTATTTCGTCGAGGGATTCCGCCAGGACGATCCCTCGAAGCTGGTGGAGTATGACCGGGCCACCGAAAAGGACCTGGATGAGATCCAGCAGGGCGGCAACGGACACGCCGTCACCTTGTACATGCTCGAGAACTGCCAGGGAAGGAAAGAAGGGGCGGATAGTTGGAAGACCGTTTACAAGGACCTGGGCTTCGAGGCTGTACGGAACTGCACCTACATCGACCTGTCCGTCAAGGTACGGCGCGAAAGCGGCGAGTACCAGGACCTGGGATATGCCATCTACCTGGGTACCAGCGACATGCGTTCGGACTTCGACATCCGGCGAAACCTGTTCAAGACCGTCAAGGTCGTTTTGCCGGGACCGGAGGATCCGGTTCCCGCCTCCCGTTTCTTCAAATTCTCCGGGACGGAATCCCCCACCGTCACGCCCGGCGAGGCCCTCGACCTGTATTTCGTCACGAACCTGGAACGGGAGGACATCGCCGTTTCCTTCTCTCCGGATGGAAGGCTGAGCCTGACCAACATCAGCTGGCAGGCCGATGAGGAGGGAATCGCCACCGGATGCATCCGCCTGACGGCCTCCGAAAAACTGCAGGAGGGGGAAAAGTGCATCGTGACGGCCGGATCGGCAGACAAGGATGCCACGGACCAGCGTACGGTGACCGCCTCCTGGCCCACGGTGCTGGAAGTCAGCCTGGCCCAAGCCCCGGCTTATGTCGCGCAGGCCGGCTACCTGCAGGTGGAACCGACCGAAGGGATCACCCGCGTGGACGCCGAAGTCAAGGCTGGGAGTGAAGGCATCCTGGAGGTCCGCCAGGCCGGCGTCGAAGGCTCCCTGTTCCGGATCGGCCTGGCCGGCCTTTCCGTCGGGACCGGTACCGTCGTCCTGCATCACTTCAATTCCGTCGGCGTGGAGACCGGCTCCCAGGAAGTGGAGATTCCCATCCAGGCACCGCTGCTGACTTTCGGATTCGACACATATGAGCTGTCCCCGGACGGCTCGGAAAAGGACGGCATGCTCCTGTACAGACAGCCGGACGGCAGCCCGTTCGGAGGGACCGACCTGGCGCGGTTCGAACTGGACCTCATCAAGCGGCTCCTCTTCCCCACGGAATGGATCCGGGTGGAGCAGTGCACCTCCTACGTGGCCGCCGAATTCATCCGGAAGTCGGATGAGGACCTGCGCAGACTGTGCGTTCCGGTCCGGTTCCATGTCAAGCAACTCTACATGCAGGGAAAAGAGCTCGACTGGAAAGAGGGAGGCGTCGTAGGCAAAGCGAGCTATTCGGGAGCCGTTTCGGCGCACATTCCCTACGCCAGTGCCGACATCGTCATCGAGAATCCCTTCGCCGCACTGGAGGGAACCGTTCTCGGCACCATCGACAACAACCTGCCGGTCTATGAGGCCTTGCAAGGTGTTCCGGGCTTCCTGAACGCCATGGGCATCGAAGCGTCCATGGGCCTTCGAATCCACTCGTACAAGGAAGGCAAGTCATTTACCCTCAATAATGGGAAACCGTCACTTGAACTGACGCTTCCGATGGAGCCCAACGTTCGCGCCGTGATCTCCGGACCGGAAGAATTCCAGATGGAGATCCAGGGGGACAAACTCCTGATGACGGCCGTGGACCATCCGGCCCACTATACGGGATATGGGCATTTTCCCCTGTATGCACAAGTCATCCACGGCGAGACGGGCGAGCGGTCATCCCCCATCGGAATGGGCTACCTGGACATGTACCTGATCGGGGCCGTCGGCCCGTACATCCATGGCATCGGCGGTGCCTACGAAGTGGGCGGCATGGTCGTCCCGGAAGGTGACCGCTCCCCCATCGGTTCCTATGCGGATTCGGAGGTCCGCATCCGGGAAAACGCAGCGACGACCTGCCTCCCCGGCTATTACCTGACCGCTTCCGGAGCAGACTACCGCCTGTACCACCAGTCGATGGAAATCGACGACCACGGCGTGGACCGCTATGCCGAGAACGGAGAGACCT
This sequence comes from Bacteroidales bacterium, assembly GCA_017464245.1. Lineage (GTDB taxonomy): Bacteria > Bacteroidota > Bacteroidia > Bacteroidales > UBA932 > Cryptobacteroides. The sequence goes on along the minus strand of JAFUDV010000030.1, from coordinate 3,839 downwards.
CCTACCTGAACTCCTATCGGATCCGGACAGGAAACTGGAAACTGGGAGAAGACATGATGGAGTTCCGCTTCGGGTCCATCTTCGAAGGGCATGGAAGTGGAATCGTCACGGCCGCCCGGGAATGCGACCGGATGGTACACGCCTGGTTCCCGAACACGCACCGGACCGGCAAACTGGTGCATTTCCCATCCGCGCCGGCCCGTGACAAGGACGAGGAGGGGTATTCCTGGTACGCCGTCATCAACTACTTCGGAGGGAACGGCGGCCCGGCCTATGACGTATTCCTGGAGGTGACCGGTCGATAGAAGGCCCGTTTTTTGCAGATATCGGGGGATTTTACGACCTTTGCAGGCATGAAACGGACCGGAATCCTCCTCCTGACCGCCTTGGCGGTGGCGTCGTGTGGGCTCACACGGCGCACACCGTCGTATCAGGAGCCCGACGCCCCGGTCATCCTGCCCCTGACGGATTCGGCCGACATCGCCCGCTCCCGTGAAAGGGCGCAGGTCGTGATGGATTCCATCGCCCGCGTCCAGTCCGGCGCCCGCAGCACCTCCTCCGGCGGAAGCATCGCCTCCCGCACGGAAAAGCAGAAGACGCCTGCCGTCCGCAAGGAACTGGTGGACAACCTCCTGGACTATGCCAAGACCTTCATCGGCGTCCCCTATCGGCTCGGCGCCTCCGGCCCCACCCAGTTCGACTGTTCGGGATTCACCAGTTATGTCTATCGGGAATTCGGCTATGAACTGCCCCACAATTCCCAGCAGCAGTACAAAGACAGCCGCCCGGTGGAGAGTTTCAGCGACCTACGGAAAGGCGACCTCGTCTTTTTCGGCGCCCGCGGCAGCATCCGCAACATCGGCCATGTGGGCATCGTGGTGGACGTGGACCTGGACCATGGTTCCTTCCGTTTCATCCATGCCTCCACTTCCAACGGTGTGGAGATCCAACGTTCCACCCAGCCCTACTTCATGATGCGCTACATGGGCGCCGGGAGGATCCTGCCGGACTGAAGTGTTGCATCTTTCGCTTTTTAGTCTTATATTTGCAGTCCTTTTCGGGCGATTAGCTCAGTTGGTTCAGAGCACCTGCCTTACAAGCAGGGGGTCGACGGTTCGAATCCGCCATCGCCCACACCGTTCTGGGGGTGTTTTGGTTTTGACAGCGCTGATGTCGGACGGTAAGCACGCCGGGCGTGGGGACCTTGCCCGTAAATCTCAGATCCCGAACAATCAGTTGCCAACAACAACTACGCACTCGCTGCCTAATTCGACTCAGTCAATTAGCTTAATCCGCGACGCCAAGGCTGCGCCGCCGACGAGTATCCCTCGGAAACTCCGCCCGTATTTTTCCGATCCAGGGGTATCAACCAGACGGGACGCTCCGGCGGACGCCTTTAAAGCCGGCTAAGACCAAAGGCTAAGGTGACAGGTCGCCCGCTTTCCGGCAGCCCGATCCCGACAATCAAAGGAAAGATAAGCGTGTAGAAAGCCGCCTGGTGCGACGTTTGGACAGCGGTTCGAGTCCGCTCACCTCCACAGAAAAGGGAACCCTCCGGTTCCCTTGTTTCATATCAGACGCACGATCCGCTCCAGCCATTCCCTGTCCACCTCGTCGAAGGTAGCGAGGCGGTCGCTGTCGATGTCCAGCACGGCGGTGACGGCGCCGTCGGGTCCATGGACCGGGACGACAATCTCACTGCGTGATGCGCTGCTGCAAGCGATGTGTCCCGGGAACTGTTCCACATCCGGAACAACCACGGTCGCGTTCCGCTTCCAAGCCGTCCCGCACACTCCCTTCCCGTAAGGAATATGCATGCAGGCGACGGGGCCTTGAAAGGGACCGAGAATCAGCTCTTCACCGGCAACCCGATAGAAACCGGTCCACCAGAAGCCGAAGGTTTCGTGGAGGACGGCAACCACATTGGCCATCTTCGCAATGAGGTCTTCCTCCCCCTCCAAAAGGGACGCAATCTGGCGTTCAAGCAGCCCATATTTTGCCTCTTTAAACATATAACTAAAATGTTATAAGTTAAAACATAATTGTTTTACAGCTTAATAATAAGCAAAATAAAAGATCCCCGGAGAAACCGGGGATAAAAAGGGATTCATCCGACTCGTTCGGGATGAAAGAGGGCGGAAGCTACTTCAACGGCTGAGCGGGGCTGGCCTGCTGAGGGGCCTGCGGCGCCTGCTGGGGCAGCGGACGGCCGGTCATCTGGGCCACGATCTTGTCGAACTCAGCCTCGGAGATCATCCGGCAGTTGCCGTTGAACTTGGCGTCAAGTTCCACCTGGAGACGCTTGATGTTCAGGTCGCCTTCCACGGTGCAACCACCCTTCAGGGAAAGGGTGTCCTTGACATAGAAGTTGCCATGCATGGTACCGGTGAAGTCCACGTTCTGGCAGATGATGTCGCCCTTGATCTGGGCCTTCTCACCCACCACGACGCGGCCCTTGGAGCAAATCTTGCCCTCGTAGGTGCCGTCCACGCGCAGGTCGGTGGGAGTGGTGATTTCACCCTTGAAAATGGTGCCGGCGGAAATCCGGGACACCTCATTCACATTGACAGGTTCCATTGTTTTAGCCATATTATATTGTTATTGTTTTTCTATACGAGTCCCTTTCCGTGACAGTTCTTGTACTTGAGTCCGGACCCGCAGGGGCACGGGTCGTTGCGGCCCACCTTCTTGTCCACATGGACCGGCATGCGGGACTTCTGCTCGCCGTTGGTGGAAAGCTGGGACGGGTCGTTGGTGCGCATCTGGCTCAGGTCGCGGCGCGGCTGGGGAGTCGCCGGGCGCGGGGCCTGCGCCTCATTGGCGTCCCGCAGCGGGATGAATGCGCGCAGCAGGAAGGTCAGGACCGCCTCGTTGAGTTCCTCCAGCATCTGGGAGAAGAGGTTGTAGCTCTCGAGTTTATAGACCACCAGCGGGTCCTTCTGCTCGTAGGCCGCGTTCTGCACGCTCTGACGGAGGTCGTCCATGTCGCGCAGGTGCTGCTTCCAGTATTCGTCGATCTCGTAGAGGATGATCGTCCGGCTCAGGGCCTTGGCAATCTCCCGGCTCTCGGTCTCATAGGCCTTCTTGAGGTTCACGGAGAGGTTGAGCATGCGCTTGCCGTCGGAGATGGGAATGGCGATGTTCTCGTACATGCTCCCCTGCTTCTCGAAAACCTGCTTGATGATGGGGTTCACCTTTTCCACCATCGCGTCCATGCGGCGGTTGTACACCTCGTCCATGTGGACGCACAACTTCTCGGCGATGTCCTTGGGCTTGGCGTGCTCGTAGAAGTCCGCATCGAAACCCAGGTCGATGGAAAGGGTCGCGATCACATACTCCTCGAAGGAGGCGTAATCCATGCCCTCGGCCCGTTCGGCGATGATGTTGGCGGTATCGGACATCATGTTCTGCACGTCGATCTCGATGCGCTCTCCGGAGAGGGCGTTGCGACGGCGGGCATAGATAGCCTCGCGCTGATAGTTCATGACGTCGTCGTATTCCAGGGTACGCTTGCGGTAGCCGAAGTGGTTCTCCTCCACGCGCTTCTGCGCCGTCTCGATGGACTTGGAAAGCATGCCTGAGACGAGGGCCTCATCCTCCGCCATGCCCAGTTTGTCCACGACGCCGGCAATGCGTTCGGAACCGAACTTGCGCATCAGGTCGTCCTCCAGGGAGATGTAGAACGTGGAGGAACCCGGATCGCCCTGACGGCCGGCACGGCCGCGGAGCTGGCGGTCCACACGGCGGCTGTCGTGGCGGGTGGTGCCGATGATGGCGAGACCGCCGGCAGCCTTCACCTCGGGGGTGAGCTTGATATCGGTACCACGGCCCGCCATGTT
>JAFUDV010000029.1 GCA_017464245.1 Bacteroidales bacterium | reverse complement strand
TATGGCAATGAATCCACGAGCTACCTCCAGGACGTGGACGTGGCCGAGGTCCTCTGGGAGACCTGGTACGATGTGTCCGAGGTTACGCCGGGGAGCGTCGTCGCCTCCGCCTCCTTCGCCGAGGACTACATCATCCTCCATACGCCCGAGACCCTGCATCCCGGCAACGCCGTCATCGCGGCGAAGGATGCCGACGGCAAGATCCTCTGGAGCTGGCACATCTGGGTGCCTGCGACGGAAATCGTGACCGCGAGCTTCGGCGGGATCATGGGGAACGACCTGATGGACCGCAACCTGGGCGCCCTCGTGGCCGCCGAGGCGACGGACGCCCCGGTGGATGCCCGCTCCTACGGCATGGTGTACCAGTGGGGCCGCAAGGACCCGTTCGTGGCCTCCGGCGTCGCCCTGGCGAACACCCTCGCCACGGTGGCCGGCGCGCAGGACGAGGTGGCGCCCGCCCAGATCACCCTGGAGGAATCCATCGCGAACCCGCGCCTGCTCGGCCATATCAACAACGGCGACTGGCTGCTCGTGCCGGACAACGAGATGTGGAGCGACACGGACAAGACCCGCTATGATCCCTGCCCGCCCGGATACCGCGTACCACCCATGAATACCACCGTCCCGTTCTGGAACAACATCTCCACCCAGGCCGGCTGGAGCGTGAATCTCAGTGCGGGATGGCTCACGATCGGCGTTCCCGCCACGGTCCTTCCGATCGCCGGCTACCGGGACGACTATTCGGTGGACGGCATGGCCAAAGTGGGCTTGAGAACCCTCCTGTGGACGGCGAAGAACTCGACCGACGCGGCCGGCAGCGGAAACGACCTCCGTCCCGACGGCGGCACCTTCACGCTCAAGGGCGCGCCCAAGGCCCGCCTGGGCTCCGTCAGATGTGTTGTGGAATAACAAAATAAAAGCAGAACCATATGAAAAAGTTTTTCACCCTTGCAGTGCTGGCGCTCCTTGCGATCGGTTGCGCCAAGGAATATGACGATACGCCCATCCGGGACCTGATCGCCGGCCTGGATGCGCGGATCAGCGAGCTGGAGACCTCCATCTCGGCCATCCAGTCCACGGTGGGCGACGGCAAGTTCGTCCGGAAAGTGGAGGAGTACAAGGACCCGGATACGGGCCGTACCACCGGCATCACCGTCACTTACACCGACGGTAACGTCGTGCACTTCAACATCGTCCCGGCGGATCCCACCCAGGGCCCCGTTTTCTCCGTCATCCGGAACGGAGCCGGCGAACTGGTCTGGGCCGTGGACGGCGTGACCGTCAAGATGGACGGGGCTGATGTCCCTGTGTATCAGACGCCTGTCTTTACCATTGACGAGGAAGGCAACCTCCTCGTGGAAGTCGATGGCAAGACGACGAACCTCGGACCGGTCAAGAGCGAAGGCGCCACCCTCCAGGACGGCATCTTCACGAACCTTGCCGTTACCGACGAGGCCGTGGTCCTGACGCTCGCCGATGGTTCCACGGTGAACATCCCGTTCGCCGAAGCTTTCAAACTGAACATCGAGAACACCGAGTTCACCTTCAGCGGCCTGGATCCCATCGAGATCCCCTACACCGTCTCTGCGAAGACCGAAGGCACCGTCGTGGGGGTCGCCGGTTACAGCCCCAAGGATTTCAGTGTGGCCGTGGAGGCCGACAAGATCGTCGTCACGCCGCTCAGCGCCAAGTCCTCCGGCGTCCTCCTCGCCTATGCCGATTCCAAGGTGGGCCTGACCTCCCTGGTGAGCATCACCGTGGAGGCCGAAGGTTTCGAGGTCACCGACGAGCCGTATGACATCGAAGTGGATTACATGGCTCCGGGCGAGGATGCCGTCGTCACGGTGAATGCCGTTTCCAACATCTCCTTCGAGGTGAAACCCGTGGAGGAGTGGATCCATGTGGCCAGCGTCAAGAGCTCGGCGTACGTCATCACGCTCAAGCTCGACGACAACAAGACCGGCGAGATCCGGACCGGCACCGTGATCATCGTGAAGGCCGGCACCGAGGAGGTCGTCCAGACCATCCGGATCGCCCAGCTTCCCGCCATCGACGAACTCGGCCCGAAGAACCTCAGCATGAAGGGCGCGGCCAACAGCTACATCGTGACCGAGGCCGGCGAGTATAAGTTCTGGGCCGTGAAGGGCAACAGCGGCATCGAGGTCAATCCTGCTTCCGTGGAAGTCCTCTGGGAGACCTGGAACAACGCCGAGGAGGTCGCTGCGAACAGCGTGGTGGCCAGCGTGAGCCTCTCCGGCAGCTATGTGGTGTTCTCCACGCCGGAGACCCTCAAGCCCGGTAACGCCGTGATCGCGGCGAAGGACGCCGGCGGCGTCATCCTCTGGAGCTGGCACATCTGGGTGCCTGAGACCGAGATCGTTACCGCGGATTACGGCATCTATCCCGCGCCGATGATGGACCGCAACCTGGGCGCCCTCGTGGCCGCCACGGCGGATGCCGCCGCGCCCGTCGAGTCCTTCGGCCTGACCTACCAGTGGGGCCGCAAGGATCCGTTCCCGGGACCGAAGGCTGTCAAGAGCGGCGACAACGCCACCGTCGCGGGCGTCGCGGTTTCCACCAAGCCCGGAAACGGCACCTCCGCCGAATCCTGCATGACCGTCGAGGAGACCATCGCCAACCCGACCGTGCTGGGCTTCACCCAGAACGGCGACTGGCTCCCGGCCGAACTCGCGGACAACACGCTCTGGCAGAATGAAGTGAAGACGATGTATGACCCGTGCCCTCCGGGCTATCGCGTTCCTGCGAGAGACACCGAGTCTGCCTTCCACAGCTCCGATCTCTCCACCGCGACCGGCTGGCAGGACAATGCAGCCAACAACTGGTTCGCCCTCGGCGACCCGCTGGCTGTCTTCCCGTATGCTGGCTACCGGGATGACTATTCCCCGGGCGGCATGACGCACGCCTATGACCGCGGCGCCTACTGGACCGCCTACGCTTCCCAGGCCGCAAAGGCCTACTACGTGAACGTGCGTTCCGGTTCCGCCCACGCCCGGGCCGAGGCCGGCAAGTCCCGCGCCGGTTCCGTCCGCTGCGTGGCCGCGGAAGAGACCCCCATCCTCCCTCCGGACGAGCCCACCGAACCTACGGGCGGCGCCATCGACCTGAGCGAAACCGCCAGTGCGAACAGCTACCTCGTGACCAAGGCCGGCGACTTCAAGTTCAAGGCCGTCAAGGGCAATTCCGACGAGTCCGTGGGTGCCGTGGCGGAAGCCGTGGTCCTGTGGGAGACCGAGAATACGGAAACGGCCCCCGAAGCCGGTGCCATCATCGCCAAGGCCGGTTTTGCCGACGGCTATGTCATCTTCTCCACGCCGGCGGCCCTGAAGCCTGGCAATGCCCTCATCGCGGCGAAGGATGCCGCCGGCACCGTCCTCTGAAGCTGGCAAATCTGGATTCCGGCGACGGAGGTGACCGCGAGCACCTTCGGCGGCATCGTGAACAACCCCATGATGGACCGCAACCTGGGCGCCCTGGTGGCCGCCGAGGCGGGCGAGGCCGAACCGGACATCCTCTCCCATGGCCTGTTCTACACCTGGGGCCGCAAGGATCCGTTCCCGGCCCCGAACGTGCAGACCACCGGTGAGGTCAAGTATGACGGCGCGCTGATGACCATCGCGGAGAGCGTCCAGAACCCGACCGTGTACGTGAAGACCGGCGGGGACAGCGTGAAGGACTGGACCACCGAGATGTCCAACAGTCTCTGGGGCGCCGAAAAGACGGTGTACGACCCGTGCCCGGCCGGCTACAAGGTCGCCTACCGCGACAAGAGCGAGCCGTTCTGGGGTGGTATCTCCGGCGCCGTCGGCTATGAGTTCAACACGACGTACAAGTGGTTCAAGGCGGGCGACCCGGCCACCGTGTTCCCGGTTCCCGGCTATATCGACCAGGGCTCCCTGGAGCGGGCGGGTGTCCGCGCCTATATCTGGAGTTCCTATGCCTCCAGCGGCGACCTGAACATCGCCTACCAGATGTATGTCAACAGCGGTTCCATTTCCGTGACCGAGCAGCGCAAGTCCCGCGCGGGCAACATCCGCTGCGTCGCGGAGCCGGCCGAATAGAACCCGGACCATGAAAATGACATCTCACATATTCCTCGTGCTGCTCCTGGGCCTCCTGGCGGCCCAGGGGTGCACGGACGACCGTATGGGGATGGCCGTACCGAGTCCGGGTACCAAGCCGGAGTCGGGGGAGATCCCTTCGGGGGATCCCTTCAACCCGGATGAGCCGGTGGGGCCGGTGGACCCGACGGATGATTCCGATCCCTGGTCCACCAACCCGGAGCGCCTCGCGCGCATCGGCCAGACCCCGATCATCGAGATCTACTACACCGAGTACACCCGCGCGGATCTGTTCCCCTCCCTGGAAGAGGTGCGCAATTTCACCCATATCAACGTGGGACACGTGCGCTTCGTGGACAAGGACAACGGCGTCGGCATCGAGATCGATGCCAAGACCGTTCCGCTGGTGCAGAAGTTCGTGGCTTACAAGGCGCAGTATCCGGAGTTGAAGGTGAAACTGCAGATGGGCGGCTGGGGAAAGAATGCCGACGGCTGGTCCCAGATGGCGCGCGACCCGCAGAAGCGCAAAGCTTTCGTGGACGAGTGCGTGAACATCTGCAATACGTACGGCATCGACGGATTCGACATCGACTGGGAGTATCCCACCTATGCGGCCAAGGACGGGGACCACGTGAACGGCGCCAGCCCGGCTGACTGGGAGAACTTCGTCACGCTCTTCAAGGAGATGCGCGAGGCGATGCCGGACAAGATCCTCTCCTATGCGGCGTCCGACAGCGGCAAGTACACCGACAACTACGGCGTGCTTCCGTACATCGACTACATCAACGTGATGACCTACGACGAGGGAAACCCGCCGCACCACAACGCGCCCCTCTACCGGAGCTCGATCACGGGCAGCCGCTGCTGCGCGGAGGCCGTCGATGATATCTTCCACGGGCAGCAGAAGATCCCGTACCAGATGATGAACTTCGGCCTGGCGTTCTACGGCCACGGCGATGGCTACAAGCTCAAGACGG
>JAFUDV010000028.1 GCA_017464245.1 Bacteroidales bacterium | reverse complement strand
GTTGGGATAGACTTCAGCCGCCTTCTTTTCGATGAGGGCCAGGGTCTCCGGGGTGCTTCCCAGGAAGAAGCTGGTTCCGCCCTTCCCGTTAAGATTTTCCATCTCATAGGCGAACAAATCCGCGCCGGCGATCTTCTCGTCCGGCGCGTTTTCGCAGTGGAGCCACCGGCAGGCCTTCACGATGCTGATTCCGTCGGGGAGGAGGGCGTCGGCATCCTGCAGGGCGCTTTCAAAAGCCTCGTCGTTCCGGGCGAGGACGAAGGAGTGCGCGTTGATCGTGTCGATGAGGAATTTCCCTTCCGGCCATGAGGCCATCCCGGCGCGGGACCGGACCAGGTTTAAATCTCTGATTTTCATTGGCTCAATACGCTTTCTGGTCGTTGTGGCGGAGTAACTGCCAGATGGTCATGAAGAAGATGGAAACGTCCAGTTCCACAGACCAGTGCTCGATGTACCAGATGTCCTTTTCTACGCGGTCCTTCATCTCCGACAGTTCGCGGGTTTCCCCGCGGCAACCGTTCACCTGCGCCCATCCCGTGATGCCGGGCTTGGCCAGGTGGCGGATCATGTAGTCGCCGATGAGTTCGGAGTAGATGTCGGTATGGTGGACCATGTGGGGGCGGGGGCCGATGATGGACATGTCCCCGCGGAAGACGTTGATGAACTGCGGAAGTTCGTCGATGGAACTCTTCCGGAGGAATTCCCCGAACGGGAACACCCGGCTGTCGCCCTTGACGGCCTGTTTGGTATCGGCGTCGGCGCTCGGGTGCATCGACCGGAACTTGTAGCACCAGAATTCCTTCCCCTCGTACCCTGTCCGCTTCTGCTTGAAGAACACCGGGCCGGGGGAGGACAGTTTGATGCCGATGGCGCAGACGAGCCAGACCAGCGGGAAAAGGGTGATGAGGAACAGGTCGGAGAAAAAGATGTCCGCCGACCGCTTGATGAGCTTCGCCAGCGGCGTGTTCAGCGGTTCCTCATGGAGGCTGATGACATTGACCGAACCCAGCTGGGAGATGTTCATCTTCCGCTTGGGGTAGCCTTCCATGCCCGGGACGTACGTGAACCGGACCATGTGGCTTTCGCAGGTGGAAACCAGGCGGTTGACGAACTCCGTCTCCGTGGCGGGGTTGAGGCTGCAGAAGACTTCTTTCACGAGGTCGCGGTGCTCGTCGATGTAGGGGAGGGCGTCTTCCGGACTTCCCAGACAGAAGACGCCGGCGGGAATCTCCCAGGGTTTGTCCGTGAACATGCCCAGGACCTTGTAGCCCTTGTCCGTATAGGAACCGGTCAGGAACTGGCAGACCTGCTGCATGTTGGGCTCCGAGCCCACCAGGACCACCGTGTAGTTGTTGGCCCCCTTCCGACGGTAGCGGCCGATGAGCGCCCGGAAGAAAAGTACCCATACCACGTACAGGAAGCCCGTCAGGAGGGCCTGCAGTCCCAGGAGCTTGCCCTGGAGGACGAGCTCGTAGATGATGGCCATCAAGCCGTTGTACAGGATGAAGGTCAGGGCGGCGCTCAGGATGGCCCGGTTCGCGATGTTCACGGCGGACCGGCCGCGCTCGCTCACCTTGATGCCCAGGATCCAGGCGGTGAGGATGCAGCTGACCACGAGGATGAACCACGCCCCCGTTTTCTCATAGATGGCCAGGTTTTTCTCGCGCACCATCTCCGTTCCGTACAGGAGGAAGGACAGGACGCCGCACTGGATGGCAATCTCGCCCACAAGCGTCGGAAGCTTGTAGAAAAGGGTCTCCTTGGTGGCGGTCTTGATGATGCTCAGCATAAAAACGGGTTCAGCGCAAGGCAAAGTTACTAATTTTTCATATATTTGTTTGTTTTATGCATCAATTATGAAAGGAATCGTTCTCGCCGGCGGCAGCGGCACCCGCCTTTATCCGATCACCAAGGGAGTTTCCAAGCAACTCCTGCCCATCTACGACAAGCCCATGATCTACTATCCGGTGTCCGTCCTGATGATGGCCGGCATCCGGGATATCCTCGTCATCTCCACACCCTACGACCTGCCGGGATTCCGTCGCCTGCTCGGGGACGGCTCCGACTATGGCGTCTGCTTCTCCTATGCGGAGCAGCCGTCGCCGGACGGTCTGGCCCAGGCGTTCATCATCGGCCGGGAGTTCATCGGGGATGACACGGCCTGCATGGTGCTGGGAGACAATATCTTCCATGGAGCCGGCTTCGAAGGGCAGCTGAAACAGGCCGTGGCCGATGCGGACCGTGGCCTTGCGACCGTATTCGGGTACTGGGTGAGCGACCCGGAGCGCTATGGCGTGGCGGAATTCGACGCGGAAGGCAAGTGCATCTCCATCGAGGAGAAGCCGGCGCAGCCCAAGTCCAATTATGCCGTGACCGGCTTGTATTTCTATCCCAACAAAGTGGTCGATGTTGCCGCGGCGGTGAAACCTTCCGCCCGCGGCGAGCTGGAGATCACGTCCGTGAACCAGGCCTTCCTGGCCGATGGTGAGCTGCTTGTGCAGACCCTCGGCCGCGGCTTCGCCTGGCTGGACACCGGCACCCATGAGTCCCTTGCGGAGGCATCGACCTACATCGAGGTCATCGAGAAGCGCCAGGGCCTCAAGATCGCCTGCCTGGAGGAAATCGCCTTCCGCAACGGCTGGATTACGCGGGAGAAACTTCAGGAAGTCGCTTATCCGATGCGCAAGAACCAGTACGGACGGTATCTTTTGAATTTGGTTTAGTATGAAGGTTTTTCTTCGTGCTGCGCTGCTTTTAGCCGCCGTGCTGGCTGCTTCCTGCACCCGTCCGGACATCCTTACGCTGTTCGTGGGCACCTACTCCGACGGAATCTATGCCTACGAGTTCGACCAGAATGCCGGCGTGTTGACGGACGACGCACCCGTTGCCAAAGCGGAGATGCCCAATCCGTCCTACCTGGCGGTCCGGGAGAACCGGGTCTATGCGGTCAGCGAGATGCCGGACCGCACCGCGTCCGTCTGGGCCTGGCGCTGGGGAGGCAACGGGTTCGAACTCCTCATCTCCCAGTCTACCGGTCTTCCCGAGCGTGGCGAAGACCCCTGCTATGTCTCCACCGACGGCACCTTCCTCGCCGTTGCGAACTATTCCGGCGGGACGCTGGCGACCTACCGCCTCCGCGAGGACGGGAGCATTGCCCCGCTGGACTCGCTGACCATCTCCGGCACCGGCGGTCCCGACATGACCCGGCAGGACCGGCCGCACGTACACTGCGCCGTGTTTACTCCTGATGGGAAACACTTGCTGTTCAGCGAGTTCAGTGCCGATGAGATCGGCCGGCTGGATGTGGGCCCCGGGGGCGTTCGCAACTACTGCCGGGCTGCGACCCTGCACCCCGACTATGGACCCAGGCATCTTCTCTTCGATGCTTCGGGAACGCATCTGTACGTGATCGGCGAACTTTCCGGCGACATCACTGTCTTCGACTATGCGGCCGGGACGCTGACCGAAAGGCAGGTCATCAAGGCGGACCGGCTGGACGCCCGCGGAGCCGCGGACATCCATTTCTCGCCCGACGGCAAGTTCCTGTATGCCTCCCTCCGTCTCCGCGGTGACGGGATCGCCGTCTTCGAGGTCGCTGCCGATGGTACATTGACTTATGTGGGCTGCACGGCTACCGGCCCCCACCCGCGCAACTTCAACATCACCCCCAACGGCAAGTTCGTCCTCGTCGCCTGCCGTGATACGGACGCCGTCGAGATCTACTCCCGTTCTTCCGAGACCGGCCTCCTGACCTTCACCGGCCGCTCCATCTCCGTTACGCGGCCCGTTTTCGTGGACCTTTACTGACTTAACTGCCCATCATGAAAATACTCGTCACCGGCGCTGCCGGATTCATCGGCTCCAAATTGATGTACACCCTCGTCCAAAGGGGCGACGAGGTCGTGGGCATCGACAATTTCAATGACTATTACGATGTCCGGCTCAAGGAGGCGCGCGTGAAGGCGCTGGGACTGGATGTCGTGCGGATGGACCTGGCGGACAAGGAAGCCATCGACGGCCTTTTCGCCCGGGAACGGTTTGACAAGGTCGTGAACCTGGCTGCCCAGGCCGGCGTCCGCTACAGCATCACGAATCCGTACGCCTACCTCCAGAGCAATCTCGTGGGCTTCCTGAACATCCTGGAGGCCTGCCGGAACTTCGGCGTGAAGCACTTGGTCTATGCCTCTTCCAGTTCCGTGTACGGCCTGAACGCCAAGGTCCCGTACAGCGAGGACGACAAGGTGGACAACCCCGTCTCCCTGTACGCCGCCACGAAAAAGTCCAACGAGCTCATGGCCCACAGCTACTGCAAGCTGTACGGCATCTCCATGACCGGCCTCCGTTTCTTCACTGTCTATGGGCCCTGGGGCCGTCCCGACATGGCGCCGATGCTCTTCGCCAAGGCCATCAGCCACGGTGATACCATCAAGGTTTTCAACCACGGCGACATGATCCGCGACTTCACCTATATCGACGACATCGTCGCCGGCACCATCGGCTGCATCGACCGGGAACCGGCACCCAATGAAAACGGCCTTCGCTACCGCGTGTACAACATCGGTTGCTCCCATCCCGTGAAGCTCATGGACTTCATCTCCGAGATCGAGCAGGCCCTGGGCGTGGAGGCGAAGAAGGAATTCCTGCCCATGCAGCCCGGCGACGTGTACCAGACCAACGCCGACACCACCAAGCTTGAGACCGAAATCGGCTACAAGCCCGTCGTCCGCCTCCATGAGGGCATCGGCCAGTTCATCGAGTGGTACCGGTCCGACCTGAATCCCCTGAGATAACATGCGCTGCGAAGAACGCTTTTACCAGACCTACGGCCGCGATTACGACGGCCTGGCTTTCTGCCCCTACCGCATCTGTCCCATCGGGGCCCACTCCGACCATAATTTCGGAAAGATCACCGGACTGGCCATCGACAAGGGCATCCACATCGCCTATGCCGCCAAGCAGAACGGAGTCGTGGAAATGTCCTCGATCCAGTTCCCGAAGCGCGCCCAGTGGCATATCGAGAGCGTCCCGCCCCGGAAGGAAGGGGACTGGGCCGACTATCTCCGCGGGGCCACCCTCTCGCTGGAGCGGGAGCACCGCCTGAAGGTGGGCCTTTGCGGCGTCATCGAAGGGACCCTGCCCATCGGCGGCCTTTCCTCGTCGGCCGCCGTCACGATCGCCTTCCTCACGGCCCTGTGCCGGGTGAATGGCATCCGGCTTACCCCGCAGGAACTCATCGACCTGGCCTACGACGCCGAACGGAACTATGTGGGCGTCTCCGTGGGCAAGCTGGACCAGAGCTGCGAGGTCCTCTCGCAGGCGAACCACCTGCTCTACCTGGATACCCTGGACGGACAGTACGAGCTGATTCCGGAGCATCCGGACATGAAGCCCTACAGGATCGCCATCTTTTTCTCCGGGCTGGAGCACAGTCTCGCCGGATCCAAGTTCAACATGCGCGTGGACGAGCTCAAGGCGGGGGTCTATGCCCTCCAGGCCTTCGCGGGAATGGACTATGGCAAATTCAACCAGGCGGCGGCGAGGAACGTACCGCGCGAAGTGTATGAGACTTACAAGGACCGTCTTCCGGTGCCATGGCGCAAGCGCTGCGAGCACTGGTATACCGAGTTCGAGCGGGTCCAGCAGGGAGCCGAGGCCTGGCGCCGGGGTGACATCGAGACCTATGGCCGCCTCTCCTTCGAATCCGGCTGGAGCAGCATCCACAACTGGGAGTCCGGCGCTCCGGAGCAGATCCGCCTCTATGAGATTATGCGGCAGACCGACGGCATCTACGGCGGCCGGTTCTCCGGTGCGGGCTTCAAGGGCTGCTGCATGGCCCTCATCGATCCGGCCTATGCCGATGAGGTGGCCGACCGCGTCACGGCGGCCTACCTGAAGGACTTCCCGCGGCTGGCGGACAAATACGGGGTCTATATGTGTGACAGCGCCGACGGACTGAACTTATGAAATGCCTGATCCTTGCGGCCGGCTATGCGACCCGGCTGTACCCCCTGACCGAGAATTTCCCGAAGCCCCTCCTGAAAGTGGGGGACAAGACCATCCTGGACTGGCTCCTCGACGATATCGATGCCGCCGGCCTGGTGGACGGGTATGTCGTCATCTCCAACCACAGGTTCGTCCCGGTTTTCCGGGAATGGGCCGCTTCTGCGAAGGAATCCCGGAAGATCACCGTGCTTGACGACGGAACGTCCTCCAACGAGACCCGGCTCGGGGCCGTGCGTGACATCCAGTTCGCCATCGACAGGCTGGGACTGGACGACGACCTGCTGGTGATCGCCGGGGACAACCTGCTGGATTTCAGCCTGGTTCGCTTCCTGGCGTATGCGCGTGAAAAGGGCACGACCTGCGTCATGCGGTACTACGAACCGTCGGTGGAGAAACTCCGGAAGACGGGTGTCGCCACGGTCGATGCGGACGGGCGGATCCTGTCCATGGTCGAGAAACCCGCCGATCCGCAGAGCCACTGGTGCTGCCCGCCGTTCTACCTTTACCGCCGGAGCGACGTGCCGCTCGTGAAGGTGGGGATTGACAACGGCTGCGGCGTGGACGCGCCCGGCAGTTTTATCGCCTGGCTCTCCGGGCAGACGCCTGTGCATGCTTTCGAGATGCCCGGCCGCCGCTATGATATCGGCAACCTGGCCTCCTACGAGGAGGTCCAGCGCACTTACAAAGGAATCGTACTATGAAAATCGCAGTAGCAGGAACCGGTTACGTGGGTCTCTCCATCGCCACGCTGCTTTCGCAGAAGAATGAGGTGGTGGCCGTGGACGTCCTTCCCGAAAAGGTGGAGAAGATCAACCGGAAAGAGAGTCCCATCCAGGACGATTATATCGAGAAGTATCTCAAGGAAAAGGATTTGAAACTGACGGCCACCCTGGACGGGCGGGCCGCTTACCAGGATGCGGACTTCGTGGTCATCGCAGCGCCGACGAACTATGACCCCAAGAAGAACTTCTTCGACACTTCCCATGTGGAGGAGGTCATCGACCTGGTCCTCCAGGTGAATCCGGATGCGGTGATGGTGATCAAGTCCACGGTCCCTGTGGGCTACACGAAGTCAGTCCGGGAGAAGTTCTCTTACCGGGAGCGGCTCTCCGACGGGTCTTTCCGCGTGGTGGTCCCGAAGATCCTCTTCGCGCCGGAGTTCCTGCGGGAATCCAAGGCGCTCTATGACAACCTGTATCCGTCCCGGATCATCATCGGATCAGACGAAGAGGGGCCTTCTGATCTCCGCGAACTAAAACTTTTTCTCCCGAAAAAGGTCGAAAAAGTTTTGTCCGACTCCGGTCCGGCCCCTGTAAACACGGCTGCTTACAAGTTTGCGGAACTGCTCGCCGAGGGGGCGCTGAAGGAGGAAATCCCGGTGCTGTTCATGGGGACGACGGAGGCGGAGGCGGTGAAGCTGTTCGCCAATACGTACCTGGCGCTGCGGGTGAGCTATTTCAATGAACTGGACACCTATGCGGAGATGAAGGGGCTGGACACGCAGGCGATCATCGACGGGGTGTGCCTGGATCCGCGGATCGGGAGCCACTACAACAATCCGAGCTTCGGCTACGGCGGTTATTGCCTCCCGAAGGACACGAAGCAGCTGCTGGCGAACTTCAACGACGTGCCGGAGAACCTCATCAAGGCCATCGTGGACAGCAACCGTACCCGGAAGGACTACATCGCGGACCGGGTCCTGGAAAAAGCGGGCTACTACAGTGCGAACAGCGCGTTCGATACGGCCAAGGAACGGGATGTGGTGATCGGCGTGTACCGCCTCACGATGAAGACGGGTTCCGACAATTTCCGCCAGAGCGCCATCCAGGGCATCATGAAGCGGATCAAGGCCAAGGGGGCCCAGGTCATCGTCTTCGAACCTGCCCTCCGGGACGGAACGACGTTCTTCGGCTCCCGCGTGGTGAACGACCTTGCCGTGTTCAAGGCCCAGGCCGACGCCATCATCGCCAACCGCTACGACCCTGCGCTGGACGACGTCCAGGCGAAAGTCTATACGCGGGATATCTTCAAAAGGGACTGAGAATTCATGCGCCTTTTCAATTTTTATTGCTATCTTTACGAGTTGTAAAGATACGATAAAACTATGATTACACGCGTGTTCAAGCTGACGGAAGCGTCGGCGAAGTATATGGACCGCCTTCCCGTGGAGGATGCGATCCTGGTGGTCAAATCGGAGCATAAGGTCCGTCAGATGTTCATTGATGCGCTGGAGACGGCGATGTACGGACGGGCCGATACGAAACCGGCATTCGGAAAGATTGCTTCCTATTTCAAGGCCCTGGTGCCGGATCCGGCTTTCGGGGAGAAGGTGGACGCCGAACTGAAGGCGCTCCGCCATTATGTGGACGAGGGCGTGGTGTACCGTCCTTCCTTCGAGACGATCCGCGACTATGTGCTGGCCAAATGCGCGCGCCTGTGCGCGGCGACGGTGCACGCCGTCGTGGGCGGAACCTTCGTGGACGGGGCCGAGGTCATGGTTTGCGAAGAGGACCACGGCGCTTTCCGCGTGGACTGGAAGACCTCCATGGAACGGCTTCAGGCCCGGACGGCCCAGCCCGGCCTGTACGTGCTGTCCAGCGGCTACGGTCATACTCCGCAGGGATTCAGCATCCGTCTCGGACGTCGGGGCGAAGACCTGATGGCCCTGACGATCGCCGCCCGGCACGGGACCTCCGCGGAATTCTTCGTGCTGGACGACCGGATCCTGGACATCCCGGCCCTCACCTATGAGGAGGCGGCGGTGTTCTGCTCCGTGGCGGACGGCGTCCTGGCCCCGGCGGCCTTGCTGCCCATGATGAAGGCCGGCCTGCCCGTGGTGGTCCGCGACCTGGCGGATCCCGCCCGCCGGACGGTCGTCTCCGCCGTCAAGCCGGCCTCCGAGCATGTGGTGACCGGATATGTCGTGGAAGAAGGGTTCGCCCTCATCAATGTCCGCGGCACCGGCCTCGTGGGCCGGGTGGGCGTGTCCTCCTCCATCTTCGGGGCGCTGGCCCGGGGCGGCGTGAACATCCGTTACATTTCCCAGCCTTCTTCCGAGTTCTGCATCACGGTCGCCGTCTCCAATGAGGACCTTCCTGCTGCCAAGGCGGCCCTTTCCGCCCTTTACGGCGACGGTCAGGTGTCCCTGGACGATGCCGTGGAGATCATTGAGGATGTGTGCCTGCTGTCCGTATGCGGCAACGGGATGAAGAACGTCCCGGGGACTTCCGGACGCATCTATACGGCGCTCGGCGTATATGGCGTGAACATTATTTCCGCCGCTCAGGGCGGAGACGAACTCACGATTTCCTTCGTTATCAAGGCTTCCGACCGTCAGGCGGTGGAGGAGGCCCTGTCCATCCTCTGATCCGTCCGTCCTTCCCGCCATGTTCAGGACGATTCTCGGGCAAGTCCGGCAGTACCGGACGGCAGCGCTGCTTACGCCGCTCTGGACCACCCTGGAGGTGGTCATGGGCGTGCTGATACCGTATGTTACGGCCTCCATCATCGACAAGGGTATCGGGGCGGGCAGCCTGCCCGACGTGTACCGGTACGGCGCGATGATGGTCGGGATCGCCTGCCTGAGCCTCCTGTTCGGCATCCTGGCGGGACGTTTCGCCGCCTACAGCAGCACCGGACTCGCCGCGAACCTGCGCCTGGCGATGTACCGGAACATCCAGCGGTTTTCCTTCTCGGACATCGACAAGTTCTCCACCGCCGGGCTCGTCACCCGGATGACCACGGACGTGTCCAGCATCCAGAATGCTTTCCAGATGCTGCTCAGGACCTCGTTCCGGGCTCCGCTGAACATGGTGTCCGCCCTGGGCATGTGCCTGCTGATCCATCGGCGGCTCAGCCTGATCTTCCTCGTGGCGATGGTTGTGCTGAGCGCCTTCCTGGCGGTTCTCATCACCCGTGCCGCGAAACTTTTCAAGAAGATCCTGCTCCAGGTGGATGCCGTGAACGGTGTCGTGCAGGAGAATGTCGATGCCATCCGGGTGGTCAAAGCCTTCGTACGCGAGGAACACGAGATGTCCAAGTTCGACAAGGCCGCCGTCGGCCTCTTCACGCTGAACGTGAAAGCGGAGACGCTGATGGCCTTGAACGGCCCGGTGATGAACCTCATCGTGAACGCCTGTATCATCGCCCTGAGCTGGTGGGGCGCGCATTTCATCGTAGAAGGCAGCCTGACCACCGGCCAGCTCACGTCGCTGTTCAGCTACATCATGACGGTCCTGAGCTCGCTCATGATGCTGTCCATGATCTTCGTCCAGCTCACCCAGAGCGCGGCGAGCGGCGCCCGTGTCGCCGAAGTCATTGACGAGGAACCCGACATGGCCGATCCGAAGGAGCCGGTGACGGCGGTCCCCGACGGACGCATCGACTTCCGGCATGTCTGTTTCTCCTACAAGCAGGGTGGTGACTACGCCCTCGAGGACATCGACCTGCACATCCGGGCGGGGGAGACCGTCGGCGTCATTGGCGGCACCGGCTCCGGAAAATCTTCCCTGGTGAACCTGGTGGCGCGCCTCTACGACGTGTCCGAAGGCTCCGTGGAAGTGGGCGGGATCGATGTCCGGAAGTATGACATGCAGGTCCTTCGGAACGAGGTCGCGATGGTGCTCCAGCAGAGCACGCTGTTCTCCGGGACCATCCTGGACAACCTCCGCTGGGGCAAGGAGGATGCCACCCGGGAGGAATGCGAGGAGGCTTGCCGGCAGGCCTGTGCCGACGAGTTCATCCGGAGCTTCCCGGACGGGTATGATACCGTCATCGACCAGGGCGGAACCAATGTCTCCGGCGGCCAGCGGCAGCGCCTGTGCATCGCCCGCGCCCTTCTGAAGCATCCGAAAGTGCTGGTGCTGGACGATTCCACCTCCGCGGTGGACACGGCGACGGATGCCGCCATCCGCGCCACTTTCAACGCGCGCATCCCGGGGACGACGAAACTGATCATCTCCCAGCGCATCCTCTCCATCCAGGAGGCCGACCGCATCATCGTGATGGACAACGGCCGCGTGGTGGCCTTCGACACCCACGAGAACCTCCTGCGTACGTGCAGCATCTATCAGGAAATCCATGAAATGCAGTCCGGCGGAGGCGCGGGCGATTTCGACCAACCCACCGATTGACCTATGCCTCCCGGATTTGGAAATATGCGTGGCGGAGGAGGGGACCGCGGCCCGCGGGCCGGAGCCACCCTCAAGGATCTCAGGAAGGATTCCACGGTCTTCCGCCTGTTCCGGTACATCCTCCGGAACTACAAGGTCAGTTTCATCGTGGTGCTCGTGTGCATCGTGGTGTCGTCACTGGCTTCCCTGGCGTCGTCCCTGTTTACCCGCAGCCTCATCGACGACTACATCTCGCCCATGACGGCCGCGGCGTCGCCGGATTATGCCCCGCTCGCCGTCGCCCTGGCCAAGCTGGCCGCCGTCCTCCTGGTGGGTATCGTCGCCGGCTATGCGCAGAGCCTGATCATGATCCACGTGGGCCAGGGGACGATGCTGCGCATCCGCAAGGACCTGTTCTCCCACATGGAATCCCTTCCGCTCAAGTATTTCGACAACCATTCGCACGGCGACATCATGTCGGTGTACACCAACGACGTGGACACGCTCCGGCAGGTGATCGGGAACAGCGTCCCGAATCTCTTCAAGTCGCTGGTAACCATCCTGGCGACCTTCGTGAGCATGCTGGTGCTCAGCGTGCCGCTTACGGTCGTCGCCGTCCTGATGGCCTTCCTGATGTACAAGGTCACGACGGGGCTCGGGAAACTGTCCCGGAAGTACTTCGTGGAGCGGCAGCGGAACCTGGGCCGGGTGAACGGCTTCATCGAGGAGATGGTCTCGGGACAGAAGGTCGTCAAGGTCTATTGCCATGAGCAGAAGGCCCTGGAGGAGTTCTCCGTCCTGAACGAGGAACTCCGCTCCAGCGTGTACAACGCCAACAAGATCGGCAACATCATCATGCCGATCAACTCCAACATCGGCAACTTCATGTACGTGCTGCTGGCCATCCTGGGGTCGCTGATCGCCTTGGGGCACCTGCCCGGCGCCACCCTTACCCTGGGCACGCTGGTCTCTTTCCTCACCCTGCAGCGCAACTTCACGCGGCCGGTCACGCAGATCTCCAACGAGATCAACAGCATCGTGATGGCCTCGGCGGGCAGCGACCGTGTCTATGCTGTCCTGGACGAGATCCCCGAGGTGGACGAAGGTTCCGTCGTCCTGGAGAAGGAAGGCGAAGGCCGATGGTCCTGGAAGGAGGCGGACGGTTCGCTCCGGAAACTGGAGGGACTGGTGGAACTCAAGGAGGTTGACTTTAGCTATGTCCCTGAGAAACAGGTGCTTTACGATATTACGCTGACGGCGTATCCCGGACAGAAGATTGCCTTCGTGGGCGGAACCGGAGCAGGCAAGACGACGATCACGAACCTGATCAACCGCTTCTATGAGATCCAGGACGGCACCATCACCTATGACGGCTTCAGCGTGGCGGGCATCCGGAAGGCCGACCTGCGGCGTTCCCTCGGTATCGTCCTTCAGGAGACGAAGCTCTTCAGCGGCTCCGTCCTGGACAATATCCGGTACGGCCGGCTGGACGCCACGGACGAGGAATGCCGGAATGCGGCGCGTCTGGTGCATGCCGATTCCTTCATCCGCCGCCTGCCGAACGGCTACGATACCGTCCTGGATGCCGACGGCGGCAACCTTTCGCAGGGTGAGCGGCAACTGCTCGCGATCGCCCGCGCTGCCGTGGCGGACCCGCCTGTGCTCATCCTGGACGAGGCGACCTCCTCCATCGACACGCGTACCGAACGGCTCATCCAGCAGGGAATGGACTCCCTGATGAAGGGGCGGACCACCTTCGTGATCGCCCACCGGCTCTCGACGGTGCAGAACGCCGACTATATCGCCGTCATGGACCATGGCCGCATCATCGAGCGCGGAAAGCACTTCGAACTGCTCCAGCAGAAGGGAAAATACTATGAATTATTCACTGGAAACCAAATCACATAATGGCTTACAGGAACTTGACGGGCGAGGAAATCTCCCGCCTGGAAGCAGCGGGCTGTGAAGCCGCTGACTGGAAAAACGTTTTCGTGGATGCTCCCGAGGTAGCGCACATCCGTCGCGTCCGCTTTTCGGGAACCGTGCGTTTCGGCCGTTTCGACCGGGAGTTCGAACTCCCCGGCGGGCTCCGCAAGCACGCGGGCCTGTACGACGCAACCCTCCACAACGTGACGGTAGGGGACGACTGCCTCATCGAGAAGGTCTCCAACTATATCGCGAACTATACGATCGGCCATGATACGGTCCTCTCCAACGTGGACCTGGTCGTGACGGAAGGCCCCTGCCGGTTCGGCAACGGGGTGGAAGTGTCGGTCCTGAACGAGACCGGCGGCCGGGAGGTGAGGATTTACGACCGTCTGAGTGCGCAGACGGCCTACATCATGGCGATGTACCGCCACCGTCCCGCCCTCGTGAAGGCGCTGGATGCGCTGGCGGAGGCGTATGCGGCCGCCCAGGAGTCGTCCACCGGCACCATCGGCCATCATGTGAACATCCGCAATACGCGCTTTCTCTGCGGGGTGCGGATCGGCGACCATGCCGTCCTGAGCGGAGTGAACCGCCTGCGGAACGGCAGCGTGAACAGCAATGAGGCCGCTCCGGTCACGATCAGCCATGGCGTGATCGCGGACGATTTCATCATCAGCAGCGGCTCCCATGTGGAGGACAACACCACCCTCACGCGCTGTTTCATCGGCCAGGCCTGCCGGTTCGGACACGGTTACAGTGCCTCGGACTCCCTGTTCTTCTCCAACTGCCAGGGCGAGAACGGCGAGGCCTGCGCCATCTTCGCCGGGCCTTTCACGGTGACGCACCACAAGTCCACGCTGCTGATCGCCGGCCTGTTCTCCTTCATGAACGCAGGCAGCGGCTCCAACCAGTCCAACCATATGTACAAGCTGGGCCCTATCCACCAGGGCATCCTGGAGCGCGGGGCCAAGACTTCGTCGGATTCCTACATCCTGTGGCCGTCCCGCGTAGGCGCTTTCTCACTGGTGATGGGGCGTCACGTGAACCATTCCGACACGACCTGGCTGCCGTTCTCCTACCTGATCGAACAGCAGAATACGACCTATCTCGTCCCCGGAGTGAATCTCCGCAGCGTGGGCACGGTCCGCGATGCGCAGAAGTGGCCCCGCCGCGACGGCCGGACGGATCCCGAACGGCTGGACAGCATCAACTACAACCTCCTGAGCCCGTACACGATCCAGAAGATGTTCAAGGGCATCCAGCTCCTGAAGAATCTCCAGTATTCTTCCGGCGAACTCTCCGACGTGTACTCCTACCACAGCGCGAAGATCCGGAACTCGTCGCTCCGGAAGGGCATCGACCTGTACCGGACCGCCATCACCAAATTCCTCGGGAATTCCATCATCAAGAAGCTGGAAAACCTGCCGGCAGGGGCTTCGGACGAGGACATCCGGACCATGCTGCGTCCGGAACTCCCGGGCGGGAAGGGGAAATGGACGGACCTGGCGGGCCTCATCGCCCCGAAGGGACTCGTGGAAGGACTCCTGGACCGGATCGAAAGCGGCCAGGTGCGGGACCTGGCGGAGGTGGAAGCCACTTTCCGCCGGATGCATGCGGACTACTACCGCCTGGAATGGGACTGGGCTTACGACAAGTATGCCGATTTCTTCGGTTTTCCGCTGGAGACCGTCACGGCCGGCCAGGTGAAGGAAATCGTGGAAAAATGGAAGGAGGCCGTCATCGGCCTGGACCGGATGCTGTACGAGGACGCGAAGAAGGAGTTCAACCTGGCTTCCATGACCGGCTTCGGCGCAGACGGCTCCCGGGAGGACAAGGAACACGATTTCGAGGAAGTCCGCGGCGTGTTCGAATCCAATTCCTTCGTGCAGGCCGTCCTGGACCATATCCGCACGAAAGAAGCCCTCGGGAACGGGCTGATCGCTCGCCTGAGGGCCTGACCGGACCGGTGGTTCCTTACCGCCGGTTATAGGTTTCCAGCGCTTTTTCCAGCACCGTGAGGGCCTTTTCAAGGTCCTCTTTTTTCAATACGTACGCGAGGCGGACCTGGTTGCGCCCGAGGTCAGGGTCGCGGTAGAACCCGGAAGCCGGGGCCATCATGACGGTCTGGTTCTCGTAGCGGAAGTCGGTGAGGCACCATCGGCAGAACTCTTCCGCGTCGGCGACGGGCAGCGAGGCTACGGTATAGAAAGCGCCGTGGGGCATCGGTGAATAGACGCCGGGAATCTCGTTCAGCCGCTTGATGAAGAAGTCGCGCCGGGCCTTGTACTCGTCGTAGCAGGCCTTGGAATACGCCTCGGTCCCTTCGATGGATGCTTCGGCGACGATCTGGCCCAGCAGGGGCGGGCTCAGCCGGGCCTGGCAGTACTTCATCACGGTGTCCCGCACCTGCCGGTTCCGGGTGACGATCATGCCGATGCGGATGCCGCACTCGGAATATCGCTTGGATACGGAGTCGATGAGGATGACGTTCTGGTCGATGCCCAGGTTCAGTGCGGACAGGTAGGGTTCGTCGGTATAGACGAACTCCCGGTACACCTCGTCCGAGAACAGGTACAGGTCGTATTTCCGGACCAGTTCCTTGATCTTCCGGAGCTCCGCCTTGGAATAGACGTACCCCGTAGGGTTGTTGGGGTTGCACAGCAGGATGGCACGCGTATGCGGGGTGATGGCTTCCTCGAAGGCTTCCACGGGCGGGAGGGCGAAGCCGTCCTCGATGTGGGAAGTGACGGCCTTCACGTGGATGCCGGCCGTGACGGCGAAGGAGATGTAGTTCGCGTAGCCGGGCTCGGTCATGATCATCTCGTCGCCCGGGTTCATGCAGGCGAGGAAAGTGAGGAGGATGGCTTCGGAACCGCCCGCCGTGACGATGATCTCGTCCGGGTGGACGTCCAGACCGAACTTCGCGTAGTAGCCGGAGAGCTTGCCTCGGAAGGACTCGAGCCCTTCGCTGGGGCTGTATTCGAGCGTAGTCCGCTCAATATGCTTCAGGGCGTCCAGGCCTTTCTGCGGGGTGGGCAGGTCCGGCTGGCCGATGTTCAGGCGGTACACTTTCACGCCTTCGTGTTTGGCGGCGCGGGAAAGGGGCGCGAGTTTGCGGATGGGCGAGGACGGCATCTGCAGTCCCCGTTCGGAGATGTGGGGCATGGTCGTCAGGTTGTTAGATGAATCCGAGCAGATGGCTTCTGGACAGCATGCAGTCGCCGATCGGGGCGGCTTCGTTGCGCAGTTTGGTGAAGCGGATGGCGGTATCCTGGTTCGCGATGGTCTGGGCATGGCGTTTTACGGCGCTCCGGATCGGGAGGAGGAGGTAGTCACCGGCGAGGGACATCTTGCCGCCGATCACCACGAGCTGCGGATTGAAGACGTTGATCAGGCCGGCGAGTCCCCGTCCGAGGTTGCCGCCCACCTTCTCGATGGCTTCGATCGTGAGGATGTCTTCTTCGCGGATGGCTTTGATGATGTCATTGAGGTTCACCTTGCCCTGCTCCTTGAAAAGGGCGGACAGGGACGAGGCCCTGCCGGCGCGGAGCTGGTCGGTGATCATCCGGACGATGGCGGAACCGGAGGCGCCCGTCTCCAGGCAGCCGATCTTGCCGCAGCGGCAGATCTGGTCGTTGTCCAGGAGCGGGAAGTGGCCGAATTCACCGGAATAGCCGGACGTCCCGTAATACAGGCGGCCGTCCAGGATCATGCCCATGCCCAGTCCCCAGCTCACGTTCACGAAGAGGACGTTCTTCTCCTTCTTCACCACGCCGGCGAGATACTCGCCGTAGGTCATGGCGCGGGAGTCGTTCTCGATCACCACGGGAATGTCCAAGTCCTCGGCCAGGACCTTGTTGATGGGACGGTCCGGGTCGAAGGAATACAGGTTGCTGTAGCCGGTCTTGGGATTGACACGGCCGGCGACGCTGAGGCCCATCCCGAGGACCTTGTTCCAGTCCAGGTCGTGTTCCGCAAGGAAGTTGCGGATGTTGCGGGCCATCTTGTGGAGGCATTCCTCATTGAGCTCCAGCACGAAGGGGATGTTGTCCTGGAAAGCGATGATCCCTCCCTTGAAGTCGGTGACGGCGATGCTGGTGTGCGTGTGGCGCACGTCCACGCCGATGAAGTAGCCGGCTTCCGGGTTGAGCCCGTAGATGCTGGGGCGGCGTCCGCCCGAAGTGCCCGACTTTCCCATCTCGATCATGAATCCCTCGTCCATGAGTTCGCCGATGAGTTTGGTTACGGTAGGGACGCTGGAATTGAGTTGCTCGCTCAGGGCGGCGATGCTGTATTCGCCGCTTTGGATGCACAGCCTGAGGATGGTTTTCTTAAGGATGGAGTTTTTGTTGTCTTTTTTGTCCAGGAAGGTTGTTCTCATCGTATTTTTGCTGTTTCGGAGCAAATATAGTTTAAATTTTTATTCTTGCCAATTAAATTTTGAAAAAACTTTAAATAAATTTGTATTCTTTTTCCCAGGGTTGAAAAGTATCCGGATTTGTTCTATCTTTGTAAGTTAGGAAAATTGTACGACTATGTTCGAAAGGCTCAAATACTGGAGAAACAACATCCGGCTGTCCCTGAAGACGAAGATGGTTCTCGCCCTCAGCGCCATCGTGGTGGTGCTCGTGCTCTCGAGCCTCATCTCCATCCTGGAGTACCGGAGGATGTCCAACTACGTGTCCGACATGATTGCGGAGGACATCAACAGCATCAACGTGGCGCAGCGCCTGGCGAACGTGACCGACAACTACAACCTTCAGATCCTCACCGTCATCGGCGACGATTCCCTGAATTCCCTTCCGGACTTCGACCAGCAGAAGTTCGTCTTCTACTGCGATTCCCTCCGCTCCTCCTTCACGGAGAAGCAGATGATGCCCCTGACCGACTCGGTCCTGTACGCTTTCTCGGCCTACATGCTCACGTCGCTGGAACTCGAGCAGGTGATCCAGTCGGATTTCATCGACTCCCGGACCTGGTATTTCGAGCGCCTGCAGCCATTCTTCAACCGCCTCCGGACGGATATCGACCGGCTGAGCCAGGCCATGTACGACGACCTGCAGGAGAACTCCGAGAGCTTCGACCGGGGCTTTTACCGGAGCATCGTCCCGGGATTCGTGGCGGTGTCCGTGGGCGTGGTCCTGGTCCTGCTGCTGATGTTCTTCATCACGGTCTATTACGTGAATCCGCTGAACCGGATGCTCCGGGGCCTGGAGGAGTACCGGTCCATCGGACGGAAATACGAGAATCCCTTCGAGGGGGACGACCAGCTGTCGGAACTCAACGACGGCATCACCGAACTGGCGGAGGAGAACCGCCAGCTGCGGCGGCGGATCAAGCTGATGCGTGAAACCCAGTCCAAGCCGGCGGAATGAACCTGAAAGTCATATCGCGGAACGTGGGAACGGCGCTCCTGGTGAGCTCGCTGTTCATGCTGCTGTCGGTCTTCGTATCCCTCGCGGACGGCGGGGACAGCGCGCTGACGCCGCTGCTGATCAGTTTCTCGTTGACCTTCACCGTGGGCGTTTTCCCGTTCATCTTCGTCCGGAAGACGGAGCGGATCACCCTCCGGGACGGGTACATGATCATTTTCCTGTCGTGGTTACTTTCCTTCGTGTTCGGCATGCTGCCGTACGCGCTTTGGGGTGGGCCTTTTTGGCTCATAAATGCGTGTTTTGAAAGCGTTTCCGGGTTCACCACCACGGGAGGGAC
>JAFUDV010000001.1 GCA_017464245.1 Bacteroidales bacterium | reverse complement strand
CTGGGCCACGCCCTCGCCGAAGTTTCGGGTGGAGAAGGCCGTGTCGCCCTCCGGAATCATCCACGCCGCAAGGTCCGGGACGAGGTTCAGGCACTTCAGGGCCACGATGCTCGCAGCCATAAGGTACCCTGCGGAGAAGAAGGCGTTCTGGAGGAAGGCTGCCATCGTCGACTCGCTGGCCGTGATCGCGGTGAGGTTCTCCACCTGGATGCAGAGCACAATGTCGAAGAGCAGAAGGACATAAAAACCCACGAAGTATATCATCGCCCCGTAAAAATGCACGGTGAGATAACGTATCAACCACTTCGCCCACGCGCTCTCCCATTTGGGAAGGATGCAGAAGGCCCACTGTATCGGCCCGAAGATCGTCAGCATGCCCAGGAGGATCTGCTGGCAGTAGATGGTACTCCACCAGCCGATACGGAACACAATCAGGGCGATGAGCATGATGATCTTGTCCAGTCCCACGATGGCCCCTGCCGTGAGCGAGGTGAACCAGAGCTTCGAGGCCTCCTTCTCCATGGAAGTGACCTCGTCAACCCCGGCGTTCTCCATGGTCGCCTCCACCAGCGCCGGATCGGAGGTCCCCGTCCTCGCCACATCGGCCTGCGCCTGGAGGTTCTGGTACATGGTGTCCCTGACGTGCAGTAATCCCTGCACCTCCTCGAAGCGGTCTCCGATCTGGGACGCTTCAGCCTGGTACAGGTCATGTGTGTAGGAGCCGATGGCGTTCGGGATGTACGCCAGGAAATCCAGCACGCACCACGAACTGCCGCTGCGTCCGATGCCGGTGTCCGCCGGCGGGTACCACCAGCAGAGCACGATGCTCACGGCCAGCGGCCGGAAAAGCTTCAGGATATCCAGCGGCTCGTGCTTGATCATCATCTTGTAGGCCAGTCCGGCCGCGACGATGATCGAGAACAGTGCGGCCAGGGCCATGCACATCTGGAGGATCCACCAGAACGGGCCTTGCGACCCAGTGAAGGTCGCGTCCGTGAGGAACTGGTTTGTCTGGAATATTACCTCGTCTATCTCCTCTTCCATGAGGTTGATGCCGAGATCGGTTACGATGTCTGCCATGGTCTAGGGGTTGGTGTTACCGGATGTATTGTCTTTCCAGCGGGACGCCGCCTCGGAGGCGATGTCCGCTGTCCTGTCCGTTCGGTCCAGTGTCGCGGAGAGAGCAGCACGGGTATGCTCCCGGCCATGGACCGATACGATGTAGCCGATGAGATTGTCATTGGCGCGACAGATATCCTCATATATCTTCAGATACTGCCGCTTCCGCTGGGCGTTGGGCATGTAGCCGTCCCTGACGGCGCTCACGCCGGTCTGGAAGAGATGAAGCCGCTCCTGCCATACCTCCGTGTCGGAAGCGTTGCCGCCCGCTTCGTAGATCCGGTTGATTTTTGCCTGGAAGGAAGCGATGGCCTTCTGGATCTTAGGACCCTCGGCCGCCCAGGCCAGGTCCACCTGACGGTCGGCCATGTTCAGGGCCTCGATCTCCGCCCGCTTGGTGAGCGAGGTATCCACCTTCTCCGCAAGGGCAACCTGCGAGTAGGCGAAACCCCCAGCCGTAGAACGGTAGGAGAGTTTGTTGGTCGCCGAGGCCGTCCTGTAATACTGGTTATGGATGAGACTGTAGAACAGGGCGGGGGTGAGCGACCCAGCGCCGGTCTCCATGACCGTGACCTGGTTCATCTTCGTCTCGTCGTGGTTGTACGTCACGTACTGCGCCCCGGCATGGTGGATGCCGAGAGCGAGCACAGCGACGGTAAGGATCATTCGTTTCATTGTCCGTGTCATTTTCAGTAATTGAGTCTTCCTGCAACCCTCCATCGTCCGTAGGCGTCTTCGATGATTTCCGGGATGGTCTTGGCCATGTAGACCTCGGCCTTCCAGTAACCGATCCGCACCTGGATGTAGCGCCAGGTGTCGAAATAGGCTTTGTTCAGGTGCTGCTTGATCATGTCGAGCGTACCGTTGATGTCCGTGACCACGGCCATCAGGTCAGTAGCCCGGCAGGCGGCGGCCCCGGTGGCGTAGGGCACCAGGTCGCTGAAGGAGCGGTAAAGCGCCTGCCCGTCCTCAGAGAGACGCTCCAGCAGGTGCCGGTTCACGCTGATGATGAGCGTGTCCGTGCTCACGATTTCGCAGTGGCTGAGACACTTGTCCCAGTAGGCCGTCAGCATCACCTTGTAGTCTTCGATCCGCTTCTTGAACGTCTCGTAGGTGTCGTAGGTGTTGAGCGACGTGCGCAGGGTCTGGTACATGAGGTCTATCACGTCGAAGGCCCGCGTGTACTTGTCCAGCTCGACATTGATCGCCTTGTATTCGGCGTTCGCGTCGGAACTGTACTGGTGCAGCAGGACGTTGCCCTGCTCCAGCGCGGAGCGGGCCAGCAGGAGGCTCCGCTGGTCCTTGTGGTCGGCGATGTACGCCTCGATGGACGGTACGTCGAAGCTCCACTGCGCCATCGAAGGGAAGGGGAGCAGCAGGAGGAAGGTCAGTATGGAAAGCAGCCGTCTCATCTCTATGGCTCGTCGGTTATTTCGTCATCTTCGTCACGAAGCCGGGCTTTCATGAGCCAGTCCTTGTGGCACTGCTCGGCGATGGTCATCTTCCGCCCGGCGTCCGCATTGATGTAGGGCGAGATATCCCTGAGAACCTCCATGATGCCGTACTTGTAGGACATCATCTTCTCCAGACTTATCAGGTCCGAGTAGATCTTCGTCAACCTGCTCTCAACTTCCCGGGCGATCTGCAAGCGGTCGCTGGACCAGAGGAGATGGTAGGTGTCTTCCGTGTCATCCTCCGGCACGGGATCGCTCTTGATGTACTCCGTGGAAACGGTGCAGTCCGGGTACTGGCGAGCCACCTCGGCGATCTTCGCGTTGATGAGGTCCGCCTTCTCACGATCGCTCAACGACGGGTCGAGCTTTACGAGGGCTGCGACGTGCGTGTCGGAGTACTGGGTCTCCAGGGTCCAGTCGATTTGGACGATAGCACGGAGGATCTTGATGCCAAGGAAGTACTTCGGCTTGCGGGCGATGGAGAGTTTAGCGGAGAACGTGACCGTTCCCCTCAGTCCCGACATCGTGGCCTTGCGCCTGAAGGTGTACCCGCTCCACGAACCGGAGTCCTGCCAGGTGAGGTTGAACGCGCTCTGGAGTTCGGCCATGATGGCCGGGATGCGGTGGTAGTCGTCAGTAGGTACGTCATCGTCGTTATCAGATTCCTGCAGCGCCTCCTCGATATCACGGATGCGGGCCTGCACCTGACGGAGCTCCGACTGGAGCGCCTCTATCCTGTCCCTGTTCTGGTTGTATTCCTCCCGGAGCGCAGCGGCCTCCTCGATGCTGGCCTCGCTGATCTGCCGGAGCAACTCCGCATTGCGGGTCTGGAGGGTGAGAATCTGCGAGTTCAGGCGGTCCTCTTCGGCCCGCGCCTGCGCGAGCATGGACTGGAGCTCAGATGTGTCGACGTTCCCCTCGATGACGGAAGTGCGCATGGCGCACTCCTTCGTGTGGGCGGAGAGAGTCTTGCCGCAGGTGCCGCACTTGTACTGCGTGGAACCCTTTGAGAGGGTCGCGCCGCCGGAGCAGGTGACGCTGATGGTGGCGGCCTCCACGCCCTGGACGCGCCTGGCGTCCGTAGTCTGATAATAGTTCTTGTCGCTGCTCGTCAGGACATAGACATCCCCGTCAGGGTTGTCGTTCCATGAGGTCAGGACGATGTTCATCCTGGCCAGGAAAGAGCTCATGTCCATCGAGTAGGAGTCGAAGACCTCCTGATAGAGATCCTCTCCCGTGTCCTTCTTCCGGATATACCAGGTCTGCCGGAAATACTGGCCGACGGCCTCACGGGCATAGTCGTCGATCCATTCCCCAAGGTTGTAGCCGCTGATGTCGAAGAGGTTTTCAATGGCGTCTGGGCCGCCGATCATCGACAGGAGCGTCCCTCCCGCGTCGTTCTTGAAGCTCTCGAAGAGCGACTGGTAATTGTCAACGATGGTGATGGCCGCAGCGATGTCACCGCTCAGCAGATCCTCGAAGCTGCTCTTCTGAAGCAGCTGCCCTGCGAGGTTGGAGGCACCCTGGCCGATGAGTGCGACACCCTCCCTGTAAAGCCGGTCCATGTCCTCCTTCAGATCCTCTTTGGTGATGCCCTCGCCGATACGGCCGAAACGGTCCAGAACCGCCTCGAAGTCGATGCCGCCAAGGGTGGAGAGCCGCAGGTAGTCGGCGATATCCTGCCTGATCTGGAGGAACGCGATGTCGCCGAACGACAGTGTGCTGTTCGTCACGACGGATTCGAACTGCATGCAGAGGGTCTTCGTCTCGTCGCAGATCTTCATGAGGTACGAGCCCCAGTACAACGCGTTCTGCGGGCTTCGGACCATCATCTTCGCCACCGTCCACACCTTCGGCATAATCCGGGCCGATACGAGGCGGTAGATTCTCCTGTAATACCAGTTCTCGGCTGAGTTCTCCCAGATTCCCAGTTCCGTGAGGGCGCGGCGCTCCAGGAACTTGGAGGAGAAGATGCCCGCCGCCGCGGCTTCAGCCGCCGTATAATGGTCGAGGATGTCTTTGACCTGATCGTAATAGAATCCTTCCGCAGCCGCTCCAGTCGCATAGGCCGCCTGCATGGCAGCGGCGGTCTTCCAGTCAATGTTGACACTGTAGTACTGCGCCCTGAGCGCCGGAGCGACACCCAGGAGCAGTACCGAAGCACATATGAAAGAAACAAGCCTCCTCATCGTTTTTCGGGAAGGTTAAGGACATGTCCTGCGGCGTTGACCTTCCGGGCGAAGGCCAGCGGGGCGCTGATACCGCTGCGGTCCCAGTCACGGCAGTAGGCCTCGATGGCCGTCCGGTGGTCGCAATGCAGCTCAGACTTGTATATCTTGAGAGCCTCCTTCTCGGAGCGCTCCGTAGTGTATGTCATGTAGCATTCGTGCGGCTCCTCGACACCGTAGACGGCGCCGACCTGGCCGCGCCGGATGAAGACCTCGCGGAAGAAGCTGCGTCCTTCCTTGTTCTCCAGCCGGTTGATCGTGAAGATCTTCTTGCAGTCCACCTCCGTGAGGCCGAGGATGGACTGGATCTCGTCAAAACGCTCCCTGAACTTGCTCTGGTCCAGGAGCATCACCACGTCTGAGTTGTTGATGATGGCTTCCTTGACGATGGGGGAGCCTACGATGTCCTGGATCTCCTGGGTGACGACACCCACGGATGCCCAGAACTTTCTGGCGGTCTTGTACATGTACTTGATGTACTCCGCCATCATCGGAGATGCAATGGCTTTCCACGCCTCCTCGATGACAAGGACCTTGCGGTTCTTCTTGATGCGCATCTTCTGGATGAAGAGATCCATGATGATGAGCGTGACCAAAGGGAAAAGAAGGGGATCGTCCTTGATGGAGTCGATCTCGAAGACGATGAACGTCTCGTCGAAGAGCGTCGTATCCAGATCCTCGTTCAGCGTGACCTCATGGTTCCCGCCTTTGTAGAAATCCTTCATCAGGTAGTTGTAGGCGGCCAGGTCGATCCCGGCGAGGTGGTTCTCCTCGCAGATCTGGGGAATACGCTCAACGCTGAACTCATAGAAAGTGTTGAAGTTGAGCGTCTCTATCCTTCCAGCGAAATGGTTCTCATAGTATTCTGTTATGGTCTGTTCGATGAGCTTGTCCTCGGTCTTGGTCACCGTTCCCTTCGTTCCCTTCCAGATAAGCATGACGAGGTTCTTCAGGAATCCCACCTTCTCGATGTTGTATTCCGCGCGCGTGATGCGGAACGGGTTCATGGTGATCGGATGTTCCTCGGTATAGCTGACGTACTTGCCTCCGACGTACTCGCACAATCCTTCATAGGAGTTTCCGGTATCGACCATCACGATATCCGTGTCCTGCTCCCACATCTGGCGGACGACTGAGTTCATGTGGAAGGACTTGCCGCTGCCCGAAGGCCCGAGGCAGAAGAAGTTCGAGTTGTCCGTGATCTTCTCCCTTCCTTCCTTTCCGCTGATATCGATGGCCACCGGCACGCCCTGGCGGTCCGTGTACCAGATCTTCAGCGGGGAGTCCTCGCTCTTGACGGTCCTCTCCTTGTACATGAGGCAGGCGGCCGCATCACCGAGGGTCAGGAAGCGGTCGTAGTCGGGATTGAGGCTGTAGCTGTTCCCCGGGAAAGACCCGACGAAGAGCTCCAGCTGGTTGTACGCCCGCTTGCTGATGTGGATGCCCAGCCGTCCGAAGGCATTCTCCAGATAGTTGGTGCATTTGTGCATGTCCGTGTCTCGGCCGGTCACCACCGCCATGCTGTAATGGCAGTAGACGAGCTGCTTGCTCTCCCGGGCGATGATGTCCTGGACGTTCTTGATGTCCTCCACGGCCATCTGGTTGGCCGGGCTGGGAATGCTGCCGTGACGGTTCTTCTTCTTTTCCAGGGCCCCCAGCTCCTTCTTCTGCGCGGGCATGAAGATCACCTGGTTGTAGATGACCGCCTGAGTCTCCGGGACGGAGTCCACGGCGCTCACCAAGTCCACCGGCATCGAGGAGTTGTTGACCTCGATGCTGGTGAACGGACGGATGAGAGAGGGGAGGGAAACGCTGTCGACATCCACGAGGGAGTAGAACTTGCAGCGGCGGTCGCCCATGGAGATGCCCTCCTCGTCGATCTGGAAGCCGGTCATCGAGAAGGTCTTTCCGGAGAAGTCCAGGGCGAAGTAGCGGTCCACGTAGTCGCTGGCTTCCCGTTTGGAAAGGAAGCGTGCGCGGATGCCTGCGTCGCGGAGCAGGTCCTGGACCTTCCGGATCTTCACCATGAAATCCCGCCACTTGCGGGCGTCATAGGACATGAGCCTGCCGCCCTTGCTCTCCTGCGTGATCACCAGGCAGGTGAAGGCGTCGGTGTGCTCCCTCCCGTCGAAATAGCGGAAGTAGCAGTCGGAGAGGAACTCGCGGCGGCCGGGATGGTCGTCGCGGAAGCTCCGCCTGCAGAAGATGTCCTGCTTCTGGAGCGCGTATCCCTCACCGAGGGTCTCCGCTATCGTAGTGAAGAGGGAAGTGAACTCGTAGTACGCGTCGATGTTCGCGGAGTATTTCTGCACGGGGTTCTCCATCCGCAGGACGGCGGAGTAATCGCCGTTCTTGGTGTACAGCACACCTATCCCTTCCACCTCTTCGACGGTGAAGTAGATGTCCTGGAAGATGCGGCTGCGCTTGCCCCCGGTACCGAAGGCGAGGACGGAGACGGCCATGCCGACGAGGACCGCCGCGAATACAAGTATCACATACAGAATCATTTCCCTCTTTACGATTGTTGGTTTACAGTCTCTTGGAACTGGCGTATACGAAAACGCCGTGTTCGGTTTTCTTCGAGTGAAGGCCCCGCCGCTGCTTGAACAGGATCATCCCGGCACCCACACAGACGGCGATGACCAGAACGACGAGGCCCACTACGAATCCAGCGATGATGTAGGCGATGATGAAGCCGAGGATGGCCCCGCCGACCGCTCCTGCGGCCCAGTAGATATACCTACCCTGTAGCCCCATGAACTCAAGGGGACGCTGGAGCCCCCTGAAGAGTGGGTAGTCTGGGTAACGGGTATCCTTGCCTTTGCTTTCCATCCATCTGTCTCCTATTGGTTAGAGACCGAAGAAGAGAGGCAGCGCTTGAGCGGCGGCCACCAGGAAGATGCAGGCGCCGACGACCATCATGATCTTCTTCTTGACGTCCTGCTCGTCGTTGTTCATCGAGATGTACACGCTGATGGCGCCGACGATGGCGACCACGCCAGCGATGGCGTAGCACAGCTTGACGACGATAGGCACGTACTTCGCGATCTCCTCGGCGACCGTGGTGAGGGCGCTCGTACCGGCGGTGTAGTCACCGGCACCGCTCTGCGCGAACGCGGCGGTGCTGCCCACCAGAAGCATCAGGGCGACGGCCCTGGTCTTCGGCGACGCGAGGAATTTCCTGATCCAGTTCTTGATTTTTGTCATGTCTGAATGCTTTAGAGTTTGACTTGATGTATCCGTCCCAGGCGGGACGTTCCGGACCGGTCCGCGGCACGTGCACTTACCGATGGCCGATACCTTTCAACGTTGGTTAAATGTGATATCCGAAGAAGGCTGGCAGGACGATGGTCGCGCCTATCATAAAGAGTCCCGCTCCGACGAGCGTCATGATGTTCTTCATGACCTGCCCCTCCTGGTTGTTGATCTTGATGTAGATGATGAGGGCCGAGATGATGGACATTATGCTGCCTACGGCATAGCATACATACACCACATAGAGCATCATCGTGACGGTGAAGTCATGGGCCCTGGCCAAAGCGCTCGCTCCCCAGGAGTAGTCCACGCCTCCAGCACGGGCGGACGCGGACTGTACGACCAGGAGCCCCAGGAAGGTCAGGAGAAAGGCAGGGGAGAGCCTTCTATTCAGCGTCAGCGTCCTCATCTTTCTTCTCCTCCTTTTCCTTTGCGCCTTCAGGCGCGGGCGTGACCGTCTTCTCTATCTGGAGCGGAGGCCTGCCTTCCTTCAGCGCCGATTCCATCGTGATGCTCATGAGCTCTCCGCTCATTTCCGGACGGATCTGCTCCAGAGATTCCTCCGCCTTCTCTATCTTCTCGTCAAGTGCGGAGACCGGTGCCCCGGAAGCATCGAGCTTGTGGGCCGGCTGGTCCTGCGGCTGCTCGGGTTCCACAGCAGGTGCAGAACGCAGGTCGGTCTCGTCCCAGGACGGTTCTGCTCCGCCACGTGAGACCCGGAATCCTCCGTCTGTCTCCTCGACCGCCTTACTGGCCTCCTCGGGCTGGTCAGGGACATCGAAGGTCTCTACGGAAGAGCTCGACTGCTCCTTGGGTTTGCGATACAGGTCTGAACAGATGACCACCGTGTAATAGATAATGTAGACCACGGTGAGGCAGATGACGAAGATCCAAAAGATGCTCATTTTCTTGTCCTGATAGAGTTTGTTTTCAATCTGTTTTCAGGCTTATCGGCGTGTACCGATTTTGCCGCGAAAAGGGCCTTTTCAGCCACTTTCCGAAGGGCATATTAAAAAAGAAATCGCATTTGCAATAGGCTGAAAACAAAAATTTGAGGAAAATTGACGAAAAAAATCAACTTTCCTCAAAAAGGTACTACAAAAAGGTACTTAATCCGTCATAAATCGGGCCCATGCTGAGAGTCCAGATGATCGGGGCTTCCTACAAGTTTTGCCGCATGGAATCATAGGGATAAGCAAATGGATTTATGTGCAATTGTCAGGGATTATCCGTAAATTTGTATTCGCAAAATCAGGAATTTATCGACATGGGCATCAAGCACCATTTCATAGAGAAAGGTCAGGGAGAGCCGCTGATCCTGCTGCATGGGAACGGTGAGAACTGTGATTATTTCATGGGGCAGACAGAGGTGTTTGCTCAGCATTTCCTTGTATATGCTCTGGACACCCGCGGGCACGGTAAAACGCCGCGGGGCGATGCTCCATTTACGATCCGGCAGTTTGCCGATGACCTCAGGGACTTCATGGATGCGCATGGGATAGAGAAGGCGCATATCCTAGGCTTCTCGGACGGCGGGAACATTGCGATGCTATTCGCAATGAAGTATCCGGAACGGGTGAACCGACTCATCCTGAACGGTGCCAACCTGGATGCCAAGGGCATCAAACGCTCCATTCAGATTCCTATCGAAATAGGCTATTGGTTTGCCAAGTTGTTCGCCAAAAAGAGTGAAGAAGCCAAACTTCATGCAGAGATGCTGGGACTGATGGTTAATGATCCGAATGTAAAGCCGGAGGAACTGTCGAAGATTCAGGCCAAGACACTGGTCATCGCCGGAACCATGGACATGGTCAAGGATGAGCATACGCGGCTGATTGCCAGCAGTATCCCGGATGCTCAACTGGTCATCCTTGAAGGCGACCACTTTGTTGCCAACAAATGTCCGGATGCATTTAACCGTGCCGTATTGACCTTCTTACGAGATGAGTGAATCAGAAACTTATAAAGAGCTCGGAGCGCTGACCAGGTGCAAAGAACGCTGGGAAGAGAGTATTCCTTACGTGGCATCATTCCTCGCTTCAGATTCGGAGAAGATCCAGGCAAAGTCTCTTTGGATGCTTGGAGAGATGGGGCTGGCATTCCCAGAGGCAATCAAGAGCAGCGTGCCCGCAATTGCCGCCTTCCTCAATAATGAAGAGCCGCTTCTGCGAGAGCGCGTACTCAATGCGCTCGGTAGAATAGGACGAGGTTGTTTCGAGTCTATTCAGTCGTATTGGCCGGACCTCTTCCGCTTCGCCCAAGATGAAGCTCCTGGCGTAAGGCTGGCTTTCATCTGGGCATCGGAAAACATAGCCACAAACACGCCTGATCCCTATCAGGAGTATATGCCGATGTTCGCCGGATTATTGCACGATAGCGATGATAAGGTACGGATGGAGGCCCCCGAAATCTTCCGTGTTCTGGGCAAGCGCAGGCCCAATTTCGTCGCCCCATACCTTGACGAATTGCGCCGTATCGCAGAAACCGACACCAATCGCGTGGTTAGGATTCATTGCCAAGGGGCAATCAGGGCCACGAGATAGAAGGGAACATTAAATTCCAATTTGTCGGTGAGAAAGAAACGGAAAAAACTACGGATTACTGAGGCGGACTTCATGCTTGCCAACCGCAGGGCTGCCCG
>JAFUDV010000027.1 GCA_017464245.1 Bacteroidales bacterium | reverse complement strand
GTGCGAACCTGCGTGACAACACAAGGACCAGCTTCAACGACGGTGCATGGAACATTCTTTCCATCAGCACCGAAGACGGAAATCATTCCGACTTTCTTTCCAATTAAACCAGGCATTGGTGTTTGTTAATTAATTGTTTATAAACGTTTTAACCGCGAAAAATCACGGCCCGCACACTTTTGCGGACCGCAAAGGTACGAAGAAAACCGCTGATTTCCAAACGACTTCAGCGGTTTTCAACAATTTTATGCACAACCTTCTTTCGAAGGCAGCGCCCCCTCAAAGCCTTTCCACGTCGGCCCAGCCGAAGCGGGCCGGATAGAGCCAGGCGCGGTCGGTGCGCTCCATCACGCCGTAGTCCAGGGAGATCTTGGGGCACTCGCCATAGGCGCGCTCGATGAAGGCAGGGTCCCCCAGGCCGGTCTCCCAGCCCTTGAACTGCTCGGTGACGTCGGGGAGATAGCGCTCCATCTCCTCGCGGATGACGGAGGCCTTCCACAGGAAGATACCGGAGTTCCAGAAGAACTCGCCGGTGCGGACGAAGACCTCGGCCAGCTCCAGCGGGGGTTTCTCCGTGAAGGTCTTCACCTGCAGAGGGCGGCCCAGCTCCCAGGCGTTCTTCCCCTCCTTGACCTGGATGTAGCCGAAGTTCACGTCGGCGTTCTTGGGGACGATCCCGAGGGTCATCAGCACGTCGTGCCGTTCCACGAACCCGAACATCTCCCCGACGGTCTTCGCGAACAGGTTCTCGTCGCGGATCACCAGGTCGCACGGGGTGGCGACGATGAGCGCCTCCGGATCCCGGGCGAGCAGGGTGTACACGGCATAGGCCATGCAGGGGGCGGTTTTCCGGGGATGCGGCTCCCGCAGCAGGTTCTCCTCCGGCAGTTCCGGCAGGAGGATGCGCGCGGTTCCGGCATACTTCTCCAGGGTGACGACGAGGATGTTCTCCTTGGGCAGGAAACTCGCGAAGCGGTCATAGGTCATCCGGAGATAGGCGGAGGGCTCGGAGCCGCCCGCCATGATGACGCAGTATCGATGGTTGCTCATAAGGCAATTATGTGGTTACACGTACATGGGAATCCAGGCCTGGGGGAAATACTTCACCTCCGTCCGCGGCCCGTCGAAAAGGACCGACACCACGTCGAAGAAGACTTCCCGGTCGGAACCGGATCCGTTCAAATATTTCAGCGCGGCGGCGCCGATGCGCTGCCGTTTGCGGCCGTCCACCTTCTCCTCGGGAGCCGTCCCCTCGGGGGCGAGCCGCGTCTTCACCTCTACAAAATGCAGGCCGTCCGGAGCCTCGGAGATGATGTCCACCTCCAGGTGGCTTCCGCGCCAGTTCCGCTCCAGGATCCGGTGACCTTCCGCTTCGAGGAAACCGCAGGCCATCTCCTCCCCCAGCCTTCCCAGCTCCCGTTTCCCTCTCGTCTCCATGGGCCTAGCCGAATTTGATGACCGTCACGCCCGAGCCGCCGAACTGGATGTGTTCGTCCGCAGCGGACACCACGCCCGGAACCGTCCGGGCATATTTCTGGATCTCCTCGCGCAGGGCGCCGGTGCCCTTTCCGTGCAGGATGCGGACAGAACTGACATCCAGCATGATGGCATCGTCGATGTAACGCATCACGTTCTCGATGGCCTCGTTCACCCGCTGTCCGCGGACATCCAGCTCCAGGCGGAAGTTCGCCTTGCGTTCCGCGATGCCGGCGTCATAGACCTGCCGGGCCTTCGGCGCCTCGCGCACGGCCGCGCGGTATTCATTGGAAGTCACCCGCTCCACGCGGTCCAGGGGCAGTTTCGTGGACAGGTTGCCGATGATCACGGTCACGGCCTTGGTGGACACCTTGGACACTTCGCCCACCATGCCGCCGTCCTTGACCCGGACCTTCTCACCCACTTTCAGGGGCGCGCTGCGGAAAGCGGCCATCTTCTCGGCCTCGGACTCCTCGCCGGCGGATCCGTCCCGGTCTTCCTTGCCGGCGCGCCGCGCCCGGCAGGCCTTCTCGCGCTCCTTCCTTTCCTCCAGCGCCTTGAGCTTCTTGTCCAGGTACTCCTCCCGGTTGCGCCGGTCGTCCCGCTTCTTCTCCGCCAGGGCCCCCAGGAAGCCCTGCAGCTGCCCGCGGGCGTCCCGCGTGGCCTCCTTCTCGGCCTGGGACTCCTTGATGGTGCGGATGGTGTTCTCCACCTGCCGGTTGGCCCCCTTCACGATCTCCTCCGCCTCCTTCCGGGCCTCGTCCAGGATGTTCTTCCGAAGCTGCTTGATGTCCTGGAGCTCCTTCTGGTACTTGTCCGTGACAGCCTCGAGGGTCTTGTCCGTCGCCCGGATCTTGGTGAGCTTCTCGTCCAGGGCACGACGGTTCCGGGCGATCTTGCGGAGGTTCCGCTCGATGCCCACATATTCCTCGCCGGCCCGGTCCTCGGCATCCTTCACGATGGCTTCCGGCAGGCCCATCTTGCGGGCCAGCTCGAAAGCGAAGGAGTTGCCGGGCAGGCCCATCTCCAGCTGGAACAGCGGCGCGATGTTCTTCGCGTCGAACTGCATGGCGCCGTTCACGACGCCGTTCTCCCCGGCCGCGGCGAAGAGCTTCAGGTTCGTATAGTGCGTGGTGATGACCCCATAGACACCCCGGCGGTCCAGTTCCGCGAGGATGGCCTCCGCGATCGCCCCGCCGGCGGCCGGTTCCGTCCCGGAGCCGAACTCGTCGATAAGGACGAGCGTCCGGGCGTCGGCCTCCTCCAGGAACGACCGCATGTCGGACAGGAAGGAGCTGTAGGTGGAAAGGTCGTTGTCGATGGACTGGTCGTCGCCGATGGAGACCATGATCCGGTCGAACACCGGAAGCTCCGAGGTCTCGGACGTGGGGATGAGCATGCCCCACTGGAACATGTACTGCAGCAGGCCCACGGTCTTGAGGCACACCGACTTGCCGCCCGCGTTGGGGCCGGAGATCAGGAGGATGTGCTTCGCGGGGGTGAGGGTGGCCGTGAGCGGGACGATGGGCCTCCCCTCTTTCTTCAGGGCGCGTTCCAGGAGGGGATGGCGCGCCTTCCGGAGCGACAGCTCGCCGCTTTCGGACAGGACGGGCATCCCGGCGATGAAGTCCAGTGCCACGCCCGCCTTCGCCATCAGGAAGTCGATCTCCCCGAGGAAGGCCGCCGCGCCCATCAGGTCGGGAACGTACGGCCGCAGGAATTCGGCGAACTCGTGCAGGATGCGCGCGATCTCGCGGGTCTCCGCGAAACGGAGCTCGGATATCTCGTTCGAGAGGGCCACGATCTCGGCCGGTTCGATGAAGGTGGTCTTGCCGGTGGCGGACTCGTCATAGACGAAGCCGGGGAACTGGCGTTTCTTGGCCGACGCCACGGGGATGAGCATCTTGCCGTCCCGGATGGCGACGCTGGCGTCGGCGTCCACGAGCCCGTCCTGCTGCGCCTTCCGGAGAATGGCGTTCATCCGCTTGGAAACGTTGATCTCCCGTTCGCGGATGGTGGTGCGGATCTCGTAGAGCTTGTCCGAGGCCGTGTCCTTGATCTCGCCGTAGCGGTCCAGGATACCGTCGATGCGGTGCTGCACCTCGGGGAAGGACGGGATGGCCGCGGCGATGTGCTTGAGCCCCGGGTAGATGCCGTCCTTGATGCCGCGGAAGAAGCCGGTGACTTTCCGGAGCGTGTCCAGCATGGTCCTCAGGCGTCCCAGGGACAGCTGGTCGATGGAGGCGTTCTTGCCGATGGGTTCGAGGAAATGCAGGCAGTCGATGTAGCCGCTCGTGGGGAAGTTCTCCTCGAACATGAGGATGAGGCGCATCTCGTCGGTGAGCTGGAGGCGGCGCCGGATCTCCGAAGGGTCCGTGCTGAAAGCCTCCTCCGCGACCCGTTCCGCGGCATAATCCGTGGAGCAGCGGTCCGCGATAAGTGTCCGCACCCGGTCGAAACCGAGCTTTCCTTCCAGCCTTTCCATTGACAGTTCCATCTCCTATTCCTCCTTTCCCGGGTCCATGGCTCCTTCCAGCAGCTGGCGGAGTTCCTGCATGGATTCCACCTCGCGGGCCTCGCCGTTGCGGACGAACCGCACCCCGCCCGTCTCCTCGGAGACCACGATGACGTCGGCGTCCGTGTCCTCGGTGAGGCCGATGGCCGCCCGGTGGCGCATGCCGAAATGGGCCGGGATGTCCGTCCGGTTGGTCATGGGGAGCTGGCAGCGGGCCGCCGCGATGTGGTTGCCCACGATGACCATCGCCCCGTCGTGCAGCGGGGAATTCTTGAAGAAGATGTTCATGATCAGCCGGCGGTTGATCTCCGCGTCGAAGCGGTCTCCGCTGTCGATGAACTCGTCCATCGAGCTCTTGTGCTGGATGACGATGAGGGCGCCGGTCTTCTCCGCCGACATGGCCCGCACGGCCTGCGCGAGTTCCTCCACGCTCCGGCTGCCCAGCCGCTCCTCCTTGATGCCGAGGAGCCGGTTGAACAGGTCGCCGGTGCGGCGGGAAATGCCCGTCTGCATGGCGAATCGGTTCAGCAGGTGGCGGATTTCCGGCTGGAAGATGATGATGATCGCCAGCACGCCCACGTCCAGCAGGGCATTCAGCAGGACCGTCATCATCCGCATGTTCAGGGCCGACGCCACGACCTGCGCCACCAGGAGCAGGGCGAGCACCAGGACGATGTTCACCACCGTGGAGTCCCCCCGGATGCTGCGCAGCAGGAAGAACACCAGCAGGGCCACCATCGCGATGTCCAGGATGTCCGCGATCCCGAACTGCAGGAAACCGAATATGCCCAGCACTTTCGTCATAACATGCAAAGTTAAGAAAAGATTTCGTACCTTTGGCAACTTTAAGGAAATGAGATGGGTTTTCGGGTTCTGAAATTCGGAGGGTCGTCCGTGGCGGATGCCACGGCGATGTCCCGCGTGCTGGACATCGTGGCCGGAGAAACGGCCAAGGGGCGTGTCGTCGTCGTGAGTTCCGCGATCAGCGGATGCACGGACGGGCTGCTCGCCTGCACGGCCGGGGACGCATCCGGCCTTCCCGCCCTGAAAGAGCGGCACCTCGCCATCGTCCGGCGGCTCTTCACCGGCGCCGAGCGGGCCGATGCCACCGCCGAGGTGACAGCGCTGTTCGACGAAATGGCCGCCGCCCCCGCCGATGAGAAAGTCACCTTCGGCGAACTCCTCTCCACCCGCATCCTCGCGCGGAAACTCGCCTGCGACGGCTTTGCCGTGCATTGGGCGGATTCCCGGAAGCTCATCGTCCGGGACGACCTCCCGGAGACGTACCGGAGGATCGCATCGGCCCTGGCGGACACCGACGCCGGCGTCATCGTGGCCCCGGGCTTCATCTGCGGCGATTCCACCGGAAAGGTGTGCACCCTCGGCCGCGGCGGCTCCGACTACAGCGCCGCCCTCTACGCCGCCGCCCTCGGGGCGGAGTCCCTCCAGATCTGGACCGACGTCCCGGGCATCATGACGGCGAACCCCAGGCAGGTCCCCTCCGCCCGCACCGTCCCCGAGATGTCCTACCGCGCCGCGCTGGACATGGCGGAGCATGGGGCGAAGGTCCTGTACGCCCCCACCGTCGCACCCGCGATGGAGGCGGGCATCGACATCGAGATCCGCAATACGTTCGCCCCTTCGGGCCGATATACCCGCATCTCTTCCACGCCGGATGCCTCCCCCTGGGTGGGCGTCACGTCGGTCAGTGGAAGAATCTGCCTTGTAGGCACGCCGGAGGGTGATTTCTCCCTGGCGGAGAAGGAAGTCCGCGAGACGCTCCGTACCGCCGGCATCGCGCCCCTCGAGGTCCGGACGGAAGGCTCCG
Organism: Bacteroidales bacterium; assembly: GCA_017464245.1. GTDB lineage: Bacteria > Bacteroidota > Bacteroidia > Bacteroidales > UBA932 > Cryptobacteroides. The sequence continues at coordinate 34,208 of JAFUDV010000027.1, read as the reverse complement.
TCCTGCTCGTGGGCGTCCGCGGGGCCGTGGAACTCCCCGCCCTGCAGGCGCTGCACCGCGCCTTCTTCGAGACGCGTCCGGTCCGGGAGGTGAACCTGTTCATCGCCGGGTTCGGCGCCGTGGGAAAGGCGCTCGTGGACATGGTGGAACGCACCGGCGCCACCGTGACGGAGCGCACCGGAAAGGCGCTCCGGGTGGCGGGCATCGCCGACAGCCGGCGCCACCGCATCGACCTGGGCGGCGTGTCCGCGCTGGAGGGAGGCGTCGCGGGCGATTTCGTGGATGCGGTCATCGACCTGGCGCCCAAGGGGTCCGTCTTCGTGGACTGCACCGACAGCGAAACCCTGTACCGGCGCTATCCGGACCTGTTCCGGGCCGGGCTGAACATCGTCTCCTCCAACCGGCGGTCCTTTGCCGTCCCCTACGTGGAATATGCCGCCATGCATGCGGCCGCCCGCGAGAACGGCTGCTTCTTCCGCTACGAAACCACCGTGGGCGCGGCCCTGCCCATGCTCGAATCCCTTGCCATCGGCGCGAACAGCAGCGACGAGGTGGAGCGGATCGAGGCCGTGGTCTCCTGCACCCTGAACCAGATTCTCAGCGCCTACGGGCAGGGGCCCACGTTCGCTTCACTCGTGCGGGCGGCGCAGGAAGCCGGGCTCACCGAGCCGGACCCGCGCCTGGACCTTGGCGGCCGGGATGCGCTGCGCAAGCTCCTCATCCTCGCCCGTGAGGCCGGCGTGCAGCTGGAGGAGGGCGACGTGGACATCCGGCCGATGATCCCCGCCTCCCTGTTCGGCGTTTCCCTGGAGGACTTCTACCGGGGGCTGGAGGAAATGGAGCCGGTCTTCGCCGAGGCGCACCGCCAGGCGCTCCGCGCCGGCTGCCGCCGCCGTTTCGTCGCCTTCCTGGAGAAGAAGGCCGACGGCTACCGGGCCGGCATCCGCGTGCAGCAGGTCCCCGAGGACCATCCAGCCTACCATCTGAAAGGCACGGAGAACGCCATCCTCATCCGCAGTGCGTTCCACCCCACGCCCATCGTCATCCAGGGCCCCGGCGAAGGTGCCCGCCAGGCCGCCGCGAGCCTCCTGAACGACATCCTGCGCTAAACCGCCGGCCCGTCCCGGAACCTCTTTCACTTTCCGGATGGAATGCTTATCTTTGCCCCTGGTTAATTGTAAGACGAATCATGAAAGTAGCAGTAGTGGGGGCCACCGGCCTGGTGGGCTCCAAAATGTTAAGGGTGTTGGAGGAGCGTCATTTCCCCGTGACCGAGCTTCTTCCCGTGGCCTCTTCCCGCTCCTGGGGGAAGAAAGTTGTGTTCCAGGGCCGTGAATGGACGGTGATGAGTGCCGACGAGGCCATCGCCCGGAAACCGGTCGTCGCCATCTTCAGCGCCGGCGGTGCCGCGTCGGGCGAACTCGCGCCGAAGTTTGCGGCCGCGGGCTGCCGCGTGGTGGACAATTCGTCCTACTGGCGCATGGACCCGGGGAAGAAACTCGTCGTCCCCGAAATCAACGGCGACGTCCTGGGACCGGACGACTATATCATCGCCAATCCGAACTGTTCCACCATCCAGATGGTGATGGCCCTGGCTCCGCTCCACAAGGCCTATGGCATCAAACGCATCGTCGTGAGCACCTACCAAAGCGTCTCCGGCAGCGGCCAGAAGGGCGTGAACCAGCTCAAGGCCGAACGCGCCGGCGGCGAGGGGGATTTCTACCCCTATCCTATTGATCTGAACACGCTTCCGCATATCGACACCTTCCTCGAGAACGGCTACACGAAGGAGGAGATGAAGATGGTCAACGAAACCCGCAAGATCCTCCGCGACGACAGCATCGCCGTCACCGCCACCACCGTCCGCGTGCCGGTCTGGGGCGGTCACAGCGAAAGTGTCAACGTGGAGTTCCTGAAACCTTTCGAGGTCGATGAGGCCCGGGCGCTGATGGCGTCGATGCCCGGGGTCGTCGTCCAGGACGACCCCGCGAACAAGGTCTATCCCATGCCCCGCTTTGCCGAGGGCAAGGACGAAGTCTTCGTCGGCCGCATCCGCCGCGACTTCTCCGTGGAGAACGGCCTCAACTTCTGGTGCGTGGCCGACAACCTGAGGAAGGGTGCCGCCACCAACGCCGTCCAGATCGCCCAGCTCCTCCTGGAGAAGGGCCTGATTGAGGGCTGAAAGGCTGATCGGCACCCTTCCGTCGGCGAAATCGGGCAAAAACAGGTGATTCTGCCCGGATATTGGTAAAAAACAAGAAAAATCGGGCAAAAACAGGCTGTTTTGCCCATTTTTCAACACAGATTATGGATTGGTCTTTTTTTAAGGGTTTTCTGGACCTCGATTCCACTTCAGGAAAGGAGCGGAAAGTGGCGGAGTGGCTCGCTGGGCGCCTGCCGGGGATGTTCCCCGCGGCGAACCGGCCCGTGCTGCGCACCGAGGAAGTCGGCGACGGAACCCTCAACCTCCTCCTCACCTGGGGCGCCCCCCGCATCGTCTTCTGCTCGCACATGGACACGGTACCGCCATATATCCCACCCACCTTCCCGGAGGGGCTCGCCCTACCGTCGACAGATTCCTTCGCTCCGCTCGGAATGACAGAAGGCCTTTGCCCTTCAGAAGAAGGTGAAAGTGATTGTCATTCTGAGGAGGCCGAAGGCCGACGAAAGAATCTCAAGGACGTCATCAAGGGCCGGGGTTCCTGCGACGCGAAAGGGCAGGTGTTCGCGATGGTGACGGCCTGCCAGCAGCTCGCGGAGCAGGGCTGCACGGACTTCGGGCTGTTGCTGCTGGCCGGTGAGGAGACCGGATCGTGGGGCGCGAAGGCGTTCGCGAAGACGGACTTCCGGGGCCCGTACCTGGTCGTAGGCGAGCCCACGGACAACTGCATGGTATCGGCCTCCAAGGGGACGAAGTCGTTCGACCTCCGGTTCATCGGCGAAGCGTTCCACTCGGGGTATCCCGAGCATGGCGTCAGCGCCGTAGACCTGTTTGTGGAGTTCGTGAACACCTTGAAAGCGAAGGACTTCGGCATGGACCCGGTCCTGGGGGCGACCACCTGGAACATCGGCCTCGTGCACAGCGACAACCCGCAGAACATCCTCTCCCCGGAGCTGACCTGCCGGCTCTATTTCCGGACGACCTTCGTCTCCGACGAAGCCGTCTGCAAGTGGATGGCGAGCCTTGGTCCGGAAGCAGGGACGGATTCCGGAGCATATGCCCGTATTGGGTCGCGAAGCGACGCGGAGGAATCCGTCCCCGCTTCCGGACGAATTCGTGTCACGGCCCGCGGGGGCGACACACCGGCCCGGTACTGGACCGCCGAAGGCCTGCCGTCCAAGAGCGTGGCCTTCGGCAGCGACGCCCCGCACCTGAAGAACTTCACGCACAAAGCCATCTGCGGCCCGGGCAGCATCACCGTCGCGCACCGGGATGACGAGCACGTCCTCGTCCGTGACCTGGAACAAGCCGTGGAACAATACCTCATGCTTTACCGCAAGGCTCAAAGGACGGAATAGCCCTCCGGGCGCAACCCGAAGCATGAGGCAACCGGCAAAAAGAGCCCAAAATGACGGATGAGCGATGCTCGAGCACTTGACAACCTACAAGAAGAGCTTAAATTGACGGTTGCACGATGCGCCAGCTCCGTACACAACGCAAAGAATAATTAACTAAAAACGATATGAAAGTCATCATCAGCGGATACGGCCGGATGGGCCATATGGTGGAAAAGGAACTGGAGCGGCGGGGCATCGAGCTTGTCGCGGCCAGCGAGGACATTTGCAGCGTGGACCCGGCAGTGGCGAAGGAATGCGTCGTCATCGACTTTACCTGGCCGGATGCCTTCCGGGCCAATTACCCGTTCATCGCCCGGCACTTCAAAGCGGCCGTGGTGGGCACGACGGGTTGGAACGATATCGAGGCCGATGTCTTCAAGGCCTTCGAGGAGGCCGGTACGCCGCTCATCTACGCCTCCAACTTCTCCCTCGGGGTCAATGCCCTTTTCGCCGCCGTGGAGCGGGTGAGCAAGATGCTCAAGGGCAACGGCTACACCCCCGCCGTGGAGGAGACGCACCACATCCACAAGCTGGATGCCCCCTCCGGAACGGCCAAAAGCCTCGGCAAGATGGTGGAGGCGGGCCTGGGCACCGAACCTGAAATCACAGCCCATCGCATTGGAGAAGTTCCTGGTATCCATACGGTTACATACACCTCTGACGTGGATAAACTGACCTTCACCCACGAAGCCTTCGGCCGTGAAGGTCTCGCCGCCGGCGCCGTTGCCGCCGCCCTCCTCACCGAGGGGCTGAAAGGTGTCCACGAATTCCGCGACCTGCTGTGATGAAGGTCCTGTTCGTGTGCCATGGGAACATTTGCCGCTCCCCCATGGCGGAGTTCATTTTCAAGGCTTTGGCGGACGTGAAAGGGGTTCCGGTGTACGCCGAATCGGCAGCCGTATCCACCGAGGAGATCGGCAATCCCATCTATCCGCCGGCACAGCGGAGCCTGCGGCAGCACGGCATTCCCTTCGACCCGGGCAAGCGCGCGCGGCAGATAACGCGGCGGGACTATGACCGCTTCGACCGGATCATCTGCATGGACGCCTCCAACCTCCGGCTCCTCCGGCGCATCATCCCCGACGACCCGGAGGGCAAGGTCCACCTCATGATGTCCTATACTGGTGTGGGCCGCGACGTCGCCGACCCCTGGTACACAGGCGATTTCGAGACCACTTTCCAGGATCTGCTGGAAGCCTGCGAGGCCATGCTGTCCTGAGCGGTTTCGCCCCTTTACCGGATGAGCGCGACGACATTTCCCCATCAGGCAATTCGTCAAAAACCGATGCGCTGATGGGGTTGACGGTCCATCCTTTCGGCCTTGCAATAGGCGTGGAGGATATCCATGGAAGATTCCTCACGGCCATGCAGGATGGAGTTGATCGTGAACTTCCTGGAAGCATTCTCCATCTGGCCGCCGCTGAGGTCGTAGGCCGATGCGAGGTCGGCGCATTCAGCGGGAGAGAGGGAGGGGATCATCGTGCCTCAGAAAGCGTCACTTCAAAGCAGGCCCAGCACATCGGCGGGAAGGAGGGAATTATCTTGGTCCTCTTCCGGCGCAATCTTGGTAAACAGTTTTAAAATCAATTGTTTACCCCGTGTAAAGGGAAGAATTCCTGCTATCTTTTCCAGCTGATTGGTCAGAAGCCGTCCATTCTCTCCGCTCGTCCATTTGCATTCTCCAATCAGGATACTCTTGCCATCCATAGACTCTGCGACAAGATCCAATTCAACATCCCGCGGCTTATTCTCTCCTTCCATAAGTACTTTACCCCACCACCTTGATGCTTTACCGAAGACAATCCCATCGATACGATTGCCGGATACGGCATCACGACACAAATGCTCCCACCAATAGCCGATATGCGATGACAGTTGGCTGTCCAATGCGGCCTCGAGCGGAAGACGGCGGTCCATCTCGATAAAAGAACGGTTTGCCGGAACAAACTTAAAATAGAAACTTAAGAAAGGATCGGCAATCTGGTACAGGCTTCTCTTGCTTGATCTGGCTGGCTCTCCAAACGGAATGTCCTTCTCCAGGTACCCTAAATCCAAGAGCTTGGCCAACGGCCTTGACAGATTGGTAGCCGGCTCATTGCACCGGGATGCTATCTCGGAAAGCCGATGAATGCCATTTCCTACAATGGACATGATGGTCGATGTCTTCACCGGATCCTTGATGTCATCCCGAAAAAGATGATGGGGCTCTTCGTACAGTGCTCCCAGATTGGAAAAGATGTGCGTATCAATGGCATCCCTGAGGCTTGAACAGTCTTCCCTCAATTTCCAATACCGGGGAACGCCGCCCCATAACGCGTAGTTTTCCACCGTCTCCAGAGGATCCAGATTCAGCGCTTCCGAAAGGAATCGAGCCGATATGGGCCTCATATTGAAATCGGAATCATTTCTTCCGAAAAGGGGTGAAGACTCGTCGTGCGTCAGGTTGTACATCATCTGCTGTGACGAACCACAGAGTATCAGATTATATCGCAGAGGATCTTTATCATCGTCAAGCAATCCCTGTATGATAGAAGGTAGGGCCGGCGTACTCTCTACGAGGTATGGAAATTCATCCAGGCATACGGTCAACGGCTCTGTCGCCCTGTAATTGATGGCCTTAAGCAAGGCCTTCCAATCGGCGTAAACGGCATCGGCAAAACCGGGGAATCGGGCACTGACCACCTGAGAAAACACGCTCATCTGGTTGGGCGCTGCAGTCCTGTCACCCTCGTAATAGATGTCCTTATCGTCCAGGACTTTTCCTATCAGTGCCGACTTGCCTATCCTGCGGCGCCCCCGGACAATGATAAACTGAGGCGAAACACGGTGAAGGAGTTCCTTCAGCCGCCTCTGTTCCTTTTGTCTGTCTACAAATTCCATATAAAAATTATGCAACGCAAACATAATGTTTTTGTTGCATAATTCCAAATAATGTTACAATAATAAGCCGGATGGGAGACTGAATACTTTTACTCCGTTAGAGTTCAGATGTCCTGGTCGCCCGGAGAATCCGGTCATAGGTGGTATAGGTCTGACGCTGGACAAAAGCAGTCGGTTTGCCATGAGCGTCTGTCTTGTCATTCACAATCTCCGGATCGAATTGCTGGACTAGTGTCAAGCGGAAGAACTTCCTGAGACTGGGACATAGCGAATAAGCAGGTTCTTTCTTGACAAAATAGTCCGGATCAATCCCGAGCGAAGAGTCATTCAGGAGGATAGCCTCGACCGGTGTCCCCTCAATACGGAACAAATATTTAATCCGATGGTCGAAACAGAAGGCCATATACCGCGCGTCCTTGAAATACCGATTCGGCTGGCAAGCATAAAAACCATAGTTCAGCGCAACATCTTCTCCCCATCTCCCTCCGACAAGGATGACCCGCTTGTCCATCGCGTCCTGCTCCGTATCATCACTCTGTTCTTCCATCCCGCAACGATCAGCCGAAGCGGATCGATTCTTGTACACCAGATTCTCCACCAGCAGCCAGAACTGGGAAATCAGATACTGCAACAACCGGTCTTCCGTGGCATAATTGTTCAGTTTCTGGACCAAGTCTTTCCAGTTCATCCAGACGACCTGTTTTCCAATCAGTTCGGAAGGACAAGAATCATCCGGAGTCAAGTAAATCAGCGATGCATTTTCAAAACTGGCCGCCTGCAAATGCCCGCTCAATTGGTTTTGATCATGGGGTCTGCGCAAGGCGTCCTTGTCAATCTTGGACTCAATCAACAGATGAAAGTGGCAATCCAGGAAGATTTCCCCGTCAGGACGGGTGTTCCCTTTTTTCACTTGTGAACGGATTGTCAAGTCAGATGAAGGGATATCCATCAAATCTCCCCAAAGAGAATGGACAAGGTCCATCCCGCCATAATACAACAGATGCAGCAACGCGGCAGTCACCCGGTCCTCCGGGTTTTTGTATTCACCGAAAATACTGTGTTTTTGAATGTCCATGGGATTTGTATAAGTTGCTAATATTTTACATTCCGACGAGCCTGTTGGCATAATCCTTCCAACCAAACGCATTCTTGTAGGCTTCAAGAGATTCCGACGGTACGTATATGTTGCAATTGCCTGTATCGGAGAAAGCATCACTACGAAGGCTCGGGGGAACTATAGGATAAACGAGAATTGTCTGCAAAGATTGGCAGTTATCAAAGGCGAAGCTATCGATTGAAGTCACTCCACTACCTATGGACAATCGGGTCACTCCGCTGCAACCCCAAAAGGCATATGCCCCGATGCTCGTCACATTGTTCGGTATTCTGATGGATTTCAGGCTGCTGCATTCCTGAAAGGCAGAGGACCCGATGCTCGTCACACTGGATGGGATGGTTATGCTGGTCAGGCTGCTGCAATTACTGAAGGCACCGGACCCGATGCTCGTCATACTGGATGGGATGGTTATGCTGGTCAGGCTGCGGCAATTACTGAAGGCATAGGACCCGATGCTCATAACCCCGTCAGGGATAGTTATGCTGGTCAGGCTGATGCATTCCTGGAAGACATGATCCCCGATGCTCGTCACACTGGATGGGATGGTTATGCTGGTCAGGCTGCTGCAGTACCGGAAGGCATCATCCCCGATACTCGTCACACTGACCGGGATAGTTATGCTGGTCAGGCTGCTGCAATTACTGAAGGCAGAGGACCCGATGCTCGTCACGCTGTCAGGAAGGCCTACTTTAGTAACGACTGTATTTCCTTTAAAATAGGGGCTCGAAACTGACGTCAATTCTTTACTAAATGTTATAATCCCACGCCCATTTGAAAAACTATGGGAGGCCACCTCCGTCGTAGTGCCAACACTGATTTGCGAAGGAGCTTTATACCAAATTTGATTGCTCGGTATTCTATCCGATTCCAGATCAATTTTTTCTGAAATGGTTAACCTTCCCCATACGGAACGTTTAATCTCAAGTGTACGGTTTATTGTCCGTGTCACGATTTGTTCGTCATCCCAAAAATTGTCGTGCCGAAGCTGAATGGTCATCCCGTCTTCGAACTCCATGGGAAGACTGACCACATAGTACCAGACCCCCACCTTGAAACCGTCTTCGTCCGGCGCATGGACCGTGATAATGGCTTTGCCGTCCACAACACTGTAGGCCGGTTTCCCGTCGGATCCCATCGTCACTTTCACCGTTCCGGCAATATCTTCCTTCCAGGGACCGAAAACTGAGATCCTGTCAATGCCCTCATGCTCAACCCGAAACTTGATACCTCCGCAAACATTGTAGAAATCGAGGTTGGAGCCGGAGGAATGTGCCACGGTTATGAGGGCGTCCTTGTCGAAGGAACCTTCTACGGCAGTCTGCTCGTTGGGAACGGTGATGGTCACCGACTGTCCGTCGCTGGTATTGGACTCATTGTAGGGATACACGGCCCAGACAGGCTCATCTCCGGAGATGGGCTCATCCCCTTCGCCAAGGGTTCCGGTAAAAGTAGTCTTGGCAGAGGGCGTTTTGGTGTCGGCAGTGAGTTTGAGGCTTCCGGACTCCCCGTAGAACAGGTTGATTTCATCGCCGGGGTTCCAAAGGACCGACAGGCCATCCTCGGACAGGGATGTCTTGGTAGAGGGGTTGTCGGCCTGGACGGCAGAAATTGTGATCGTGGCCCCCGCTTTCGCAATCAAGGGAGTTTCTTCCATGTCATCATCAAGAACAGCGGGCTCTTCAGCGACGCAGGCTGTCATGAGCATAGCCGTAAGGCTCAACATTTCAATCAAGAATCGTTTCATCGTTGTATTCCTCCGATCATTAGTCCCAATCCTCTTCTTGAAAGCCTTCGCTTCCTGTCGCTGTCGCCGTGTAGGATCCGGCAAAATTTACCTCGGTTTGAACCAGAATCATTCTCATCGAAGGGGGTGTGTACGGTTTTAGGCTCATTGTCGTAAAACTGAGTTGCATTTATACAAAAATAAACTCTTTTTCCCGCTTCTCGCCGGTCCTTTTTGGTCCTTTTACACTCAATAAAAAACGCCGTTGATAAAAAGAAATCTTACGATCCGTTGAAAACATAAAAACTTTGGGCAAGAAAAACATAATCCGGATAAGAATCATAAAAAGATGCTCCGGCAGCCTTGTACGATGTCTTTTGCATCCGTAGCTTTGTCCCGGCCGGTCCTCGTGCAATGGGCCCGAAGGGAAGATTTCCGGACCGGCTTTTTCCCGGAAGGTCCGTCACTGTATCCCTTATGAATGACATTGCGCCCGTCGGGCGATACGCCCGCATCATCATGGACGACTGGTTTAAGCGCTCCTTCGGAACTGAAAGCCGGAAACGGCTCCTGGAGCTTTTCCTCCGGGAACTTATCCCCGAGCATGACATCGTCCAACTCACTTATGTTTCACAGGAGCACGTCAACCCGTTCCCCGGGAAGAAGAGCGTCCGCATCGACGTGGAATGTACCGACCGGGACGGCTCCCGGTTCGTCGTCGAAATGCAGGTTTCGGCGCAGGAAAGCTTCTATGACAGGGCCGTGTATTACTCGTCCTTTGCCGTGCAGCAGCAACTGGCGGCAGGAAAGGATGACGGTAATAAACCGAAGAGGGGGCCGGATTCTTACTCCTTCCCGACGGTCTATTTCATCGGCCTGATGGATTTCTCCTTCCACGAAGGGTCCGACAAAGTACTGTATCGATATACGATCCGTGAGCGGGAGTCCAATGAACTGATGACTCCGCACCTGCAATACATCTTCTTGGAACTACCAAACTGCCGAAAGGCGCTCACTCCGGAAGCGACCGTCCTGGACAACTTCTGCTACGCGCTTCACAACATGGAGCACCTGACCGACAGGCCGGCCGAGCTCAAGGCCGAAATCTTCAGGCTCTTGTTCGATTCGGCGGAAATCGCTACCTTTACCCCCGAAGAAAAAGTCAAATACCAGGAAGACATGACCACCGAACGGGACATACGCAACCAGATTGCCTTCGCGGAGCAAAAGGGCATGGAAAGGGGCAGAGAGGAAGGTAGAGAGGAAGGTGAACGCCTGGCACTTGTGCGCACGGCAAGAAAGATGGTGCGGAATCTGGGCTATACGGTGGCGCAGGCCGCCGAAGCAACCGGACTGGCGCCGGATGGGTTTGCGGAAGAATAGTCTGCGGAAGGCACGTCATTCCCCCGCATCCCTTACCAGCCGCACCGACAACCCGTCGCCCCGGTGGCCGCGGGTGTCGAAATGGAGGCCGTCGTCGGCAAGAAGAAGGTGCCAGGCATCAGTGGTGGCGGCATCGGACGTGTAATAACCACCCATCAGGGAGAGAACTCCCGCAAGGGTAAGGTCTCCAGCCTGAGGCAGGAAGGCTGCACCGGCGGGCGCCAGGTGCTGGTTCCAATCGGAGAGTGGAACGGTGTTGGACGCATAGGACGCATCTTCCCGGTTCACCTGATTGAGGGGATAGAAAGAGATTCGCCAACGGTCAGGAAGCAGGATGATTCCGCTCACACCGGCAACTGAGGCCTTGGCGAAACGGACACCGGAAGCCGTTTCGCGGACAAAAAGGAGATAGGTCCATTCCGACACGCTCGGGGTTCGCCACAGTCCTTCTTCATCGCCTCCGTTCACGATCCGGTTATAGCCCCAGTCGGCCCGGCCGTCCTGCGCATAAAGAGGGTAGTCCGGCTTTCCATAGGCGTATGACAGATTGTCGCTCCGGGTATCCTTGATGCGGCTCCACGGCTGGTAGTTCACGGCCCCATGGTCATAACCGCTGGTGGCCCAGGCGAACAGGTCGATCCAGCCGTCATAGGTCGCCGACATCTTCATATTGCCGACACCGACAAAATCATAAGGCCGCTCCGCGAAACGCCAGGTATCCGTTGAAGCCCGATATTGAAGATTCCCACATGAAAAAAAGACCTGCCGTCCATCCCCGACCGAGAAAAGGCCGGGCACCGCACCCGAGGGGACCGTCAGGGTGCTGTCCACCGTCGAAAAAACGGTCTCATCCCCATAAAACGTTCCCGTGCCAGTCTCGACATAGGCCCGGGCAAAATAGGTAGTGCCTGGGACAAGACCACGCATGGCCATGCGACCGCGGCCTTCGGCATGGGCCCCTGTTATGGTCGGCTGGTGGCAGGGACCCCAGCAGAGTCCTGTCCGGGCATCCCCGGCAAAGGACGCGTCCAGCAATTCCAGGCCGCCTAGCGCAGAGGTGGCTCCGACCTCGGTAACGGAAAGGGTGGACACGCCGGACGAGACGGTCCATTTTAAGCTGTCATATTCCCGCCGTCCGATCCGCCCTTTGCCAAAGTCCTCCTCAAAGGATCGGCAGTTCTGGTCGATGGACTTGAGAACCCGGTGGAAATCCTTTTTCTTTTCAAGATTGTACGCGGAAATGAGATACATCTGTTCCGGAGAACCTGCACGGTAAACTCGGCTCGCTTCCACGAGATCATCGTTCAGAGAGACTCCCAGGTTGGAGAGTCTCGCGACCAGGACTTCCCTGTAGGTCTTTCCTTCTTCCGCCTCCCGGATCAATTCCTGCGTGGGGACCGTGGTGTTCCAAAGCGTTTTCTTCAAGTAAGCTTTCTGGTCTTCCGTGATGTTTTCACCGACATCGACGCTTTCTGCCGACCGGGTCTGCACCGGCCGCCCCAAAGGCAGCGCCAGCGCCACGACCGTCACCAGCGCCATGCCCAGCAAAGGAACCGCACGACGCCGACGGACGCTTCGGTCGAAGGCCTTCCGGACGGCCTCCATGTCAGGGAAACGCATTGCCGGATCCGGACGGGTGCACTTGGCAGCGATGGAACGATACCGGCGCGGAAAGACCTGCCGGAGAATCAAGCCGAAAGCGTAGATGTCCGTCCGGCAGTCGGCCGCTCCGCCCGAAATCTGCTCCGGGGCCATGTACCCCTTCGTTCCGGCGGACTGCTTCAGGATGGCGTAGTCGTCCGCATCGGAAAGACCGAAGTCGATGATCTTCACGTTGTTCCCATTCCTGGTAATGAGGATGTTCGCTGGCTTCAGGTCGCGATGGGAAACCTGCTTGCTATGGACATAGGCCAGCGCATCGACCAACTGGTCCAGCACTTTCCGGCGGGCGGCGGCCGTGGGTTTGCCCGCCAGGAACTCGTCCAGGCGGACGCCGTCGATGTATTCCATCACGATGCAGGGGCCAAGCTCTTCGTTGACCTCCTTGGCATAGGCCTTCACGATGCCCGGATGGTCCAGTTCCACCATCAAGGCATACTCCTTCCGGAGCAGTTCCAGATATACTGCCTGGTCCCGATATTCGGCTTTCAGGCCCTTGAGCATGAACCAACGCCCCTGCCGGCGGACCTTCATCAGCCGGTTGAAACCACGGCTGGGCACATCCTCATAGGCCGTGCGGATGTCGGCCTCGGAGATAAAGGCTTCTTCGATGGGTCCGGATGTGCTGACGTCGTCCATGGTATGCGGTTTGGGAGTATAAAGATACGACTTTTCTTCCGGATATCCGGAGAAAGGACCAATAAGGACCAAATTATTCCCCCGGAAATCCCCATCTTTGCAGAAAAGTACACGGCCCATGAAGAAGACCAGTCCCGAAATCCACGAACTCAAGAGGCAGCTGGAAGGCCAGCTGAACCGGAAGATGAAAACGCCCAACGACTTCATTTTCCTGTCCGGAGTCATCTGGGACCGGACCCATGAGACGATGAGCCCCACCACGCTGAAACGCCTCTGGGGCTATATCGACGGGGCCGATGAAACGCGCAGCAGCACGCTGGACATCCTCTCCCGCGCGCTCGGCTACGGCGACTGGGAGGAATTCCTGGCCCATCTGGACACCCACGGCAATTCCAACCCGGTCCAGGCGCCGCACATCAACGCCGGCGACCTCGCTCCCGGCGACCGGATCTACGTCTCCTGGAAACCCGACCGCCGCTGTACGTTCCGCTGTCTGGGCAACACGCGATTCGTCGTGGAAAAGGCCGAGAATTCGAAGTTGAGGGAAGGGAACACCTTCAGCGCCAGCCTCTTCATCCTGGGAGAGCCCCTTTACCTGAATAATCTCGTCCAGGGCAAGAACCCGCCTGTCGCCTTCGTCGTGGGAAACAAGGACGGCCTCTGCGAGCTGGAGCGGCTCAGATAGTATCCGGTCTCGCCCCCTTGCCATTCGCCCAAATAATTCGTAACTTGCACACGCAAAAGTGTACAAGACATGAAACCATTGATACTCAAGGGATGCGGGACGGCGCTGTTCACGCCGTTCAGGGACGGAAAGGTGGATGAGGCCGCATTTGCGGCGACGGTCCGGCGGCAGGTCGAGGCCGGGATCCATTTCCTCGTGCCGCTCGGGACGACGGGCGAGACGCCGTGCCTGTCCGTGGCCGAGCGCCAGCGGGTGCTCGCCCTCTCGCGCGAGAACGCGCCGGGCAAGACGCTCCTCGTGGGCGGCGGCACGAACTCACTCATGGCCACGCTGGAGAGCATGGCGCAACTCCTGGATGCCGATGCCTACCTGATCGTCGTCCCCTACTACAACAAGCCCAACCAGACGGGCCTGTACGAGTACTACAAGGCCGTGGCCGGCAGTACCGACAAGCCCATCGTCATCTACAATGTCCCTGGCCGGACCGGCGACAACATCACAGCGGAAACCACCCTCCGCCTCGCGGAAGAGATTCCCAACATCGTCGCCATCAAGGAAGCTTCCGGCAACTATGCGCAGATCAGCGAGATCATCCGCTGCAAACCGGAAGGCTTCAGCGTACTCTCCGGCAACGACGACGAGACGCTTTCGCTGATGGCCACGGGGGCCGATGGTGTCATCTCCGTCGCCTCCAACGTCGCCCCGAAGGAAATGGTGGCGCTGGTGGAGGCCCTGCAGCGGGACGACATGGTCAAGGCCCGGGAGCTTCACTACCGTCTGATGCCCCTCTTCAAGGCCTGCTTCGTGGAGCCCAACCCCATCCCCGGCAAGGCCGCCATGGCCCGCCTGGGCCTCATGGCGAACGAACTCCGCCTCCCGCTCGTCACGGCATCGGCCCGGACGGAAGAACTGATCAACAAGACACTTGGCGAATTATGGAAATAACCCTCGAACGTTTCAACGAAGTCATCGAAGGCCTGGAAAAAGGCGAGATCCGCGTAGCGGAAAAGATTGACGGCCAGTGGGTCGTCAACAAATGGGTGAAGGAAGTGATCCTCGCCGGGTTCAAGCTGGGCGCCATCACGGACATGTCCGAAGGACAGTTCTCCTTCTATGACAAGGCCACCTTCCCGGTGCGGAAGTTCAAGGCCGATGACGGCGTGCGCATCGTCCCCGGCGGGTCCAGCATCCGCCGCGGCGCCTACCTCGCCCCCGGCTCCATCGTCATGCCCCCGGCCTATGTCAATGTAGGCGCGTACGTGGGCGAAGGCACGATGGTCGATTCCCACGTGACCATCGGCTCCTGCGCGCAGGTGGGGAAGCACATCCATATCAGCGCATCGACCCAGATCGGCGGCGTGCTTGAGCCCGCCGGCGCGATGCCCACGATCATTGAGGACGGCGCCTTCATCGGCGGCAACTGCGGCATTTATGAGGGCACCATCGTTCAGGAGGGCGCCGTCGTCGCCTCCGGCGTCATCATCACCTCCTCCACCGCCATCTTCGACGCCACGACCGGCGAATTCATCCGCCGCAATGCCGACGGCCGCATCGTCGTTCCCCGCGGCGCCGTCGTCGTCTCCGGCTCCAAGCCCATCATCCGCGACGGCAAGCCCCTCGCGAGCGGCGTGCACCTCTACTGCCCCGTCATCGTCAAGTACCGCGACGACAAGACCTCCGGCAGCGTCCAGCTCGAGGACCTGCTGCGATAGTTTTCAAAATATTTTTTAACAACCGGTGGCATTCTCTCGTCTAATGAGTGCAACCGGTTGATTTTTGATATGAAAAAGATACTCCTCACACTCCTGATGGCCCTGAGCCTCACCTCGTTGGCATGGGCCGGAAACCCCGGCGGGAAACTCCGCTCGCTGGTATCGTCCTACAAAGGGACGGAAGGGTTCGACGTCGTGGACCTGGGCGGTCCGGCGATGCTGCTGCTGAAAGCCGCCGCCCGCGCCAAAGCCGATGACCCTGAAGACTGCGCCGCCATGGACCTGTTCAAAAGCCTCAAGCGCCTCACTGTCGTGGACTTCTCCGAAGCCGCCCCGGAAAAGCGGGAAAAGTTCCTGCGCAAGGCCCTGCGGATCCTGGAAGGCGAAGAAATCCTCATGGAAGTCAAGGACGCCGGCGAAAAGCTGAGCATCTACGGCACTTCCTCCAAGGACGGAAGCCGCTACCAGGACATCATCCTCCTGGCCGACGACGCCCTCATCAGCATCAAGGGGTCCATCCGGGCCGACCAGGTGGGCGCGCTCATGAAACAGGCCTCGAAATGACCGACGCACGGTTCCATACCGTCTGGATCCCCCTGCAGGACCGCTTCTACCGGGTCGCCTACTACATCCTGGAAGACCGGGCCGATGCCCTGGACGCCGTCCAGGACCTGTACCTGAAGCTCTGGAAGATGCGGGACTCCCTGGACCTCGTGCAGAACCCGGCCGCCTACGGGTCGATGCTGCTGAAGAACCTGTGCATCGACAGGATCCGGCGCCTGAGGCCCGCGGAACCGCTGGAGGATGACCTTCCCGGGAAACCCCCGCCTGACGAGGAACTCATCCGAAAGGAAGCGCTGGGAAGCCTCCTCCGGGCGATGGACACCCTCCCCGACAGCCAGCAGAACCTCCTCCGCCTCCACGTCCTCCAGGGCAAGTCCTATGACGAAATCGCAGCCGAAACCGGCCTCACACCCCTCAACATCCGCGTCCAGGTAAGCCTGGCCCGCAAAAAGCTGAAACGACATGAAAAACCTTGACGAAATAACCCGGCTCGGCGCCGACGACCTCGACCGGATCTCGCTCGACGAAAGCATCCCCGTTCCGGAGGAACTGGCCACCCGCATCGGCAGCGTCACCAAGCCCCGTACCCGACGCATCCTGTGGTCCATCCCGGCCGCCGCAGCCCTTGCCGCCCTCGTCGCCGTAGGCATCGGCCTGACACGGAAACCCGCCCTGGAAGACACCTTCGACGACCCTTACCTTGCCTACGCGGAAGTGGAGAAAGTCTTCTCCAAGATCTCCGGCACCGTCGCCTACGGGGCCGATAAAGTCTCCGACACAGAATCCCGAATTGACAAAATAAGTTACTGGAAATGAAAAAGTTCTATATCCTCCTGGTGATGCTCCTCGTGAGCGTCTCCGCTCTTGCCCAGAACGGGCGCGCCCTCTATGAAAAGTATTCCGACCTCCCGGACGTCGAGGCCGTGTACATCTCCCCCGCGATGTTCCGTCTCATCGGCCGGATTCCCGACGTGGAACTCCAGGACGGCTCCGTGAACTTCGGTCCCCTCATCAAGAGCCTCAGCGGCCTTTACATCCTGAACATCCCACAGTCCGACGCCGCCGCCAATCTGGCCGACGAGGTAAACCGCTTCGTCAAGAAGGGCAACTACGAGCTCCTGATGGAAGCCAAGGACAACGGCGAAGTGACGCGGATGTACACCGTGGGCGACGACAAGGTCGTGAACAGCCTCGTGATGCTCACCCGCGACGGCTCCGAGACCAGCTTCATCTGCCTGGACGGCTCCATGCCCCGCGAACAGTTGGAGGCCCTCATCGCCGATGCGGCGAAGGACTAACGGATTTCCACCAGCCGGGCAGGCCCGGTCAGATACACGTCGGTGAACTTTTCGCCCGCGCCGGGCGTGAAGTCCACCGACAGCCAGTCTTGGCGGGCGCGGAGACGGAAATGCCTCTGTTTCGAAGGTTCCAGGCCGTCATCAGACGGCCCCGCGGAAACCGGGTCCGAGGGCTTGTCCCAAGGACTTATAGGTTGGGAGCTGCGGGGGTCATTCGGGGGCAGAGCCCCCGCAAATGCGGCAGCAACGGCTGCCGCCGTGAGGCCCGTGCCGCAGGCAAGGGTCTCGCCTTCGACGCCCTTCTCGAAGGTGCGGACATGGAGCCCGTCCGGAGCCACATGGACGAAGTTCACGTTCGTGCCGATGGGCGCGAAGGCCGGATCCCAGCGGAGGGCTTTGCCTTCCGTCTCGACATCGACCTGCTCCACATCCTCCACGAACTTCACGAAATGCCGCGTGCCGGTGTTCAGGAAATACCCGCCCAGCATGGGCGTAATTCCCTCGACGTCAATCATCTTGATGCGCACGGTCCAGAGGCCTTCCGCGGGGCGCTCGAGAATCTTGCCCGTATGCAGTCCGTCCGGGGCCATGAAAAGGAAAACCCCGCCGGAAGCCGGACGGATGCCCAGGTAATCGGCAAACGCGACGATGCAGCGCCCGCCGTTCCCGCACATCATCCCGCCGGAACCGTCGGGGTTGTAGAATTCCATGGTGAAATCGACCCGGGCATCTCCTGAACCCAGGATCATCAACCCGTCGGTCTTGAACGCACGGCACAGTGCCTCGATGCGCGGCACCTCGCGATATCCCGACACATCGCCTTCGCGGCCGTCAATGACCACGAAGTCGTTGCCCGCTCCGGAGAAATGATAAATCGTCTTCATAAACGTCCCTTGATGATTTCGCCCAGGAGTTTCAGGCCCGGCTCCATCTTTTCCTCCGCGATGAAGGAGAAGTTGAGCCGCATGGTGTTGCGGTGGCTGCCGTCCAGGAAGAAGAACGAGCCGGCCACATAGGCTACGCCGCGCCCAAGGGCCTCGTCGTACATTTCGATCGTGTCGATGCCTTCCGGCAGCGTCAGGAACAGGAACAGCCCGCCTTCGGGGTAGGTCCATGTAACCCCCTCCGGCATATACTTCTCCAACAGGCTCACCATCAGGTCCCTGCGACGGCGGTACTCGGCCTTCGTCTTCACAAGGTTCGCATCCAGCGCCCCGCTCGTCAGGAATTCCGTGGCCATGTACTGGTCGAATACCGGCGGGCACAGGTCCAGCGCCTGCTTGCAGATGTAGATCTGCTCCAGCAGCTCCTCCGGGCCGATGATACAGCCCAGGCGGAAGCCCGGCGCAAAGATCTTCGAGAAACTCCCCAGATGCAGCGTCCGTTCCGGCGCCAGCGAATAGATCGTAGGAACCTCTTCCCCGCTGTACCGCAGCTCGCGGTACGGGCTGTCCTCCACAATCACGATGTCCAGCTCCCTTGCCAACGCCACAATCTCCTGCCTTTCCTCCAGTGTCATCGTCTCCCCGGAAGGGTTATTGAAATCGGGAATCACATAGATGAACTTTACTCGGGCAGGATTCGGGGAAGGCACACATCCCCAAACCGCCTCCGCTTCGCTCCGGCCCCTCCCATCGCTAGCGATGGGCCCCTCCCTCTTATATGGCCGAGGGTGGCCATAGGTTTGGGGACGTGTGCCTTCCCCTGAATCAAGGGTAAAAGCACTGATCGGCCTTACAAAGGCCCGATACGCCTTGAACGACTGCAGGGCGCCCAGGTAGGTCGGTTCGGTGGTAAGGATGACCTCGCCCGGGTCGCAGAGGATGCGGGTGCATACGTCGATGCCCTGCTGGGACGACGTGGTAATCTGCACCCGGGAAACCGGCACGCCGTAACGGGCGGCAATAGCCTCCCGAAGCTCCGGAACTCCCTGGGTAGCACCGTATTGCAGCGCCTTGGTCCCATACTTCTCCAGCACGCGGCCGGGCAGAGTCTTCAAATCCTCCACCGGAAAAGTCACGGCCGCCGGATACCCGCCCGCGAACGAGCAGATGGCGCTGAGGTCCACCTTCCGGAAGATTTCCCGGACGGGGCTCCGCATGAAGGAAGGGACGTCGGAGGAAAACAAATGCCGGTAGTCCATTATTCGCGCGTAATTTGCGCCCCGAGGGCGTTCAGGCGGCCTTCGATGTCTTCGTAGCCACGGTCGATCTGCTCGATGTTGTCGATGGTGGAAGTGCCCTTGGCGCTCATCGCAGCGAGGAGCATCGCGATGCCGGCGCGGATGTCCGGGGAGACCAGGCGGGCGGCCTTCAGCGTGATCCGGTGGTCATGGCCGATGACCACGGCCCGGTGCGGGTCGCACAGGATGATCTGCGCACCCATGTCGATGAGCTTATCGACAAAGAACAGCCTGGACTCGAACATCTTCTGGTGGATGAGGACGCTGCCCTTGCACTGGGTTGCGACCACGAGCATCACGGAAAGAAGGTCCGGGGTAAGGCCCGGCCAGGGAGCGTCGGCGAGGGTCATGATGGACCCGTCCAGGAAGGAGTCGATCTCATAGCTCTCCTGTGCCGGCACGTAGATGTCGTCGCCCCGCTGCTCCAGGTTCACGCCCAGGCGGCGGAACGCGTCCGGAATGATGCCCAGGTCGTACCAGGACACGTCCTTGATGGTGATTTCGCTCTGGTTGATGGCGGCCATGCCGATGAAGGAGCCCACCTCGATCATGTCCGGAAGGATCCGGTGGTTCGTCCCGTAGAGCTTCTCCACGCCGTGAATCCTTAACAGGTTCGATCCGACGCCGTCGATGAACGCGCCCATCCGGTTGAGCATCTTGCACAGCTGCTGCAGGTACGGCTCGCAGGCGGCGTTGTAGATGGTGGTCGTGCCCCGTGCGAGGACGGCGGCCATGACGATATTGGCCGTACCGGTCACGGAGGCTTCGTCCAACAGCATGTAACGGCCGGTCAGGCGTCCGTCGGACGTCAGATGGAAGGCACGGCGGTCCGCGTCATAGTCCATGGCGGCGCCCAGCTTGACCATGCCGTCCAGGTGCGTATCCACCCTCCGGCGGCCGATCTTGTCGCCGCCCGGCTTCGCGAACCAAGCATGTCCGAAGCGGCTCAGCAGCGGTCCCACGACCATCACCGAGCCACGGAGCGCCGCGCATTTTTTCACGAACTCCTCCGTCTCGATGTAGGCCGTGTCCACCTCGTCGGCCTGGAACCGGTAGGTCCCTTTTTCCAGACGCTGCACTTTCACGCCCATTCCCTGGAGGAGGCCGATGAGGTTCTTCACGTCCAGGATTTCCGGGACATTGGAGATGACGACCGGGTCAGCGGTCAGCAGCACCGCGCTGATGACCTCCAGGGCCTCGTTCTTCGCGCCCTGCGGGGTGATTTCGCCGGACAGCCTGTGCCCGCCTTCGATGATGAATTTGCCCATAAGCTTATACGTGCTCCACTTCGGGGTGGAGTTCTATGCCATATTTTTCCTTGATCGTGCCGATGACGCGCCGTTCCAGGGCGATGATTTCCTCCGGGGTGGCGCTGCCTGTGGCATTCACGATGACGAGCGGCTGCTTCGGATACACCTGCGCCCCGCCCAGCCGCATGCCCTTGAACCCGCACTGGTCGATCATCCACGCGGCCGGCACCTTGATGCGCTCACCCACCTCATAATGAGGCACGTTGTACTCCGGTCCGTTCTCCGCCTTCGCGATGGCCACGATCCGTCCGAAATGCTCCCTGTCGATGACCGGGTTGCAGAAGAAACTCCCCGCGCTCCCGATCTCCTCCGGGTCCGGCAGCTTCTGCTCCCGGACGCCGATGATGGTTTCGCGGATGAGCTGCGGGGTCAGGGGGAAGGGTATTCCTTCGCCGATCGCCTCCGCTTCGCTCCGGCCCCTCCCACCGGTAACACCGGCGGGCCCCTCCCTCTTATCTGGCCGAGGGTGGCCAGAGATCGGCAAAGAAACACCCTCCCCCCTATCAATCAGCGCCTTACGCACGCCTCCGTAGTCCAGGACGGGGCGGGGGATGACGCAGAGGCGGAAGGTGACGGCGGTGACGATGTAGCGGCCTTTCCAGATGGTCTTGAAATTCGAGGTGCGGTAACCGTAGCCGCAGTCCGCACCCGGAATGTCTACAAAGCGGCGCTCCTGCCGGTCGAAGGCATGTACCGTGTCGATGATATCCTTCGCCTCCACGCCGTACGCGCCGATGTTCTGCACGGCGCTCGCGCCCACCTCGCCGGGAATCAGCGACAGGTTTTCCGGGCCCCAGAGGCCCTCGGCGGCCGCCCAGGCGCAGAAATCGTCGAAGACAACGCCGGAACCGAGCGTGATCCGGACAGATTCTTCGCTACGCTCAGAATGACAGGAAACATTACCCAGATGCAACACGGTTCCCGGAAAGTCGCCGGTGAAAAGGAGGTTCGAGCCGCCGCCCATCACGAAGAGAGGCTGCGGGAGAGCGTCGAAGTCCAGCGCGAGCAAGTCCTCCGCCTCCGTGACCTCCACATACAGGCGGCAGGACACCTTCATGCCGAAGGTATTGCGCCGGGAGAGGTCATATGCTTCGCGCCTGATTATCACTTATTCAGGTTTCACGTTCAGGGCGATCTGGAGCTCGTCCAGCTGCGCCTGGTCGATTTCGGACGGGGAGTCGATCATGACGTCGCGGCCCTGGTTGTTCTTCGGGAACGCGATGTAGTCACGGATGGAGTCGGAGCCGCCCATGAGGGCGCACACGCGGTCGAAGCCGAAGGCGAGGCCACCGTGCGGCGGAGCGCCGAACTGGAAGGCGTTGATGATGAAGCCGAACTTGAGTTCCGCCTCTTCGGGGCCGATGCCCAGCACCTCGAACATGCGCTTCTGCATGTCGGCGTTGTGGATCCGGATGGAGCCGCCGCCGAGTTCGTTGCCGTTCAGGACGAAGTCATAGGCATTGGCACAGACGCGCTCCAAGTCCTCCTTCCTGTCGGAATAGAACCACTTCTCGTGCTCCGGTTTCGGGGCCGTGAAGGGGTGGTGCATCGCGTAGAAGCGCTGGGTCTCGTCGTCCCACTCCAGGAGCGGGAAGTCCACGATCCACAGCGGGGCGAAGACCTTCGGGTCGCGGTAGCCCAGGCGGTTCCCCATCTCCAGACGGAGGACGCCGAGCATGGTCTGGACCTTGCGCTTGGCATCGCCGGACATCACGAGGAGGAGGTCGCCGGGCTTCGCCTCCGCAGCGGCGGCGATCTTCGCGAGATCCTCGGGACCGTAGAACTTGTCGATGGAGGACTTGTAGGTGCCGTCGGCATTGACCCGGATGTAGATGAGGCCCTTGGCACCCACCTGCGGGCGCTTGACCCACTCGGTGAGCTCATCGACCTGCTTGCGGGTGTACTCGGCGGCACCCGGGACGGCGATGGCGCCGATATAGGCGGCCCCGTCCAGCACGCCGAAGCCTTTGCCCTTGGCAACGTCGGTGAGTTCGTGGATGGTCATCCCGAAACGCACGTCCGGCTTGTCGGAGCCGTAGTGGTCCATGGCATCGTACCAGGTCATCCGCGGCAGCGGGTTGGGGATATCCACGTCCAGGACGTTCTTGAACAGGGTGCGCATCATGCCCTCAAAGTTGTTCAGGACATCCTCCTGCTCCACGAAGGACATTTCGCAGTCGATCTGGGTGAATTCCGGCTGGCGGTCGGCACGGAGGTCCTCGTCGCGGAAGCAGCGGACAATCTGGAAGTAGCGGTCATAGCCGGCCACCATCAGGAGCTGCTTGAAGGTCTGGGGGCTCTGCGGCAGGGCGTAGAACTGGCCCGGATTCATGCGGGAGGGAACCACGAAGTCACGGGCGCCTTCCGGCGTGGACTTGATCAGGTACGGGGTCTCGATCTCCATGAAGCCCTTCGCGTCCAGGTAGTTGCGAACCTCGTGCGCCACGCGGTGACGGAGGGTCAGGGCCCGGCGGAGCGGTCCGCGGCGGAGGTCCAGGTAGCGGTATTTCATCCGGATGTCGTCGCCGCCGTCGGATTCATCCTCGATGGTGAAGGGCGGGGTGACCGACTTGTTCAGCACGTTGATGGCGGACAGCTTGATCTCGATGTCGCCGGTGGGCATCTTGGCGTTCTTCGCCTGACGCTCCACGACTTCGCCCGTGGCCTGGATCACGTATTCGCGGCCCAGGGAGGTGGCGGTCTCCACCAGCTCAGCCGGTGCGTCGGCCTCCACCACCAGCTGGGTGATGCCATAACGGTCCCTGAGGTCGATGAAGGTCATTCCGCCCAGCTTGCGGGCTTTCTGGACCCATCCGGCGAGCGTCACCTGCTCTCCCTTGTTCCCGATGCGGAGTTCTCCGCAAGTGTGTGTACGATACATATTCCGATGTTGTTTTTGTTTCGTCGCTCAGTAAATGGAAGGGTGTTCCCTCCGGGGGCTGCTGCTTCGCAGCCCTGACGGGTATATGCCCCCGGAGGGAACACCCTTCCATTTCCGCCTAATAACTTACAAAAATAGCAAAAAAATATGAGTATCTTTGCAGGGATAACCGAATTCACCATGGAAGTACGCGCGAAGAAGGCCCTCGGCCAGCATTTCCTCACCGACCAGCGCATTGCGCAGGCGATTGTCAACGCACTCTCGCTGGATTGGAGCGAAACAATGCCGGCATCAGCCGGCCGGCCGGCCCCGGGACTTTCGGAGAAAGTCGGAAAGGGGTTTATGGCCGCAGGGGGTCCGGGGGAATCCTATTCCCCCGTATTGGAAGTGGGCCCCGGCATGGGGGTATTGACCCAGTACCTGCTGCAGCGGGAGGACATCGACCTGAAACTCGTGGAAATCGACGGGGAGTCGGTGGACTATCTGCTCACGCATTTCGCGGGCATGCAGGGGCGGCTTCTGCAGGCCGACTTCCTGAACCTCCGGCTGGAGAAGATCTTCCCGGAGCGGTTCGCAGTCATCGGCAATTTCCCCTACAACATCTCCTCGCAGATCTTCTTCAAGATCCTCGACTACCGGGAACGGATTCCCGAGGTCGTGTGCATGATCCAGAAGGAAGTGGCCGAGCGCATCGCCGAGGGGCCGGGGTCCAAGACCTACGGCATCCTGTCGGTCCTGCTCCAGGCCTGGTATGACATCGAATACCTGTTCAGCGTTGGGTCTGGCTGCTTCGCCCCGCCGCCCAAGGTGGAATCGGCCGTCATCCGCCTCACGCGGAACGGCCGCACGGACCTCGGCTGCGACGAAAGCCTGTTCAAGGCCATCGTGAAGACGGCCTTCGGCCAGCGCCGGAAGATGATGCGGAATCCGCTCAAGCCCCTCATCGCCGCCAAGGCCGCCCGCGAAGGCTGGAGCGACGAAGAAAGGGCCGCCTTTACGGCCAGCCCTGTCTTTGAACGCCGTCCCGAAACCCTCTCGGTGGAGGATTTCATCGCGCTGACGAATTTCCTCTCCTAGCGCCCCGGCGCAACCCTTCAGCGGCCGGAACCGGCCAGCGTAGCGATTACGTCGTCCAGCGTGGCAAACAAGGCCGGAACGGTTTCGGGCGTGAGGGAATCGCAGGCGACGGCGGCGCCGACGCACTCGGGCACCGAGGCGGCCTGCTGCTCCTGCGCACGGCCCTTGTCCGTGAGCGAGACGATGACCTGCCGGCCGTCGGCCGTCCCCCTGCTCCGCTTCACATACCCTTCCGCCTCCATCCGCTTCAGGAGCGGAGTGACGGTGTTCGTCTCCAGATACAGCCGCTTCGCGATGTCGTTCACGGGCTGGGCGTCCTGCTCCCAGAGGACCATCATCACCAGGTACTGCGGATAGGTGAGACCGATGTCCGACAGGAAGGGATGATAGACCTGCGTGATGAGCCGCGAGGCGGTGTACAGCCTGAAACAGAGCTGATTGTCAAGACGGAGCGCGGGACGCATTACAGGAGGGCTTTGACCTTGTCTTCCAGGGCGGCGGGGGTCGTGGTGGAGCCGAAGCGCTCCACCTTCGTCCCGTCGCGGGAGATCAGGAATTTCGTGAAGTTCCACTTGATGGCGTTGCCGAAGGTGCCGCGGGCCGCCGTCTTGAGGTACTGGTAGATCGGGTGCGCCCCGTCGCCGTTGACCTCGATCTTGGACATCAGCGGGAAGGTGACGCCATGGTTGATGCGGCAGAACTCGGCGATCTCCTCGTTGGAGCCGGGCTCCTGGTGGGCGAACTGGTCGCACGGGAAGCCGATCACCACGAGACCCTGGTCCTTGTACTTCTGGTACAGGGCCTCGAGGCCGTCGTACTGGGGAGTGAAACCGCACTTGGAGGCGGTGTTGACAATCAGGAGGACCTTGCCTTGGTACTGGCTGAAATCCACCTCGGCGCCCTTGTTGTTCAGGGCCTTGAAGTCATAGATCGTGGGCATGAAAAAAAGTGTTAAGTTCGTTTTACGGGATTAAAGCTGACGGGCGAGCCAGTTCTGGAGGCCGATGAGCTCGATGAGCTTGAGCTGCTGGTCGCTCCAGGCCATGTCTTCCTCTTCGTCCTGGTAGTAGCCCTTCATGAGGTCGTAGGTAGTCATGTCCTCGGCGAGGGCGAGGGTGGCCTTGCCCAGGTTCGGAACTTCGCGGACGGAGACTTCGAGGTCGGCCTTCAGGAATTCCACCGGGTCGGTATAAATCTTCTGGGCGGGAGCGGCTTCGACTTTGGCTTCGCCGCCGAGGTCGATGATGCGGTCGATGAACTTGTCAACCCACTCCATTTCTTCGGTGGCGTGGTCGGCATACTTGGAGGCGAGCTTGGAAAGGCCCATGGAGGCGAAAACCTTGCCCTGGACTTTGTGCTGCATGGACTGGGCGGCGAGGCCGGTAGCGTAGGCCTGCAGGATCTGGATGGAAAGTTCGGTGTTCATGATGTGTATGATTTTGTTTGTTTATATCGTTTGCGATACAAAGGTAAGGATTTATTTTTATATCGCAAGCGATATTTTGATTTTTTTGCATTTTTTTTCATCCCGGCCAAAAATGCGTATCTTCGCAGGACATGAAAATCGTCATCCAAAGGGTTTCCTCCGCTTCCGTCACCATCGGCGGCGCGCTTCGTTGCGCCATCGGCCCCGGGCTGCTGGTTCTCGTGGGCGTCGGGCACGAAGACGGCGCGGACGACGTGGAGTACCTCGTAAAGAAGACCGCCGCCCTCCGGATCTTCGACGACGAAGCGGGAGTCATGAACCGCAGCGTCATCGAGGCCGGCGGGGACGTCATCGTCGTGAGCCAGTTCACGCTCATGGCCTCCA
Source organism: Bacteroidales bacterium (assembly GCA_017464245.1). GTDB lineage: Bacteria > Bacteroidota > Bacteroidia > Bacteroidales > UBA932 > Cryptobacteroides. The sequence goes on along the minus strand of JAFUDV010000027.1, from coordinate 7,730 downwards.
CCCGGAAAGGAAACCGCCCCGCCTATATCGCCGCCGCCCCGCCCGAAGTAGCCGTTCCCCTCTATGAAGATTACTGCCGGAGACTCTCCGAAGCCATCGGCAAACCCGTCGGCACCGGCGTTTTCGGGGCCGACATGCAAGTGGCCCTGGTCAACGACGGGCCCGTCACCATCTGCATCGATTCCAAAAACCGCTGAGCCATGGCCGACAATTATTTAGAGAAGCGACAGGCGGAGATCGCGGAGGGCGGCCGGAAGGTCGTCCGCCGGAACAACCCCTCGCTGGATACGCTCCTGCACCGCAACCGCAGCTACCGAGGTTACGACCCGTCCCGGAAAGTGACGGAGGAGGAACTCCGTGAACTGGTCGCCGCGACGACGCTCGCCGCCTCGGGCATGAACCGTCAGCCGCTGCGCTACCGCCTGGTTACGGAGGCCGATGCGGACCGCATCCTCCCGCACATCACCCTGGGCGCCGCCCTGCCGGAAGAGCACCTGCCCAAGCCGGGCACGGAGCCCCGCGCCTTCATCGTCGTGTGCAGCGTCGTCGCGGAAGACCGGGCCGCGGACATCGACCTGGGCTTCGCCGGGCAGAGCATCCTCCTGAAAGCCACGGAGATGGGCCTCGGCGGCATTTTCATCCTCAATTTCCGGAAGGCGGCCGTGCGGGAAAGCCTGGGCCTTCACCTGGACCCGATCGCCATCATCGCCATCGGCAAGCCCGCCGAATCCATCTACCTTCTCCCGGTGGAAGGCGAAAACCCCGACCTCCGGTACTACCGCAAGGACGGGGTTCACTTCGTGCCCAAACTGACGCTCGGGACTTTGCTTATTTAAGCTTCGCGACCGTGCCGGCGAGCTGTTCTCCAAGGCCGATGGTGTAGCCTTCGGAGAGGAAGAACACGCGGTTGAAGGAATCTGCCAGGATCACGAGCGGAAGACGGGAGGGCTGTCCCGCAGCGCTCTCCGGGCCTACTTTCATGCCTTTCTCGATTCCCTTCTGGACGGCGCCGTCCACATCCAGGCCCAGGACGATGGTGTCGGGCAGGATGCCGTAACGGCCCTCGGACATCTCCACCTGGAGGCGGTGCAGGGCCGTCTCGGTGGAGCACACGAGGACGATCGGGCGGCCCCAGGCCTCGAGCTGGGTCCGGGCGGCCGCAAGGTCGCGCAGGACGTGGTTCGTGGGCTCCTTGCCCGGCTCCAGGAGGGCGAGGGCGTAGTGGCCGCGGCCAGTGACGGAAAGGAGGGATTCCTTCGCTCCGCCCGAAGAGGCGGCCGGCACATCGCCGTCCTCGGTCTGGGCCGGCCGGACCGGGAGGAACTTCGTTTCCGCATCGAACGAACCCAGGACGGGCACTTCACCCTCTCCGGCGCGGAGCACGAGCGGCTGGACCGTTTCCTGGCCGGCGACGATGTCGAAGAAGACCATCGACACGGGGACGGCACCGCTGGAGAGGCGGTTGCCGGAAACGAGGAGGTAGCGGCCCGCTTCCATCGGGAAGCCCTGGCGGAACACATGGGCCCAGTCCACCCCGCCGCCCATGTCCACTTCACCTTCGTCGAACTCCATCAGGCGCGGACGCCCGTTCTCGATCCTGGAAAGGGAGAAGTGGCTGTAATACTTGGGATTGTCCACGATTTTATCCGGGGTGTAGGCGAGCTTCAGGACGCCTTTCGGAGCAGCCACGGCCGGACCGGCGCCGTCAAAGTCCACATCCAGCCAGTCACCGCCGTCCAGACGGTACTGAATCTTTCCGTTCACGGGGTTCTTCTGCGCGTCGATGCCCAGCGTCCGGGCCAGGGCGACGAAGAAGATGCCGCGGGAGCGCGGACTGGCGACCCGGCTTTCCATCACGCCGATGGGGGACATCGGGATGTCCCAGGCCTTGGGGTCGTCCAGGACGGTCACCTGCTCCCGGACCCACTGGACGAGGACCTGCGGATCGGAGAGCCGCTGCTGCTCCTCGGCGGAGAGCGCCTTCCGGAAACAGGCCTTGTAGGGGCTCAGGAACTCATTTTCCACCCGGGGGCCGATGACGGCTTCCCGGTCCTTGTAGCTGTCCAGGAGGTTCTCCAGCGTGATGTCATGGAAGTCCTTCCGGCTCAAAGTACCGAACAGGGCCTCCACCCGCGCGTGGTCCTCCGCCTGTGCCATGAAGGCCTCGATGGTGCGCCAGTTGCCGCGGGACCACTCGATGGGGAAAACCATGTGATGGCCGTAGCCGTGCTCCTGCGTGAAAGCCAGGGCTTCCTCGTGCGTCGGGAAGGTGGCCTCATAGGCGTGGCGCAGGGAATCCTCGCGGGCGAAGCGGCGGTCGTTCTCCGCCCGCTGCTCCGGCGTCACGGCCGGCATGCGGACATTCTCCGGCGGCGGGACGATGTCCAGGGACTCGCGCTCCGGCGCAGCGCCCAGCGTAATGGTGACTTCGGTATCTTTGCCGAAGGAGCATTTCGCATAGCCGTAGGCGCCGTCCTTGGAGGCCCAGATGAGCAGGTCGCCCAGGCCGGAGGAAAGGAAGGTGCGGCCGTCCGCGTCCGTGTACTTGGAAACGGCCGGATAGAACTCCGCGTAATTGTAGATGCAGAAGTCCACGCGAGCGCCCTCCACGGGCTTCCCGTCGGCATCGACCACCCGGAAATCCGCCCGGGCGGTGGTGGCGTAATTGTCGATGAGGTTGACTTCCGTATAGTTCGGGCTTTCGAGCACGACCTCCTCCGGACCGTCATAGCGGCCGAAGACCTTGGTGTGCATGAGCATCGCACGGGAGGCGGGGGCGTTGAACCAGCCGAGGTCCAGCACCGGCTCCGGCTCGCAGGCGCCGATGAAGTGCCACTCGCCGTCGGCCCAGGCCTCCACCCAGGCGTGGTTGTCATCCGTATGGGCCCATCTCGGGGTATAGACCTGCCGGGCGGGAATGCCCACGGACCGCAGCGCGGCCACGCAGAAGGTGGATTCCTCGCCGCACCGGCCCAGGGCATTCTGCACCGAGGCCAGCGGGCTGCTTGTCCGCGCGTCGGACGGCTGGTAGGTCATCTTCTCGTGGCACCAGTGGTTCACTTCCAGGATGGCGTCCTTCATGGACAGGCCCTGGACACGCGGCTTGAGCTCCCGGTAGAACGCCACCCGGGAGGTGTCCAGGTTCTCGTTGTTCACGCGGAGCGGCAGCACGAAGTGGCGGAATTCACGCTCCGGCACCGGCCAGCCCATCTCCTCCCGCGTCCGGAACGAGGCGTGTACCTGGTCCAGGTAGTACTGAACCGGATAGTCCGTCACGTCCGCCAGCGGCATGTACGCATACAGGAACTCCAGCGCCTCCCGTTCGGAGGAAGAATTCTCGGACAAGGCCGAAAAATCCGCGAACGGCGCCAGGGCGCCGCCGTCCGCGGCCATCCGGGCCTCGAAGTCCCGGAGCACCGTTTCGCGGTACGCCCTGTCCGTCATGAAATGCGTCTCCCGGCCGCTGCAGGCGGCCAGGGCGAGGAGGGCGACGCCCGCCAGGATCATCCATCTCGAGTGATTCATATCCATCATTTTTTATAGTCCAAATCCCACGGAACGGCCCGTGTCGGGAACGCGGCGATCCGGAGCGTCGTGCAGCCGTACGGAATCAGTTCGATCCGCGTTTCCTCCCCGTAATCAAGCCCGTCCTCGGTAAAATAGGCAATGTTCTCCGGCACGGTCCAGTGCGGAAGGGTCCGCGCCGGGACGGTGATATGGACCGGCGCATCGGCCAGGGTCCAGGGATACGCCGCCATCGGCGTCTCCGTCACCCGGCAGTCCTCCGGCCGGAAGCTGTCCCGCATCAGGCAATAGTTCCAGGGCGTGTCGGAAGTCACTTCCCGGTAGGTCTTTCCGAACCAATGGTCCGCCCCCTCGAACCGCTTTTCCGTCCAGGTCTCGTTCATCCGGAGCGCATACAGGAGCGGTCCCCGGGAAAGGGTCCAGGCGCGATCGTACCATTCCTCGGTGCGCACTTCCATCGGCAGGGTCAGGACGATTTCCGCCCCTTTGCGCCACTCGGTTTCCAGCCGCAGCACACGGCCGGCTTCCGCCACGCCGGAGGAAGGCTTCCCATTGACGGTCACGGTCGCACCCTCGGCCCATGCCGGAATCCGCAGCATCAGCGGGAAACGGGCCGATTTCACGCCCTTGTCCGGGAAATCAACCTTGAACACAATCCGGTTCCGGAACGGATAGGCGGTGGTCTCGGTCACCCGCACGGTGACGCCGCCCGCCTTCGCCGTGACGGTGCAGGGGGCATATACCAGCGCCGCCAGACCGTCGTCCGCCGTGGCGTACCAGAGGTTCTGCGTAAACTTGGGCCAGCCCTGGTGCATGTTGGACAGGCAGCAGGGATAGCCGTTCAACGTGCCGAATACCAGGTCCGTATCCTCATGCGGGGTGGAGAACAGCCGCCAGTCGCGGGTACAGGCGACCTGGTTCACCTGCTGGTAGTACTGCTTGCCCATATAGTCATCTGTCGCCTGCGTCGGCAGGGCGTTGAAGGCCACGCGCTCCAGATAATCGGCCCAGAAGGTGTCGCCGCTGATCCGCAGCATCTCCTCCAGGGAGAACATCATTTCCACGGCCGTGCAGAGTTCGGAACCGCGCGTGGGGTTGCCCCGGTTGATCAGTTCGTCCCCCGCCCAGAGTCCGGTGGGCAGGCAGATGGTCGTCCGGATCCGCTCCACGGCCGTTTTCGGCGCCATGTATTCGCCCTCGTCGCGGGAGAACTGCCAATGGACCATCGGCGCCTTGAATCCCTGTGCCAGGTTCACGCAGTGCAGGCTGAAGGGTTCCGTGAAGATGCTCCCGTCCAGGAAGTATCCGGTCCAGGGCGCCGTCTGCCCGTGGAGGGTCTCCCCCAGATCCAGCAGGAAACGGTCGCCCGTGATATTGTACAGCCAGTAAACGATTTCCAGATTGTCCGCGCCGCGCCACTTCCCCCAGTCGGTCCAATGGTCCAGGGGCTTCTCCGGCAGGGTGGACCGCTGATACAGGAAGTAGCGCCGCATCAGGTCGATGATCCGCCGGTCCTGCGTCGCCATGTAATATTGCCGGAGGATCTTGAGGGCGACCATCTTGGGCCACCAGTCATGAGAGGAACCCCGCTGGAGCCCATAGACGAAGGGATGGTCCTCGGCCGGGCCGAAGTAGCCGTCCTCCTGCTGCGAGGCAAGCATCGCCTCCACCCACTTCTGCGCTTTCTCCTTCAGCGCGCCGTCATCCAGGATATAGGCGAGCGGAAGCAGGCCGTCGATCCAGTACGGTCCCCGTTCCCAGGCGTCGCCGTCCCCGCCCAACCAGGCGTTGTCCGGGCCCATCACCTCGGGATAGACCTCGTCGAGATGGCCGGTCAGGCCGGACGCCTGACGCTGTAGCTGCTCTTTCAGCCAGCCTTCCGGCCGGATGGCGCCGAGCGGGAGTTCCGCATAGGGAGAAGGCTCCAGTGGGGCCCGGTTGAAAAGGTAGGGCTGCGCCAGGGCCGTGAGGGCCAGGGAGCAGAAAACGAGGAGGGAAATCGCTTTTTTCATATCCGACGAATTTACGAAACTTTTTGCAAAATCGGGCGGATGGCCTATCTTTGTGACGATGAAAAAGATGATTCTCCTCGCTGCGGCCCTCCTGGGCTGCCTCCTGGCACAGGCACAGGTCAACAACCGCTACTACGTGGGCGGCAACATTTCTTTGGGCGCCAGCAACTACGGCACCAGCGTGGTGTTCTATCCGGAAGTGGGCAAGCGGGTGAACGACTGGCTGATGGTGGGCCTCGCCGCCGGTTTCGACTGGAACAACATCTCCAGCGAGTCGGACTTCACGATGGGCCTCATCCCGCACGTGAGGGGTTATCTTCCCATCTATCAGCGTTTCGGCCTTACCGGTGACACCTATTTCTCCGCCCGGTGGACGCGCCGGAGGGGGTATGAACCCCTGATCGCCTCCCAGACGCTGGGCTTCCGGCCGGGCATCTACTTCCCCATCGGCAATGTCACCCTGTCCACGCAGATCGGCTTCTTCGGCTGGTCGCGCACGGACTATGGCAACGGAAACGCGAGCTCCCGGTGGCAGGCCCGCCTGGAAGCTCGCGATATCCTGATCGGGGTCCTCTTCAACCTATAGGACCAGCTTGTCCAGCTCCGCCCAGTGCTCCGGCGTCATCGACCCCGGGGTGAACAGGCAGATTCCCGCGGCTCCGGCATCCAGGGAGCCCTTCACGGCCGTCGCTATTTCCGACGGGAGGAGGCCATGGCCTTCCGGGTCCGCGATCTCTGCCTTGCGCTGCCAGTCATGGCAGATGAAAAGACCGGACATGACGGGGAAGCGGCCGTCCACGGCCTTCACTTCCTCGGCGGTAACGGTCGCCAGCCACTCGGCCGGCTCCAGGTAGAAGTCATTGTAGTTCATCGGGAACACCATGTCGATCGGCCACTCGTTCCACTGCTGGCGGACCATCTTCACCGCATAGGAGTCGGGACCCGGGAACACGTCGGCGCTCACCTTCTTGCCCATGGCATGGACGGCGTCGCACACCTTCGTCACGAGTTCCGTCACCTTCCGGCAGCGGAAGGCGGTCCACTCGGGGACATTGTCCGGATTCTCCACGGCACGGATGTCGATACCGGTTTCCGCCTGGAACTCAGCCATGCAGCGGTCGCAGTAGCAGCAGTCGGCCCCCGCATAGGAACCGTCCGAGAAGTCCAGCCCGTACTTGTTCCACAGGCCGCGGGCCAGGATGGCATCGACATAGCGGATGTAATCCAGCTGGACATAGTCCACCTCGGGAATGGCGGCGATCTCGGTGATCATGGACACGACGAAATCCTGCACCTCGGGGTTGGCCGGGTCCAGAGCCTTGTAGTATTCCACGTAGGCGGGATGCTCGTCCGCGCGCTCCCCGAGCCGGTTCACGGCGTACCACTCGTGCGGTTTCCCGCCCTGGAGCATGACAGGCTTCCAGGCATGGTACTCCAGCCCTACCTCGTGGGCGATTTTCGCCACGGCCGGAATGTCGGCGAGGTCCGCCTGGATGCAGACGCCCGTGAAACCGTGGGACTTATAGTTCTGGAACTTGGCCCGCACCTCTTCCAGGTTCGGGTTTTTGCCGATGCCCTCCCATCCGTACAACGGGATGGACGGCTTCTTTTCGGCGCAGGACGCCAGCGTGAGCAGCGCCGCCAGGATAATCAGTATTCTTTTCATAGCGGATGATTTGATGGACAAATGTACGAAAAAGCCAGGCCTTTTTCAAGACCTGGCTGAAAAGCGTACAGGGGAGAATTAATCCTCTTCCGTCTCCTGGGCAGCGTACTCGGCGATGAGCTTGGTCTGCACGTCGGCAGGGACCTGCTGGTACTCGGCGAACTTCATCTGGAAGGTCGCGGAGCCGCCCGTGAGGGAGCTCAGGATGGTGGAGTAGCGGTACAGCTCGGCGAGCGGAACGCGGGCGTGGAGGATGGTCATGCCCTTGTCCATGTCCTGGTTCATGATCATGCCGCGACGGGTGTTCAGGTCGCTCATGCAAGGACCGACATACTCGTTCGGGGTGATGATGTCCACGTTGTAGATGGGCTCGAGGATCTTCGGACCGGCGTTGCGGAAGGCCTCCTTGAAGGCGTTGCGGCCGGCGATGATGAAGGCGATTTCCTTGGAGTCCACCGGGTGCATCTTACCGTCATAGACATACACGCGGATGTCACGGGCGTAGGAACCGGTGAGCGGGCCTTCCT
>JAFUDV010000026.1 GCA_017464245.1 Bacteroidales bacterium | reverse complement strand
TTGCCCTGCTCCTCGAGCATCGGATTGTAGCGGTACAAGTGCCAGTAGCCGCACTCGACGGCCAGCTTTTCTTCCTTCTGGCTCAAGCCCATGCCGGCCTTCAGGCCGGGGTTGATACAAGGGGCGTAGGCGATGATCAGAGAAGGCCCGTCGTAGGCCTCGGCTTCCTTGATGGCGTTCATGTACTGCACGGGGCTGGCGCCCATCGCGACCTGCGCGACATAGACGTAGCCGTAGCTGATGGCCATCATGCCGAGATCCTTCTTGCGGATCTTTTTGCCGGACGCCGCGAACTTCGCAATGGCGCCGACGGGAGTCGATTTGGAGGACTGGCCGCCGGTGTTGGAATAGACCTCGGTATCGAGGACGAGGATGTTGACGTTCTCACCGGATGCGAGGACGTGGTCCAGGCCGCCGAAACCGATGTCATAGCTGGCGCCGTCGCCGCCGAAGATCCACTGGCTGCGGGCTGCGATGTAGCTCTTGATCTCGATGAGTTTCTTGTCCTTCTTGGCGTCGAGCAGCGGGACGAGTTCGTCGGAGACCTTACGGGTCACCTCATAGCTGCCGCGGTTGTCGAGCCATTCGCGGGCCAGGGCGCTTACCTGCTCGCTGCGTCCCTCGTCGATGAGGGCCTGCATGCAGGCGGCCACCGTGTCGCGCAGGCGCTCGGAGCCGAGACGCATGCCGAGGCCGAACTCGCAGAAGTCCTCGAAGAGGGAATTCTGCCAGGCCGGACCGCGCCCCTGGGCGTTGGTGCAGTACGGGGAGGCCGGGAAGGAGGCACCGTAGATGGACGAACATCCGGTCGCATTCGCGATCATCATGCGGTCGCCGAAGAGCTGGGTGATGTTCTTGATGTACGGGGTCTCGCCGCAGCCGGCGCAGGCGCCGGAGAACTCGAACAGCGGCTGGGCGAACTGGGCGGCCTTCATGTTGGACTTCGGGTCGAACGGCTGCTTGTAGCCGATCTTGGCGTTGAGGTAGTCGAAAGCGGCCTGGTCGGCCACCCGCTCCTGGTACGGCTCCATCTTGAGGGCCTTTTCAGGCTTTGCGAGACAGACGTCCACGCAGTTGCCGCAACCGGTACAGTCAGCTACGGACACCGCGAGGGCATACTTATAGGTCTTGAGGTTGGCCTTGCCGTCGGACGTCACGACGCACTCCGGAGCCGTGGCGGCTTCTTCCTCGGTGAGGAGGAACGGGCGGATCGCGGCGTGCGGGCAGACGAAGGCGCAGGTGTTGCACTGGATACACTTGGCGGCATCCCAGACGGGCACGTTGACGGCGACGCCTCGTTTCTCGTAAGCGGCCGTGCCGTTGGGCATCGTGCCGTCCTGCCAGGGGACGAAGGCGCTGACGGGCAGGGTGTCGCCGCACTGGGCGTTGACTACGTCGGCGATCTCCTTGACAAAGGCGGGCGCAAGGCGGCTCTCGTTGGGGTTGGTGAACTTGGCGGTCAGTTCGGCCCACTCGGCGGGCACCTGGATCTCGGTGTATTCGCCGCCGCGGTCGATGGCTGCGTAGTTCATGTTGACGACGTTCTCGCCCTTCTTGCCATAACTCTTGAGGGCGGCGTCCTTCATGTATTTCACCGCGTCGGCTTCGGGGATGATGCCGGTGATGCGGAAGAACGCGGACTGCAGGATCGTATTGGTACGGCCGCCGAGGCCGATCTCCGCCGCGATCTTGGTGGCGTTGATGATGTAGAGGCGGATATGCTTGCGGCCGATGACGGCCTTGACGTGATCCGGGATATGTCTCAGGGTCTCTTCCTCGTCCCAGAGGGAGTTCAGCAGGAGGCTGCCGCCCTCCTTGATGCCCTTGAGGACATCATACTTCTCCAGGTAGGAGGGGACGTGGCAGGCCACGAAATCAGGCGTTCCGACCAGGTACGGGGCCTTGATCGGGGCCTTGCCGAAGCGCAGGTGCGAGCAGGTGTAGCCGCCGGACTTCTTGGAGTCGTAGTCGAAGTAGGCCTGGCTGTAGAGGTCCGTGTGGGAGCCGATGATCTTGATCGTGTTCTTGTTGGCGCCGACTGTGCCGTCGCTGCCGAGACCGTAGAACTTGCACTCGGTGGTGCCGGGTTTCACGATGGAGATCTCTTCCTTGAGGGGGAGGCTCTTGAAGGTCACGTCGTCGATGATGCCGATGGTGAAGTCGGCCTTGGGGGTCTTGAGGGCCAGGTTGTCATAGACGGCGACGATCTGGGCCGGGGTGGTATCCTTGGAGGATAGGCCGTAGCGGCCGCCGATCACGAGCGGTGCGTCGGCGACGCCCTGGAAGACGGTCTTGATGTCCTGGTAAAGGGGTTCGCCGAGGGAACCGGGCTCCTTGGTGCGGTCGAGGACCGCGATGCGCCTGACGCTCTTCGGAAGGACCTTGAGGAGGTATTTCTCCGAGAAGGGGCGGTAGAGGTGGACGGTCACGAGGCCGAGCTTGCGGCCCTGCAGGACGAGGTGGTCGATCGTCTCCTTGATGGTTTCCGTGACGGAACCCATCGCGACGATGATGTTTTCGGCGTCGGGAGCGCCGTAATATTCGAAGGGACGGTAGGTCCGGCCGGAGATCTCGCCGATCTCGCCCATGTAGCGGGCGACAATGTCCGGGACGGCCTCATAGACCTGGTTGCGCGACTCGACGGCCTGGAAATAGACGTCGCCGTTCTGGGCGGTGCCGCGGGTGACGGGAGCCTCGGGGTTGAGGGCGCGGGCGCGGAAGGCGGCGAGGGACTTTTCGCTCACCAGTCCGCGGAGCTCATCCTCGTCGAGGGCTTCGATCTTCTGGATCTCATGGGAGGTGCGGAATCCGTCGAAGAAGTGCAGGAAGGGGACGCTGCTCTTGATGGCGGCGAGGTGCGCGACGGCGGCCATGTCCTGGGCCTCCTGGACGGAGCCGGACGCGAGCATCGCGAAGCCGGTCTGGCGGCAGGCCATCACATCCTGGTGGTCACCGAAGATGGAAAGCGCGTGCGACGCGAGCGCACGGGCGGATACGTGGAACACGGCGGGCAGCATCTCTCCGGCGATCTTGTACATGTTGGGGATCATCAGGAGGAGGCCTTGGGAAGCGGTGTAGGTCGTCGTGAGTGCGCCGGCCTGAAGCGATCCGTGTACCGCTCCGGCCGCACCCGCCTCGCTCTGCATTTCGGTAACCTTCACGGTCTCGCCCCAAAGGTTCTTCTTGCCGTGCGCAGCCCACTCGTCCACGTTTTCAGCCATCGTGGAGGAAGGGGTGATCGGGTAGATGGCGGCGTGCTCACTGAACAGGTATGCGATGTTGGACGCAGCCTGGTTTCCATCACAGGTGATGAATTTCTTTTCTTTTGCCATATCGTTGTTGTTTAGTTATTTATACGGAAAGTGTCTTTACATCGTCCGGGGCAGGTATGTCTTCAGGTCCACGGAGGCGGCGCTGATCCGGCGCATTTCCGGCAGGCTGCCCACCTGGCCGTCCGCACGCAGCTGGACGAGGGTGTTGCCGAGGGCCGTGCCCTCGGTCGGGCCGCAGATGACGGGGATGCCGCACGCGTCTGCGGCAAACTGCATCAGGTACGGGTTCTGGGAGCCTCCGCCGATGACGTTGAGGCTGCGGATCGGGAATCCGCCCATCTCCTCGAGCAGGGCGATGACTTCCTTGTAGCGCAGGGCCAGGCTGCGGTAGATGCAGCGCAGGTAGTCGGCGACGGTCACAGGCTCTTGCTGGCCGGTCCTGCGGCAGTAGGCGCCGATGGCCTCGGTCATCGAGTCGGGATGCGCGAAGCACGGGTCGTCCGGGAAGATGGTTCCCTCGTAATCGGACTCCAGGCAGAGCGCGGTCAGCTCCTTGATGCCCTGGGGGGCGCCGGGGAAGCGGACAGGATCCTTGTAGAAGTCTTCACGGCAGCGCTCGAAGAGCCACAGGCCGCAGATGTTCTTGAGGAACCGGGTCGTCCCGTCGATGCCGCCCTCGTTGGTGAAGTTCTCCTGGAAGGAGCGCTCCGTGATGATGGGCTTCGGGGACTCGATGCCGAGCAGGGACCAGGTGCCGCAGCTCAGGTAGGCGAACTGGGCGTCTTGGGCGGGGACGGAAACGACGGCGGAAGCGGTGTCGTGCCCTGCGACGGCGACGACCTTGACCGGCCCGAGGCCGGTCGCTTTCTGCACTTGCGGGGTCAGCGTGCCGACGACTTCTCCGGGCTGGACCAGCCGGCCGAACTGCGTGCGCTTGAGGCCGACGGTGGCGAGCAGATCCTCGTCCAGGTCCCCCGTGACGGGGTTCAGGATTTGGGACGTAGAGGCGATGGTGTATTCGCAGACCGCTTCGCCGGTCAGCATGTAAGTCAGGGCGTCCGGCATGAAGAGGATCTTGTCGGCCGCTTCCAGGACGCTGCTGCCTTCCCGCCGCTGGGCGGAGAGCTGGAAGAGGGAATTGAAATCCATGAACTGGATGCCGGTCTTGGCATAGACCTCCTTGGCGGGCATCTTCCCGGCGAAGTAGCGGTCCATTTCCCCGACGGTATAGTCGTCCCGGTAGCTGTGGGGGAAGCCGACCGGCTGGCCGTCGCTCCCGAAAAAGGCGAAATCTACGCCCCATGTATCGATGCCGACGGACTGGATCTCCAAGCCTTCGGAAGCGACCTTCCGGAGCCCTTCCAGAATCTCGTTGTACAGGTGCGGGAGGTCCCAGAACAAATGCCCGCCGACGGGGACCATCGGATGCTTGAAGCGGGTCAGTTCACGCATTTCGACCTTGCTGCCGTTGAAGGTGGCCAGGATGGTCCTGCCGCTGGTGGCTCCAAGGTCGACTGCAAGGTAATGGGTTTCAGCGTTCATATCGGTAAGGTTTGGGATTATGCAAGGTGGATGCGTTTCAGCAGGCCGCTCAGCACGGAGCCGGGACCGAGTTCGGTCCATTCGACGGCGCCGTCGGCGCTCATCCGGCGGATGGTGCAGGTCCAACGGACCGGGGCGGTCAGCTGGGCGAGCAGATTGGCCTGGATGCGGTCCGGGTCCGTTTCGGGCAGTGCCGTCACGTTCTGGTAAACCGGACAAGGCGACTTGTGAAAGCGGGTGGCGGCGATGGCTTCGGCCAGGACGGCCCGGGCCGGCTCCATCAGGGGGGAGTGGAAGGCTCCGCCGACCGGCAGGGGAAGGGCACGCCGGGCGCCGGCTTCCTTCGCCTTTTCGCAGGCGGCAAGGACGGCCTCGGACTCGCCCGAGATGACGACCTGGATGTCGCTGTTGTAATTGGCGGGGACGACGGTCCCGTCGGTGCCGGCGCAGATCCGCTCGACGCTTTCTTCGTCCAGGCCGATGATCGCGGCCATCGTACCGGGAACCTGTTCGCAGCACTTCTGCATCTCGGTGGCACGCAGGGCCACCAGCCGCAGGGCATCGTCGAAGTCGAGGACGCCGGCGGCCGTCAGGGCGCTGAACTCACCCAGGGAATGCCCCGCGGCCATATCCATCTGCCGTTCCGGCCGGGCGGCAAACGCCGCGAGGGAATGTACGAAGACGGCGGGTTGCGTGACCCGGGTTGCCCTCAGATCCTCGTCCGAACCGTGGAACATCACCTCCGTCAGCGGGAACCCCAGCACCTCGTCCGCCCTGTCCATCAAGGCCTTGGCCTCTGGACAACTGTCATACAGGTCCTTTGCCATGCCGGGAAACTGGGACCCCTGTCCGGGGAAGAGAAATGCTTTTGCCATATTTTTTCGTCAATCAAACAAATTTATTTATAATTTCTGACATAAGAAAAAATAAATTTTGTTATTTTTGCAGTCGCAATCCGGTCCGCCGGGTGCTACCGGCCCCTGTAGTTTAATGGATAGAATTTCGGATTCCGGTTCCGACGATAGGCGTTCGATTCGCCTCGGGGGTACCAAAGTGGAATTTCCAGCTGTTTTTGGAGATTCCACTTTTGCATTTCCCCGTAATTGATTGGTTTCCTTGAAGATGATGTCGAGCATCTTGTTGTAGGACGTGGTTCGATAATTTTTTCTGTCGAATTCGATTTTTTCCGGGAACATCGAACCAAGGAGTTTGATTTTGACTTCCGGCTTCGCCCAGCGGAAGAATTGCCCCAGATTGTCGATGAGGTTGATGGAGTAGGTGAGTTTCTCTTTGACCTGTAAGTCTTCGCTCAACCGGAGGGTCTGTATTCTTTCTTCCAGTTGTTCCGCTTCCTTTCCATAGCGGTTGAGGTTGTTCTCTTTCTCCGTCTTTGAGATTTCGCCGTCGAAGTACAGGTCATTGACCCGGTTTATCCGCTCTTTCAGTTTCTTCAGGTCCTCTTCCAGTTTCTCCGCTTCCTTGTGGTTCGCCTTGACCCTTTCGCCCCTGATATCCAGCAGGACTTCGTTGTATAATGCCAAAATCGCCAGATGTGGCTTCAAGGTTCCTACGAAGTCCGTGAATCCTTCATTGACCTGCTCTGCCCGGATATTTATATGCTTGTGGTCATGGCTGCAGAAGTAGTATGTGTAATCCCCACCGTTACCGTGGCTTGTCGCTCCCGTGAGGATGTGACCGCATACGGGGCAGACCAAGAATTTCCGGAGATATAGGTTGGGATTCGCCGGTTTGCTGAGCTTTGGGGTCTTCTTTTTCTTTCCGTCGATGACCTCTTGCACGGCATAGAAGGTTTGCTCGTCGATGAGTGCTTCGTGCTTTCCCTTGACATCTTGAGCGGGTTCGTCTTTCGTCGCAGGAACGTGGACCAGCCCGATGTAGAATTTATTCCGGAGCATTTTCATAAAGGAGCTGGGACGTACTTTCGGGCATAACCGTTTCCTGATGCAGTTCGGCTTCTCGATGCCCAGTGCTACTTCATGGAAGATTTCCTTGACCTTTCCTGCCCATTTTTCGTCGATTTCCACCCAGCAGTCGTGTTTGCCTCGGCTCACATTTTTGTACCCACGGGGTGCCATGTGTGTGCAATCGCCTTTCAACAGATGTCCCCGGATACCATCTTTCGTTCGTCTGGATATCTTCACATCTTCCGTGTGGGCGGTGCCGCAGTACATAGACAGTAAAAGCGGCCACTCCGTTCCTTTGAAGTCGATGGGCGATTCAATTGCGTTGATTTCGATACCCAGTTCATCATAGAGCATCCGCTTGTAGGCGAAAGCGAATTCCACGTTTCGGGCATAACGGTCCCAGCGTAGGAACAAAATCTTATCCACATCGTTGCGATGCTTCTTGCAGTAGTTGTAAATCTTCCTGATTTCCGGCCTCTGCATATCATAATGCTTGGCGGAGTAGTCCTCGTAATAGGTGGAGATGATATTGTATCCCCGGTTGTTGCAGTATGCGTTCAAGTAGCGCTCCTGCATTTCGATGGAGCAGCCATCAGTTTGCTCGTCGGTGCTGACTCTGGTGTTAGAGTATTACGTTGATGCTCCTGTTATTCATTGTTTCGTTCGTTTCCTATTTGTAATTCAGCCATTTGGTAGAGGA
The DNA here is from genome assembly GCA_017464245.1 of Bacteroidales bacterium. GTDB lineage: Bacteria > Bacteroidota > Bacteroidia > Bacteroidales > UBA932 > Cryptobacteroides. Next base: position 111 of record JAFUDV010000026.1, on the reverse strand, counting down.
ACGTCCTGATTTCCTTGAGTTCCTCGCTTGTCGTGTTATAATTGTGTGATTTCAGTATCCTGTCGCATTCTTCAAGTGATATCATTTAGGTTTCACTTTTCTTCTTATTCG
>JAFUDV010000025.1 GCA_017464245.1 Bacteroidales bacterium | reverse complement strand
GTTGATAGCGGGTGAAGGCCATCTCGGTAAAACTGTTTTCCTGCATTCCCATTGTTTTCTTCGTTTGAAAACGCAAAGGTATTGTCGGATCAACAACCCGACAAGACGTAAATGCGGAGACGCTTACCGAAAAAGTCTCTAAGTTTTGGTGCTTAGAGACTTTGTAAAGTGTTGATTATCAATAAGTTATCTTTGTGGAGCATAGGAGAATCGAACTCCTGACCTTTTGAATGCCATTCAAACGCTCTACCAACTGAGCTAATACCCCGTTTCCCGTTTGGGATTACAAAGGTAGGTACTTTTTTTGGATTTGCAAACATTTTGAAACATTTTTCGAACTTTTTTGTAAAAAAGCCGGGATAGGGCAGGGGCGGGTGCAATCTGTCGGAAAAAACATTATCTTTGTATGCTATGAAGATAGTCGCGGATATGCACATCCCCTTCCTGAAGGGTGTTTTCGAGCCTTACGCCACCGTGGTGTACAAGGACGGGCGTGAAATCACCCGCGAGGACTGCCTGGACGCCGACGTGCTCATCACCCGCACCCGGACCCGCTGCAACGCGGACCTGCTGGAGGGAACGGCCGTGAGAATGATCTCCACCGCGACCATCGGCACGGACCATATCGACCTTCCCTGGTGCGCGGAGCACGGCGTCGAAGTCTATAATGCGGCCGGATGCAATGCCGGCGGAGTGATGGACTACGTGTTCTCCGCCCTGTATGGCGTGGCGGCCCGGAAGAAGATTCCCCTGCAGCATGCGAAACTGGGCATCGTGGGCGTAGGTCATGTGGGTAGGAAGGTGGAGCGGATGGGCCGGAAGCTGGGCTTCGAGATCCTCCGCTGCGATCCGCCCCGTGCGGCGAAAGAGGGCCAGGAGGGTTTCTGCTCCCTGGACGAACTGCTCGCCGAGGCACAGGTCGTGACGCTCCACACCCCGCTGGACGATACGACGCGCGGAATGGCCGGCGATGATTTCTTCTCCAAGATTCGCCCCGGAGCCGTGTTCATCAATGCCGCGCGCGGGGAAGTGGTGGACGAGAGCGCGCTGCTCAGGGCCCGCCCCAAACTGGGCGCCCTGGTCATCGATACCTGGTGCAACGAACCGGCTGTGAACCAGCACCTTCTCTCCGAATGCGACATCGCTACACCCCACATCGCCGGGTATTCCTACCAGGGCAAGCAGAACGGGACCGCGATGGCCGTCCGCGCCGTCGCCCGCCGCTACGGGATCCGGCAGCTGGAAGAGTATTTCCCCGAAACGGAGGACCTGGACCTCCATCCTGTCCTGATCGACGCGGCGGGAAAGACCCAGGGTGAGATCGCGTCGATGCTCCAGTACAACTATCCCATCTTCATCGACGACTTCATGTTCCGGACCGATCCGGGCGGTTTCGAACGCCTTCGGGCCCAGTACCAGTACCGCCGCGAATTCTACATCGAATAACCTAAGATTATAATAACACTAAGACCATGTTCAGCCAGAAAGACATCAGCCAGATCCAGCAGCGAGGGTCCAACGTCCGTTCCGTCGAGGAGCAGATCGACCATTTCAAGAAGGGATTCCCCTGGATGAAGATCGTGGGCCCGGCCACGCCGGAACGCGGCATCCGCGTCCTTTCCGACGCCGAGGCCGATGCGGCCATCCGCTACTATGAGGAAGCGCAGATCGACGGGAAGTGCAAGTTCGTCCCCGCGTCCGGAGCCGCTTCCCGCATGTTCAAGGACATCTTCGCCGGCCTCGCCATCTTGGAAAAGGGCGAAGACCTTCCTGCCGATGCGGCCGGCGCGAAACTCGCCGCCCAGATTGACAAGTTTGCCTTTTATACCGCCGAACTCTTTGGTAACAAGGAAGATACGGCTTCTTACCGGAAGTCGGTCCTGAAGAAAGTCCTGACGGACGAAGGCCTGGGCTATAGCTCCAAGCCCAAGGGCGTCATCCAATTCCACCGCTATGAGGGCGGGGAAGTGCGCACCGCTATCGCCGAGCACCTCGTGGAGGCCGCTACCTACATGCGCAATGCCGACGGCTCCTGCAACCTCGTCGTCACCATCTCCCCGGAGCATCAGACCCTCTTCGAAGAGGCCCTTGCCGAGGTAAAACCCGTCTTCGAAGCCCGTTACGGCGTGAAGTACAACGTCACCTTCACCTTCCAGGACAAGGCCACCGACACCATCGCCGTGGATGCGAAGAACAAGCCCTTCCGCACCGACGACGACGCCCTCCTGTTCCGCCCCGCCGGTCACGGCGCCCTGATCTACAACCTGGACAAGGTCGATGCGGAACTCGTGTCCATCAAGAACATCGACAATGTCGCCCATGAGAAGCTCCTTGGGACGACGGCCCGCTACAAGAAAGTCCTGATGGGCGAGGCCCTGAAGGTCCGCGACCGGATCTTCGGCTATCTCCGCCGCCTGGACGAGGACCCGTCCGTGCAGCTGTGCAACGAGATCGAGAACTTCCTGGACAAGGAACTCTGCGTCCAGATCCCCCTGGCCCACAGCGAGGCCGAGCGCGTGGAGATGCTCCGTGCCAAGCTGAACCGTCCCGTCCGCGTGTGCGGCATGGTCCGCAACGAGGGCGAACCCGGCGGCGGCCCCTACATCATCGCCGGCAAGGACGGCGCCACGTCGCTCCAGATCCTGGAGAGCGTCCAGATCAACAAGGAGGACGCCGGGGCCATGGCGGCGATGTCCCGCGCGACGCATTTCAACCCGGTGGACCTCGTCTGCTGCCTGAAGGACTACAAGGGCGGCAAGTTCGACCTCCTGAAGCATGTGGACCCGGAAGCCGGCTTCATCAGCTCCAAGAGCTTCCAGGGCCGCGAGCTCAAGGCCCTCGAACTCCCCGGCCTGTGGAACGGGGCCATGAGCGACTGGAATACTCTCTTCGTGGAGGTTCCGCTGGAAACCTTCAACCCGGTCAAGGTCGTCCTTGACCTCCTGAGACCCGCACATCAAGCATAAACCCTAATAGAATTATGGAAATCAAGAACGCTGTGGCCGGCACCCTGGAATCTGGAGACATCATGGTCCAGATCGCCCCGGGTGAAGGCCTGCAAGTGGAACTGCAAAGTTCTGTCGCCGCCCAATTCGGCCGGCAGATCAAGGCGGTCATCACCGAGACCCTCCAGGGACTCGGCATCGACAATGCCAGTGTGAAAGCCACGGACAAGGGTGCCCTCGACTGCACCATCCGTGCACGTGTAACTGCGGCCGCTGTCCGCGCAACGGGAAAGGACGTATGGAAAGACTGAGAAGAACCATGATGTTCGTTCCCGGCAACAACCCGGGAATGATGGCGGATGCCCATATCTACGGTCCTGACTCCATCATGCTGGACCTGGAGGACTCCGTGACCATGGCGGAGAAGGACGCCGCCCGTCTGCTCGTGTATAACGCCCTGAAGTCCATCGACTTCGGCGGTACCGAGATGGTCGTCCGCATCAATCCGCTGAACACCCCTTACGGCAAGAAGGACGTCGAGGCCGTGGTCAAGGCCGGCGTGGACGTGATCCGCATGCCCAAGACCGAGACGGCCGACGAAGTCCGCGAGCTCGAGGCCGAGATCGTCAAGGTGGAGACCGAACTGGGCTGCCTGGGCCGCACCCGGATCATGGCTGCCATCGAGAGCGCCCTGGGCATCGTGAACGCCTATGAGATCGCCACCGCCTCCAAGCGCATGATGGGCATCGCCCTCGGCGCCGAGGACTATTCCGCGAACCTGAAGACCCAGCGCACCCCGGGTGGTGCCGAGCTCCTGCTCGCCCGCGAGACCATCGTCGTCGCGGCCCGCGCCGCCGGCATTGCCTGCTTCGACACGGTCTATTCCAACCTGGACGACATGGACACCTTCCGCAAGGAAGTCGAGCTCATCAAGACCCTCGGCTTCGACGGCAAGTCCATCATCAACCCGCGCCAGATCGAGGTCGTGAACGAGGTGTTCGCCCCGTCCCAGAAGGACATCGACAAGGCGCTCCGCATCATCGCCGCCATCAAGGAGGCCCAGGCCAAGGGCTCCGGCGTCATCGCCGTCAACGGCAAGATGGTGGACCGCCCGGTGGTCATCCGCGCCGAGCGCACCGTCGCCCTCGCCATCGCATCCGGTATCTTAGACAAGGAGGAAGCACTATGAGAAACTCGAAAGTCGTCACCCTCGAAGAGGCCATCGTGAAGTCCGGACTGAAGGACGGGATGACCATTTCTTTCCATCACCATTTCCGCGGCGGTGACAAGGTTGTGAACCTGGTCGTCGCGAAACTTGCCGAAATGGGCTTCAAGGACCTGCACCTGGCTGCTTCCAGCCTGTCCGACGTGCACGCTCCGCTCATCGACCATATCAAGGCCGGCGTGATCACGAAGATTTCCACCTCGGGACTTCGCGGTGAATTGGCCAATGAGATCTCCCACGGCCTCATGAAGGAGCCGGTCGTGTTCCGCTCCCACGGCGGCCGCGGCAGCGCCATCGCCTCCGGCGAACTCCACATCGACGTGGCCTTCCTCGGCGCCTCGTCCTGCGACGAGCTGGGCAACGCATCCGGCTGCCCGCGCTCCGAGAACGCGAAATCCATCTGCGGCTCCCTGGGCTATGCCCTCCCGGACGCCCGGTACGCCGACCATGTGGTCGTCCTGACCGACGACCTCGTGGCCTATCCGAATGTCCCCAAGTCCATCTCCTCCTGCGACGTCGAGTCCGTGGTGGTCGTGGATTCCGTGGGCGACAGCTCCAAGATTTCCTCCGGCGCCATCCGCGACAGCAAGAATCCGCGCGACATCCTGCTGGCGAAACAGGCTGCCAAAGTGATCATCAACAGCGGTTACTTCAAGGAAGGCTTCAGCATCCAGACGGGTACCGGCGGCGCCTCCCTCGCAGCCGTCAAATACATCCGTGAGAGCATGATCGAGCAAGGGATCCACGCGTCCTTCGCCCTGGGCGGCATCACCGCGCACATGGTGAAGCTCCATGAGGAAGGCCTCATCGGCCGGCTCATCGACGTGCAGTCCTTCGACAAGGTCGCGGCCGAGTCCATCGCCCATGACCAGTTCCACCAGGAAGTTTCCGCCGTGGAGTATGCCAGCGCCGACCATGTGGGCTCCGCCGTCCATGCCCTGGACATCGTGATCCTGAGCGCCCTGGAGGTCGATGTGAACTTCAATGTCAATGTGCTCGTGGGGTCCGACGGCATCATCCGCGGAGCTATCGGCGGCCATCCCGACACGGCCGAGGACAGCGCCCTCTCCATCATCGTGTGCCCGCTCCTGCGCGGCCGCATCCCGTGCGTGGTCCCGAAGGTCACGACGCTGATCACCCCCGGCAAGGGCGTGGACGTGGTCGTCACCGAGTACGGCATCGCCGTGAATCCGGAGCGTCCGGAAATCGCCGAACGCCTCAAGGCCGCCGGCCTGAAGGTCGTAGACATCCACAATCTCGCAGCCAAGGCCCGCAGCATCATCGGCGAGCCCGACGCCCTTCCGTTCGGCGACAAGGTCGTGGGTATCGTGATGGACCGCCACGGCAAGGTGCTGGACGAGATTCACAACATCGTGGACTAATGGAAATCACGCTGGAACAGCTGCTTGGTGCCCGGGACGACCGGTATGCCAGGCAGCTTTCTTTGACGGAAACCTGGCCCGACAAGACCCTGGTGTGCCTGACCGTGGTCCTGCCGGGTCCCGTCAAGAGGGACGCCCGGTCGCTGAAAGTGGCGGAAGCCGCCGTCGCCGCGGTCCGGGAAGTCCTGGCGCCCGCGTACAAGGAACTGCGGGACCTGGAGACCGGCTACGAGGGGTACTTCCTCGTGGACGGAGCGCTCCTGGATGTCAAGAAGGCCTGCTGCGAGATCGAGAACGGGCATCCGTACGGCCGCCTGATGGACCTGGACGTGTTGGAACGGGTGGGGGATACCGTCGTTCCCGTGAGCCGGGAGCGGGTGGGGGAACCGCCTCGCCGCTGCCTCCTCTGCAACCGTCCGGCGCGGGAGTGCATGCGGGCCCATACGCATCCTTTTGGTGAAATCGTCCAAACCATTGACAAAATCCTCGGATTTGGTGAAAATCCGTTATGAATTGTTGGGAAATCAGTTTTAAATCCGTACCTTTACAACGTTAAATCAATCTGAGGTGGAACCGGGAGTATTGGAAAGCCTGCAGGATGATGGAACCATTTGAAAGGATCGACATACAGGAACTGCCGCTCAGCGTTCCTTCCATCCGCCGGAAGGTGGAAGACTTCCTCGGGGGCAACGGTCTCCGGCTCGAGGAAGTTGATTTGTACCTGGCGGTCCTGGACGGAGAAGGGGATATCCTCGCCGGCGGTGGTCTCCGCCGCGACCTCATCAAGTGCATCGCCGTTTCGGAGAAAGCCCGTTCCGCGGGTCTTTCCGTTCCGCTGATGTCCCGACTCATCTCCGTTGCGGCCGAGCGGGGCCATACGAACGTGAAAGTGTTCACCAAACCGGAGAACCGCTCCGTCTTCGAAAGCATGGGCTTCCATGTCCTTGCCGAGGCTCCGAAGGCCATCCTGATGGAAAACGGAAGGGGACTGGCCGACTACTGCGCCTACCTCCGTGTCCACCAGGCCTCCGGCGTCATCGTCATGAATGCCAACCCGTTCACGCTGGGACATCGCTATCTCGTGGAGCAGGCCGCCCTGTCATCCCGAGCCTCGGAGGGGCGAAGGAATCTCACTGTCATTCCAGTGAAGGAAGACATCTCCCGCTTCTCCTACGCGGAGCGCCTTGCGATGATCCGCACCGGGTGCGGCGACCGGGCCGATGTCGTGGAAGGGTCTGATTACCAGATCTCTGCGGCAACATTCCCGACCTATTTCCTGAAAGACCTCTCGGAGGTTTCCGAGACCCAGATGCGCCTGGACATCGACCTGTTCGGGCGGCATATCGCTCCGGCGCTGGGCGCCTCTGTCCGTTTCGTGGGCAGCGAGCCGGCCGACCCGTTGACCGCCCGGTACAACGCCCTGATGCAGGAACTCCTTCCGAAGTATGGCGTCGAGGTCGTCGAAGTCCCGCGTCTGACGGACGCTCAGGGGCCGGTGACGGCCACGCGGGTGCGTGCGCTGCTGGACGAGGGACGGTTTACGGCGGCCAAGGAGCTGACCCCCGCATCGACCTGGCCTTATCTGATGGCCGACCTGGCGGAGCGCGCGCTCCGGATGGAACTGGATGCGCCGCTGAAGCCCGGCCTGGTGGGCCCGGATTCCGCCGGGGCCCATTCCGATATGAACTACGCCTTGATGCGGAGGAGCATCGCGGCCATCCGGCCCTACTTCTCCCGCATGGCCCTGTCCGGCAGTGCCGATGAACTCCGCCAGCTGGGAATTGACGCGGAGAAAGCCATGCTGGAGGCGACCGGCGGAGTGAATTGCCACCGCGGGGCCATCTTCGCGCTGGGGCTTGCGCTCTACCCGTTTCCGGCCAATGAAACCGCCGCTCTCCTCGATGACGGCTCTTCCAAGCAGCGTGATGCCCGTATCAAAGGTGCAATGCAACTGGCGAGGGAAGGTTATAAGATATTGTTCGATAATTGGTTACCCTATTTTAGAAGCGTCAAGGCCGATGCATATCGCTTGCAGAGGACGCTCCTGCGGATCATATCGGAACTGGATGATACGTGCATCATTCACCGTGTCGGGTATGAACGTGCGCAGGAAGTCAAGGCGGAAGCAAAGGCACTGCTGAAGCGTTTCGACGTGCAAGGATTGAAGGACCTTTGCGACCGTTACGCCCGGGAAGGCGCTTCACCCGGCGGGGCGGCTGACATGCTCGCGCTGACCGTATTCATTGACTCCTTACTCTCTTAATACTCTAACTATTTAAACCAAAACTCATTATGGTAGAACTGATTCCTCACGGTGTGTATCTCCTGGACGGGAAGACGATCGTCTCCGACCCGACAGGATTGCCGTCTCCGGACGAGTCCCGCGAAAACACCATCACCTACGGAATCCTCCGTGCCCATGACGTCGATGGCGGCAAGGGCAAGAAGATGCGCATCCGTTTCGACGCGATGGTCTCCCACGACATCACGTACGTGGGCATCATCCAGACGGCCCGCGCCAGCGGTCTCGAGAAATTCCCGATTCCGTATGCCATGACCAACTGCCACAACTCCCTGTGCGCGGTGGGTGGTACCATCAACGAGGACGACCATGTGTTCGGCCTCTCCGCCGCGAAGAAGTACGGCGGTATCTATGTTCCTGCCAACCAGGCTGTTATCCATCAGTATGCCCGCGAGGCCCTCACCGCCTGCTGCAACATGATTCTCGGTTCCGACTCCCATACCCGCTATGTCTCGCTCGGTAACATGGGCGTCGGCGAAGGCGTCGGCGAGCTCGTGAAGCAGCTCCTCCGCAACACCTGGGACATCAACGCCCCCGAGGTCGTCCTCGTGTGGCTGGAAGGCAAGCCGCGCCACGGCGTGGGCCCGCACGATGTCGCCATCTCCCTGGTGAAGGCCGTCTTCGAGAGCGGTTTCGTGAAGAACAAGGTGCTTGAGTTCGCCGGTCCCGGCGTCAAGGAGCTGCCCATCGACTTCCGCAACGGCATCGACGTGATGACCACCGAGACCACCTGCCTCTCCTCCATCTGGGTCACCGACGAGACGGTCAAGGAGTACTTCGAACTCCACGAGCGTCCGGAGGCCTACAAGAAGCTCGAGCCCGGCAAGGTCGCTTACTACGACAGCATGATCCGCATCGACCTTGGCAAGCAGGAGTGCATGATCGCCCTGCCGTTCCACCCGTCCCACGCCTATACCATCCATGAGCTCCAGGCCAACCCGGTCGAGATCCTGAAGGGCATCGAGGAAGATGCCCGCAAGCGCTTCGGCGACAAGATCCAGATCGACCTTGTCTCCAAGGTCAAGGACGGCAAACTCGTTGCTGACCAGGCCCTGATCGCCGGCTGCTCCGGCGGTACCTACGACAACCTCTCCGAGGCTGCGACGATCCTCAAGGGCAAGTCCATCGGCAATGACTACTTCACGATGAGCTGCTACCCGCAGTCCACGCCCGTCTATCTCGCCACCACCCGCAACCACATCGCCGAGGAGCTCCTCGAGGCCGGTGTGGTGATCAAGCCTGCCTTCTGCGGCCCTTGCTTCGGTGCCGGTGACGTGCCTGCCAACAACGGCTTCTCCATCCGCCACACCACCCGTAACTTCCCGAACCGCGAAGGTTCCAAGCCCGGCCAGGGCCAGATTTCCCTCGTGTCCCTGATGGACGCCCGTTCCATCGCCGCGACGGCTGCGAACGGCGGTGTCATCACCGCTGCGACGGACATCGAGTACGAAGACACCCACAAGCCTTACACCTTCGACGACCGTATCTACAAGAGCCGCATCTACAACGGTTACGGAAAGGCCGACCTCTCCGTCGACCTTCGCTATGGCCCGAACATCAAGGACTGGCCTACGATGTATCCGATGGAGGAGAACATGCTCGTGGAACTCGCCGCCGTCATCCACGACCCGGTGACCACCACCGACGAGCTCATCCCGTCCGGTGAGACCTCCAGCTACCGTTCCAACCCGCTGAAGCTTTCCGAGTTCGCCCTCAGCCGCCGCGTCCCCGAGTACGTGGGCATCTCCAAGCGGATCCAGGCCCAGGATCTCGAGCGCCGCGCCGGCCGCGTTCCCGAGAACGTCGCCGAGGCCCTCGCCAAGGTGGGTGCCTCCGCTTCCGATACTTCCTTCGGCTCCTGTGTCTTCGCCAACAAGCCCGGTGACGGCTCCGCCCGCGAGCAGGCCGCTTCCTGCCAGAAGGTGCTCGGCGGCGATGCGAACATCTGCTACGAGTACGCCACCAAGCGCTATCGCTCCAACTGCATCAACTGGGGTATCGTGCCCTTCACGATCGCTCCGGAGACCGCCTTCGACTATGAGCCGGGCGACTTCGTCTTCGTCCCGGGCATCCGTAAGGCCATCCTTGCCGGTGCCGAGGAGATCGACGCATGCGTCATCACCAAGGCCGGCGTGAAGCCCATCCACCTCTATTTCCAGAATCTCACCGCCGCCGAGCGCGACATCCTCGCCGACGGCTGCCTCATGAACTATTACAAAAACCGCAAATAAAGCATCATGGAAAAGATCAAAATGACCACCCCGCTCGTCGAAATGGACGGCGATGAAATGACCCGCATCCTGTGGAAGATGATCAAGGACGAACTCATCCTCCCGTTCGTGGACCTCAAGAGCGAATACTATGACCTGGGCCTGCCCAACCGCGACAAGACGGGTGACCAGGTGACCGTGGATTCCGCCAACGCCACCAAGAAGTACGGCGTCGCCGTGAAGTGCGCCACCATCACCCCGAACGTGCAGCGCATGAGCGAGTACAACCTCCACGAGATGTGGAAGAGCCCGAACGGCACCATCCGCGCCATGCTGGACGGCACCGTGTTCCGCACACCGATCACCATCCCCTCCATCCACCCGGCCGTGAAGTTCTGGAAGAAGCCCATCACCATCGCCCGTCACGCCTATGGCGACGTGTATCGCGACGTGGAACTCCAGGTCAATGAGCCCGGTGTCGCCAAACTCGTGTTCGAAGGCGAGTCCGGCAAGCGCGAGGAAGTCGTGGTCCATGAGTTCAAGGGCCCCGGCGTCCTGCAGGGACAGCACAACCTGGACAAGTCCATCCGCAGCTTCGCCCACTCCTGCTTCCAGTATGCCCTTTCCGTGAAGCAGACGATCTGGTTCGCGACCAAGGACACCATCTCCAAGAAGTACGACGGCCGCTTCAAGGCCATCTTCGAGGAAGTGTTCCAGGAGTACAAGGAACGCTTCGAGGCCGCCGGCATCGAGTACTTCTACACCCTGATCGACGATGCGGTCGCCCGCGTGATGCGTTCCGAGGGCGGTTTCATCTGGGCCTGCAAGAACTATGACGGCGACGTGATGTCCGACATGGTCTCCACCGCCTTCGGTTCCCTGGCCATGATGACCTCCGTGCTGGTGAGTCCGGACGGCAATTACGAGTACGAGGCCGCCCACGGCACCGTGACCCGTCACTACTACAAGTACCTCAAGGGCGAGGAGACTTCCACCAACCCGATGGCGACGATCTTCGCCTGGAGCGGCGCTTTCCGCAAGCGCGGCGAGATGGACAACCTCCCCGAACTCGTGAACTACGCTGACCAGCTCGAAGGCGCCTGCTTCGACACCATCAACGCCGGTCTTGTGACCAAGGACCTGGTGAACCTCATGGAAGGTGTCGATGCGAAGGCCCTCACCTCCATCGAGTTCCTCCGCGCCATCCGCGAGCGTCTCGCCACCCGTCTGGGTGCGTAATTCCGACGAAGAATCTATAGAAAAAGGCTGGTATCGCTACCAGCCTTTTTTGATGTTCTCCGCCATCTCGTGGGCGAGGAGGGCGCGGGCTTCGCGGGAGTACCAGGCGATGTGCGGGGTGAGGAAGACGCGCTCGGGGTGCCGGGCCTTGGCCTGGAGGTAGGGATGGTCCAGGGGGATGGGCTCCTTCTGGTACACGTCGATGCCGATGCCGGCGATGCGGCCTTCGTCGATGGCGCGGACAAGGTCCGTCTCGACAGCGATGCCGCCGCGGCCGGTGTTCACGAGGAAGGCCGTGGGCTTCATCTTGCAAAGGCCCTCATAGTCAATGAGTCCCGCGGTCCGCTCGTTGTAGGGGGCGTGGATGCTGATGACATCGGCCCGGGTCAGGAGCTCGTCCAGGGTGACGGCGGGGTAGTCCTTGCAGTGGTTGGTGCCGGAGGTAGAGTAGTAGATGGCCTGCATCCCGAAGGCCGTGCCGATGGCGGCGACCTTCTGGCCGATGGCGCCCATCCCCACGATGCCGAGGGTCTTGCCGCAGAGTTCCGTGAAGGGATGTTCCGCGTCGACATGGATGCTGCCGGCGCTGTAGCGGCCGTCCTGCACGTAGGCGTTGTAATGGAACGCGCGTCCGGCAAGGGCCAGGATGTGCATCCAGGCCGTCTGCGCGACCGATTCCGTGGAATAGCCGGCGACGTTCCGGACGATCACCCCGCGCGCGTCGCAGAGTTTCGTGTCGATGTTGTTGATGCCGGTGCCGGCCTCGCAGATGAGGCGGACTTTCGGGCACGCGTCCAGGAAGGCCTGGTCCACGATGACCTTGTTCAGGAGGACGACATCGGCCTCCGCGGCACGGACCCGGGCTTCTTCGGCCGTGGAGGAGGGGTAGCAGACGAATTCGCCCTGGGCGGCGATTTCTTCCATCGAAGCGTCGCCCATCGTGGCGGCGTCCAAGAAAACGATTTTCATGTCAATGCAGGGTTGGATGTACAAATTTAGAATAATATTTGTATATTTGAACAATCAACCACAGGGTAATGGACACGAAACAGGCATATTCCGTCCTCATCGGGGAACTGCAACGACAGCTGGATGCCGAGCTTCCGCTGGCCAAGGAGGCCGACGACACGCTCGTCGCCAAGCAGCTCCTGACCCATCCCGCCGAGGCGGCCCGTCTGTTCACCGGCCCCATCGACGGCTATGTGGACCACCTTCTGAAGGAAGTCACCGAAGAGGCCTACAAGGGCACCCGTTACATGGACGCCCTGTATCAGCGGGACGACGAAGCGGCTCTGTGCGACGCCATTGCGGATCTTGCTTTTGCCCAGATTCAGCGTAAGCCGGTGATTCGGAAAGCCAAGCCGGCGGGGGAGTATGAGAACGCCGTCGCCTTCGTCCTGGGCATCTATACCGTCTTTGCCATCCTGCACAGCGGCTTTACGGCCGATGACTTCACCCGCCTCCACAAGCGCGCCGTCTATAATTTCTATCTGAACCACAGTTCCCGCCAGATCCGCCATCTTTATGATACGGGATGGCATGGAAAATACGCCCATCGTACGATTTTTTACCCATTGGGCTAGTTTTTTAAAAATAATTGTTACCTTTGCAATCCCAAACGGGGTATTAGCTCAGTTGGTAGAGCGCCAGGTTCGCAATCTGGAGGTCAGGGGTTCGACCCCCCTATGCTCCACGAGAAATAAGCTCGGCTTTCGCCGGGCTTTTTTTTATCTCTGGCCTTGGCCTCGGAGTTACCACACAGGCATGAAGACGAAGGTGGACCAACCGAAAAAAACGGCGGGTTGGACATTCTGGCGGGTTGGACATTCTGGGTGATGAAATCCTTGTAATGAGTTGAAATACATATCTTTGCAAAGATTATCACTGATATGGTAAAAAAAATG
>JAFUDV010000024.1 GCA_017464245.1 Bacteroidales bacterium | reverse complement strand
TACCCAGCTCAAGGAGAAGCAGAAAGTGAAGTACATGTACGGTGTCCTGGAGCGTCAGTTCCGCAACACCTACGCCCGTGCCGCCCGCATGAAGGGCCAGACCGGTGAGAACCTCCTCTTCCTCCTGGAGTCCCGTCTGGACAACATCGTGTACCGCCTGGGCATCGCCCCGACCCGCCCGGCCGCCCGTCAGCTGGTCCTCCACCGCCACATCACCCTCGACGGTGTCGTGTGCAACGTTCCTTCCTGCCAGGTGAAGCCCGGCCAGGTGATCGCCGTCCGCGAGCGCTCCAAGAGCCTCGAGGTCATCCAGGCCAGCGTCGCTTCCGCTTCGAAGTATTCCTGGCTGGAGTTCGACCCCAAGACCCTTGTGGGCAAGTACCTGAACATCCCGGCCCGCACCGAGATTCCGGAGAACATCAACGAGCAGCTGATCGTCGACATCTACTCCAAGCAGTAATCGAATTTAACACCAAGAAACAAGAGTTATGGCAATCTTAGCTTTTCAGAAACCCGACAAGGTGATCATGCTCGAAGGCACCGAGACCGTGGGTCGTTTCGAGTTCAGGCCGCTTGAGCCCGGCTACGGACAGACCATCGGCAACGCCCTCCGCCGCATCCTCCTCGCCTCTTTGGAAGGTTTCGCCATCTCCCAGATCAAGGTGGGCGGTGTGGACCAGGAGTTCCAGACCATTCCCGGCGTGATCGAAGGGATGCAGGACATCATCCTGAACCTGAAGCAGGTCCGCTTCCGCAGGATGGTGGACACTGTGGACACCGAGACGGCGAATATCACGATCAGCGGTAAGCAGGAGTTCACCGCTGAGGACATCTCCAAGGGATTGTCTTCTTTCAAGGTGTTGAATCCCGAGCTTCACATCTGCTCCCTCGAGCCCTCCGTCAAACTGGAAATCACCCTCGTGATCACCAAAGGCCGCGGTTTCGTCCCGGCCGAGGAGATGCGCGACGAGAATACGCCCATCGGCACCATTCCCGTGGACGCCATCTACACTCCGATCAAGAAGGTGAACTGGACGGTGGAAAACTTCCGTGTCGAACAGAAGACCGACTATGAAAAACTCCTCCTGGAGATCGTGACCGACGGGTCCATCTCCCCGGAAGCCGCCCTGCAGGACGCCGCCAACATCCTCATCTACCACTTCAAGCTGTTCACCGACGACAAGAAGATCTCCCTGGACAGCACGGTCGAATCCGACAGCAAGGAGCTGGACGAGGAGTCGCTGCGCATGCGTCACCTGCTGCTGACGAAGCTTTCCGACATGGGTCTTTCCGTCCGCGCCTTCAATTGCCTGAAGGCCGCCGACATCGACACGTTCGCCGACCTTGTGTCCTACAGCCGCGCCGAACTGATGAAGTTCCGCAACTTCGGCCGCAAGTCCCTCAACGAAATCGACCTGCTCGTCGAGAAGATGAAGCTCAATTTCGGAATGGATGTCACCAAGTACAACATTGAACCTAAGAAAAAGATCGTTTAACAATGAGACACAATAGAAAATTCAATCATCTTGGGCGCAAGAGCGGTCACCGCAAGGCGATGCTTTCCAACATGGCATCCTCTCTGATCCTGAACAAGCGGATCGAGACCACCGAGGCCAAGGCCAAGGCCCTCAAGCCCTATGTGGAGCCCCTGATCACCAAGTCCAAGGAGGACACCACGCACAACCGCCGTGTCGTCTTCAGCTACCTGAAGGACAAGAACGCCACTTCCGAGCTCTTCCGCACGATCGCTCCGAAGATCGCTGACCGTCCGGGCGGATACCTCCGTATCCTCCATACCGGCTTCCGTCAGGGTGACGCTTCCGAGATGGTGCTCGTCGAGCTGGTGGACTTCAACGAGGCGGCCCTCACCGCCCCCAAGGAGAAGAAGACCACCCGTCGCAGCCGCGCCAAGAAGGCCGAGGCCGAGGCTCCCGCCGCCGAGGCTCCCGCTGCCGAGTAATCTCCTACGGATTCATACCGATGAAAGACACTTCCCTCCGCAGGGGAGTGTTTTTTTATGGGCGGAGATTCGTTATCTTTGCAGCATGACAGTGAACCGATGGATATGCGCCCTGGCGGCGGCGTGCGTGCTGGTGTCCGGCTGCGGAAAGTTGCGGATGCCGAAGGAATACCGGGACCTGGACGAGGAGACCCGGACGCGGCGGGAATATGTGAACCTGTTCGCCTGGAACGTCATGGACACTTACTACCTGTGGCGGAGCGAGATCGACCCTGCGATGAAGGCGTGGGAAAGATGGGCGGAGCCCATCCGGAAGGTGGCGGATGTGCGGTACAAGGATGCGGAAGGGAACGATATCGACCGTTGGACGATGCTCACGGACGATTTCGCCTCCCTGAGCGGGGGCGTGTCCGGCCATACACGGACGATGGGCCTGGATTTCCGGCTCTACTATGCGGACAAGGCCCATACCCGCGTCTGTGCCGTCGTCACTTACACTTGCGCCGGTTCTCCGGCGGAGAAGGCCGGACTCGGGCGCGGGGATGCCATCCTCACCCTGGACGGAGAGGAGCTGACGCCGGACAATTACCGCGACCTGGTCCAGGACCGGCTTCTGGGCGGCGGCACCGTGAAGGCCGGCCTGCGGGACGGGCGGACGGTCACGCTGACGGCCGTGGACATGTACGAGGATCCGGTGCAGACGGTCCGGGTCCTGGAGCGTGACGGCGGGCGCAAGGTGGGCTACCTCCATTACACGTCCTTCACCCTGGATTCCTGCGAGGAGCTGGTCGATGTGTTCCAGGGCTTCACGCAGGAAGGGATCGACGACCTGGTCCTGGATCTCCGCTACAACGGCGGCGGATATGTCATCACGGAGACGGTGCTGGCGTTCCTCCTGGCGCCGGTGCGCGAAGTGGAGGCCGGCAGCATCTTGTCCCGGGAGATCTACAATGAGACGCTGGCGGAGGAATGGAAGGCCGACACGACCTTCTTCAAGACCGGTTTCACGTACCGTTCCGGCGGATCCCTCCATGTCGTGTCCACCCGGGGCGCCAATCCCGACCTGCCGCGCCTGTACGTCCTCGTGACCGGCGCCAGCGCATCGGCCTCGGAAAGCCTGGTTTGCGGTCTCAAGCCCTATATGGACGTCATCCTCCTGGGCGGGCGGACGGCCGGCAAGTACTGCGCCGGTTTCCTGATGAAGGCCGAGGACTGGTACGGCGAGGTCAAGGACGCCCTGGAAGAAGGGGAGTACGAGGAAGCCCTCCCGTATGTGGACAACTGGGGCATCTACGTGATGTTCGCCCGCTATGCCGACCGCGACGGCCGGACCCTGAGCATGCCCGACGGCATCGCCCCCGATTATGAGGTCGATGACGACCCTCTGGACGGCTATGCCCTGGGCGACCCGCGCGAGACGATGCTCTCCGCGGCACTGGAACTCATCGACGGTCGCACCCGTTCCGTCGGTTCCGGAGCGGAACCGCCTGCTTTGGAGCCCGTCCCCGGAGCCTCCCGTCTCCGTCCGGGAGGCCTGTTTGTCCACACCCTTTCCACGCCGGAATAACCCTCGGGGGCTCCTTTTTTGATATCCCCTGTTTTTTGCGTATATTTGTCCGATATGCGCGAAAGAATGAAAATCAGCCGATCTATTGCGGGTGCCGTCGTGGTGATGGCCCTCACGCAGTGTGCTTCCGTGCAGGAAGTGGAGGTCCAGGCCCCGTCAGGGGGCAATTTCGAGATATTTGCGACGCCGGTGGACACCCGTACGGCCAATGACGGCCTGTCCACGCTCTGGGTCACCGGCGATGCCTTCAGCCTGTTCCATGCGACAAGCGGCACCACCGCCTACGTCTCCGACGGCGCCTTTTCCGTGGATGATCCCGACACCGGCCATGCCCGGGGAACCGTGACCGCCCTGTCCGGTGACGCTTCCGACTGGTATCTTGTCTATCCCCATGCCGCCGGCGCCGCATCGCCCGCTTCCGTCCCCGTGACGGTGGGGGCGCCCTCCGGCACCGCCCAGGTCCAGGCCGCGGCGGACGACATGTCCCACCTGGCCGGCGAGGCCTTCCCGCTCATCGGCAGGGCCCTTTCCGTGGGCCGGGACGAGACGCCCCGCCTTGCCGTTTCCCCGGCGGTGGCGGTCGTCGCCGTCAACGTGACCAATCCCGGCGAGGGCGACGCCCTCGTCTCCAGCGTCCGTTTCACGGCATCCGAACCTGTCGTGGGCACTTTCACCGTGGACGCTACCGGCGCCGAACCGGTGTTCAAGGCGGTCTCCGCTTCTGCCGAGGCCGTGTTGGAACTGGATGTGAGCGCCCTCCTGAAAAAGGGCGAGAACGCTGTTTTCTACCTGGGAATCAAGCCTTTCGTGGCCAAGGCCGGGGCGACGCTCACCCTTCAGGTGAACGACCAGGTGCGCACCGTGACCCTCGCCAAGGACAGCGCTTTCCCTGCCGGGAAGATCAAGACGCTGAACATGACCCTGGATCCGTCGGCCCCGTCGGAGGAGGGAACCTACTATTTCAAGAAGGTCGATACCTTCTCGCCCGGGAAGACGTACATCTTCGTGGCGGAGGATACCGATGAGGACGGCGAGGTGCACCGGCTCATGGCGAGCGCCATTCCGGAAGGGACCAAGAACGCCCCCCTGACCGCCCGGGAAGTGACGGTGTAGGACGGAATCATCACCCTCTCCTCCCGGCAGGACGCCTTCACCTTCTACGAGAGCGAATACGGCACCCTGATCCGCCAGGCGGACGGCCGGTATCTATATAACAGGAACTCGGTGAGCGTCAGCGACCTCTATGCCGATACCGATATCAAGACCGGCTCCTATTGGACCATTACCATGGATTCCTGGAAACGGGCCGTCATCACGAACCGCCTGTTCCAGATCAAGTACAACCCGGATGTCGCCGCCTTCCAGGTCCGGAAGACCGATGATTCCGGAATCTACCCGTTCCTGTATGAACTGCAGAACAGCGAAGACGCGGTGGACGCCTTCCTGGAGAATACGGTGCCCGGTGTCTATTCCTATGAAGGGGCCGACTGGCTCTATCAGGAAGGGACCGGCCAGATCAGCGTCCGGACCGGGGCGGAGACCATCGCTTTCCGGATCTTCGAACCGGCTACCTACACGGTCCTCCAGGTGACCGGCATCCCTGTCGGTGTCGCCGAGGGCGACCGCCTGAGCGTCCGGCTTGCCCGCTATGTCAAGCAGGCGGTCACCCATTCTTCCACCTTCTCCGCGAAGGTCGTCCATCTCGAAGATGGCAAGGCCTGGCTCATGGCGGGGACCGGAACCGGTTTCATCGTTTGCATCCAGTAGCCATGAAAAGAATCCTTGCCACTTTCGCGCTCCTTCTGGGCGCCCTCCATATCCTCTCCGCCATCCCCGCCTATCCCGGCAAGATCAAGGTGACCCAGCCCGACGGCAGCGTCATCACGATCCAGGTCCACGGTGACGAATGGCTCCATTATGTGACCGACGAGCGCGGGCGCGTTGTCGCCCGGGGCGAAGACGGGTTCTTCCGTCCGGCGACCAAGCCTACCGCCGTGGAACGCGAAGAGGCGCAGTCGATGCGCCGCGCGGCCCGGCAGATGCAGGCCGCCGCCAGGGCCTCTTCCCTGACCCAGGGCGTCCACCGGATTCCCGTCATCCTGGTCGCTTTCAAGGATACCGATTTCATCATCCAGGATCCCCAGGCGGCCTTCGACGCCTTGCTCAACGAGGAGGGCTATTCCACCAATGGCGGAACGGGATCGGTCCGTGATTACTATATCGAGAATTCCGGCGGGCGTTATACCCCCGTCTTCGACGTGTTCGGTCCGTATGTCCTGTCCAATAATCGTTCGTCTTATGTCAATAATGCCGCGAACGCCCTGGTGGAGGCCTGCAAGGGACTGAACAGCGAGGTCGATTTCTCCCAGTACGATTCGGACGGAGACGGCAGGGTGGACATGGCCTTGATGTACTATGCCGGCCACAACCAGGCCGAGACGGGCGACGAGACCACCATTTGGCCGCATCAGTCGTACGTCTCGGGCTGGAACAATCCGCAGCTGGACGGGAAGTATTTGAACCGCTATTTCTGCACCTCCGAACTGAAAGGGACGGGAAACCAGATGTGCGGCATCGGAACGACCACCCACGAATTCGCCCACTCGCTCGGCCTGCCTGATTTCTATGACACGGACTACGAGGAGAACGGATATGCCGGAGGCCTTTACAGTTTCTCCACCATGTGCGAGGGTGCCTATCTGAACAACGGCCGCACGCCGCCCTATCTCAATTCCGAGGAGCGGATCCTGCTGGGATGGATGGAAGGGCAGACGGAAATCTCGCAGCAGGGGACGCTCACCATCGGCCCGGTCCAGAACGAGATCGCCTACAAGACGCCGACCTCGGTGAACGGGGAATACTTTGTGTACGAGTGCCGCACCAAGACCGGCTGGGACCGGTATATTCCGAACGGGGGCCTGCTGGTGTATCACGTGGACAAGTCCACGGCCCATCGGGCGGGAAACCAGACGGCCTATAACCATTGGGCCAATTGGGAGTGGTACAACAAGATCAACGCCTATCTGGACCATCCTTGCTTCTACTTGGTTCCTGCCGCGGACCAGAGCAACCTGCAGTTTGGCTACCGGTTCTTCTATAATGACGACAGCGGCAATCCGGTGTATGGTTTCGACAGTTCCCAGTATCCGAAGATTCCCTTCCCGGGGACCAAGCGGGTAAAGACCTACCTTCCGGTGGACTGGGAAGGCGTCGATTCCGATTACCGCTTTACGGACATCACCTTCAGCAACGAAGCGGTGACGATGACGGTCTCCTACACCACGACGCCGGGCGTTGCCGGCCGGGTGCTGAATACGTCGGTCAAGCCCGTGCGCGGCGCGACGGTCTCCCTTTCCGGCAGCGGGATCCAGCGCACGGCCGTGACGGACGTGGACGGAACCTACGCTTTCACGGGCGTCGATTTGGCGGACAAGACCTTCACCGTCTCGGTTACCTGCGACGGTTTCGTGCCGGCGGAGGAGTCCGTGTCCGTGGGCCGGAAAGAGATCACCCTGGATTTCTATCTGCGCAAGGTCGATGAACCCGAGGAAGCGTCCTTCCGCAAATATGACCCTTCCGCATCGACGCTCCCGTTCGGGGACGGAGAAGCTTCCGACCTCGCCGCAGGTATCCTGCTGACGGCCGACGAATTGGCGCCCTATGTGGGCAAGCAGTTGAAATCCATTTCGTTCCAGCTGGCGGGGAATGCGTCGTCCACGGTCGGGAACGTCTATGTCTTCGTGGAGGTGGGCGGCCGCCGGAAACTGACCCAGCGGGCGGACCGGGTGGTGTTCGGCGCCCTGAATACCGTCAACATCGTCGCCCAGGAGTTCCTGATTCCCTCCGGCTCGTCGATGTATATCGGATATGGCGTCGTCGGCCCGTCCGAGGCCGATCCGCTCCTTGTCCAGGCCTGCACCTCCGACAAGATGGGCTATTACGGAATCTACAACGGCACGCGGCCCATCTCCTGGAATGATATGTCCCAAGACGGGACGTATTATACGCCCGTCCTTTCCGCCACCGTGGGCGAGCCCGTGCAGCCCGAGCTGGGCTTCAACCACATCGCCAACCCCGGGAACGGGACTTATGCCGCGGGCGACCGTTTCGAACTCGCCCTGGTGCAGTATGCGGACGACCCGTACACCTCTCTCTCGTGGACGTTCGACGGGCAGGCCGTCCAGTCCGGCTCCGTCACCCTGACAGCGGGAAAGCATCTGGTAGAAGCGCATCTGACTTATCCGGACGGGGCCGTCGAGGTCATCCGCCTGACCATTCAAGCTGAATGATAATGAAAAACGACAAAAAGAATTATGAGACTCCGGCCGTGCGTGTGGTCGATACGCGCCTGGAGGTGACCTTCCTCCAGTCCGGAGGCGGAAACATCGACCCGGGCACGGACGATCCGTGGGGCGATTATTAGGACAGCGATGAAGAAGTTTTTCCAAATCTCCGTCACGGCCCTCCTGGCCCTGGCTGCGCTGTCCGGCTGCCGCAACGTCGAGCAGGAAGTCCCGGAGGCGTCTTCCGTGAAGACGGTCCGGTTCCATGCCGGCACGGCACCCACCCGCACCGCTTTCGCCGAAGCCGTGGACGGGGTCTATCAGACCCTGTGGACCGAGAACGACAGCGACATCCTGCTTTCCCTGAACTACGGGAAAGCCGAGGCTTCCGCCGTCACGCCCTCCGCGGACGGGACGACGGCCTCGTTCGAAGCGTCCTTCGACGCTTCCGCCACGTCGGCTCCCTACACTTTCTACGCCGTCTCCCCGGCGTCCGCCGCCCGGGCCATCAGCCCGAGCCGCAGCGCCTGGAGCGTGTACATCGCCGCCAGCCAGCGTCCGTCGGCCCTGTCCGTGGACGAAGACGCGCAGCTGCTGGTCGCGAAATCCGCCGCTTCCGCGACGCTTCCCGACGAGGTGGACCTCCATTTCTCGCACCTGACGGCCTACGGCCGCATCGCGCTCAAGAACCTGGAACTCGGAGACGCCACCGTCCGCAAGGTGGACCTGGTCTTCAGCACGCCGGTCGTGGGCGAATGGTACTGGGGTGAGGACGGCGCTCTGACCGCCAACGGCGACTCGCACACCATCACCCTGGACACCGACGCTTCCGGCGACCTCTGGTTCGCCTGCGCGCCGGTGGACGTGTCCGGCCAGACGCTGAAACTGGTCGTGTTCACCGACCAGGGCAACCTGACCCGGGAAATCACCTTCCCCGAGGGCCGCAAGTTCAACTCCGGCAAGGTGGCGCGTTTCTCCGTGGACATGGCGGGCATTGAAATCCAGGGCGGGGACACCTTTTTCCTCGTCACCGACGCTTCCGAGCTCCAGGCAGGAGATGAAGTCCTCGTAGTCAGCAAGGACGGGACGTACGCCCTCGGCGCGCAGCAGTCGAGCTATCGCAAGGAAGTTTCCGTGAACGCCACGGGCGGCGTGATTGCCGATCCCGGCGAGGCGACGGTCCTGACCCTGGAGGCCGGTTCCTCGTCCGGCACCTGGGCTTTCAACACCGGCAACGGATACCTGGCTTCGAAATCCTCCGGCAACGCCTTGACGGAAGTCTCCTCCAAGAACGACTATTCCAGCTGGACGGTGAGCATTTCCGGATCCCTCACCACCCTCCAGGCCGGAGCCGGCGCGTCCAACCTGATCAAGTACAATTCGTCCAGCCCCCGTTTCTCCTGCTACAAGGCATCTTCGAAGAACATGGTGGACGTCGTCCTCTACCGCAAGTCCTCCGGCCCTTCCGGCCCCGTCGCTGACGATCCGCTGGCGGCGGAGAGCGGATACGGCTGTTACCTCAAGGGTGCGGAATGGACCTATGCCAAGGGCTCCGACCAGATTTCCCGGACCTACACGCCGGACGGGAAGGTTGAGTTCACCCTGCTGAACGCGGCGGAGCGGAAGCAGCTCGTCGTGACGGGCTATGACCCGTCCCTGGCCAAGGGGCAGGGCGTCCGGGTGAATGTCCGTTACCGGAAAGGCAGCCGCCGGATCCTGGAATCCTCCTTCGACCTGACGGTCGTCCGGGAGGACGGATCGAAGGTATGGCTCGGGGACGGCTCCGGGAAAGGTCTCATCATCAAGAAGTAACGGACCATGAAAAAGCTTATCCTTGCGCTTGCAGCGCTCCTGGCCGGCCTTCAGATGACGGCCATCCCGGCCCGCCCCGGCAAGATTCTCCATACCCAGCCTGACGGGACGACGGTCACCCTTTTCCGCCATGGCGACGAGTTCGGCCACTGGACGACGGACGGCCGGGGCCGCCTGGTCCGGCAGGATGCCGACGGCTTCTTCCGCGAAGTGACGGACACCGATGTCGAAACGCTGCGCCGCCATGCCGCCGCCCGCCGCTCGCAGGCCCGGGCACGGGTCCGTGCCCAGGCGTCCGGACCGGTCGCCCTGGGACAGAAGCATTTCCTGGTCATTCTCGTGCAGTTCAGCGACAAGGCGTTTACGACGGCCGGCAACGACCCTCAGGCTACGTTCACGCAGCTGCTCAACCAGCAGGGGTACAGCGAGAACGGCGGCGTCGGATCCGCCCGGGATTTCTACTACGACAACTCCCACGGGGTGTTCGAGCCCGTCTTCGACGTGTACGGCCCCGTGACCCTGGAGCATCCCTACAGCTATTATGGGGCGAACGACTACCAGGGGAGTGACAAGAACGCGGAACAGGCCGTCATTGACGGGTGCAAGGCCCTGGATGACGAGATCGATTTCTCCCGCTATGACAATGACGGAGACGGAGACGTGGACCTGGTCTTCATGTACTATGCCGGCTACGGCGAGGCCGACCACGACGACGACAACACCATCTGGCCCCACCAGTATGAGATCTCCTCGGCCGGGAAATCCCTGACCCTGGACGGGAAGAAGATTGACAGCTACGCCTGTACGAACGAGATCGAAGGCACCGGCCGCTATGCGGACAAGCTGTGCGGCATCGGAACCGCCTGCCACGAGTTCGGCCATGCCATGGGCCTGCCGGATTTCTACGACACCGACTATGACGACAAGGGCCAGGCGGCGGCCATGTTCGGTTTCTCCACGATGGACTCCGGCGCCTACAACGAAGAGGGCCGCCGGCCGTGCTACTTCACCATCGAGGAACGGATCCTGCTGGGCTGGCTGAAGGAGGAGGACGCCTTCCGCACGTTCGACAAGACGGGCACCTACACCCTGACCACCGTCGATGACAACGTCGCCTACCGGACCTTCACGGACATGGACGGGGAGTACTTCGTCTATGAATGCCGCGCCTCCAACGGCTGGGATGCCGGACTCGGGGCCCACGGCCTGCTGGTCACCCATGTGGACAAGTCCCAGCGGAAGATCACCGTCTTCGAAGGCTACTATGCGACGACGACGACTCCCTACAGCCTGTGGGCGGACTGGGGCTCGCTCAACGCCATCAACGAGAACGGCTCGCACCCCTGCTGCTATGTCGTCCCGGCCGAAGACCAGGAAAACCTGATGTACGGCTATGAGTACTATCCCGGTTACGGCTACTATTTCAACGAAGAGAATTATCCCGGCATTCCTTTCCCGGCCGGGAAGGTCACGTCCTACGTCCCGAAGAGCTGGAACGGCGTGGAGGGGGACATCTCCTTCAGCGACATCACCTATGCCGACGGCAAGGTGACCCTGAAAGCCATCGTTCCCTCGGACGAGCTGGAGTATCCGACCATCGCCGATACCGGGTCCTACCGGGCCGGGGACCGCTTCGCCTTCTCGCTGGTGTATCCCGAGGACGCGCAGACGGACATTCCGGCTTCCGTCGCCTGGTATTTCGACGACGAGCCCGTCCGGTCCGATTCCGTGTCCCTTACCGCCGGCGGACATACGGTCGAAGCCCGGCTCTCCTATGCCGACGGGCGGACGACGGTCCTCCTCCTGGAAATCCTTGCCGATTGATGAAATTTCCCATGCCTATGCAGCTTGAAACGAACAGACTCCCCTATGACGCTCCCGTGGTGCGTGTGGTCGATACCCGCCCGGAGCTTTCGTTCCTCCAGTCCGGAGGAACCGGAACCATCGACCCGGGCACGGACGATCCGTGGGGCGATTTTTGACAACCGGCGATGAAGAAGACCTCTCTTGCGGCGCTCGCCGCCCTTTCCGTCCTTGCCGGCTGCCGGAATGCCGGGCAGGAAATCCCCGCCACCGGGGAGAAGACCGTGCATTTCCACGCCATGGCCGGCGAAGGGACCCGTACCGCCTTCTCCGAGGCCGGTTCCGGCGTGTACCGGACGCTGTGGACCGACAACGACCGTGAAATCCTCCTTTCCCTGAACTACGGGAAGGCCGCACCGTCCTCCCTGACGGCCTCCGCCGACGGCGTGTCGGCCACCTTCGAGGCTTCCTTCGATGCGGCGGGCACCTCGGCCCCCTTTACCTTCTATGCGGTTTCCCCGGCGTCCTCCGCCCGGGCCATCAGCCCGAGCCGGAAGGCCTGGAGCGTCTCCATCGCCGCGGAGCAGAGACCCTCTGCTACCTCCGTGGACGAGGCTGCCCAGCTCCTGGTGGCGAAATCCGCTTCCTCAGCCACCCTGCCGGACGAGGTGGACATCCATTTCTCGCACCTGACGGCTTACGGGCGCGTGACCCTGAAGAACCTGGGACTCGACGGTGCCGCGGTCCGGAAGGCGGACCTTGTCTTCGCCACGCCCGTCGTGGGCGAATGGTACTGGGGCGAGGACGGCTCGCTCGCTTCCAACGGAGCCTCCCACACCATCACGCTCCTCACGGACGCTTCCGCCGACCTCTGGTTTGCCTGCGCTCCGGTGGACGTGTCCGGAACGCCGATGACCCTGAACGTGTACACCGACCGGGGCGTCCTGAGCAAGGAGATCACCTTCCCCGAAGGACGCCGCTTCGAATCCGGCAAGGTGGCCCGTTTCTCCGTGGACTTCGCCGGCGTCGAAATCCAGGACATCACGCCCGTGTTCTCGATCCTGGAGACCGGATCCCTCCAGGAAGGGGACGAGATCCTGATTGTCAATACTGCAGGCACCTATGGGCTGGGCGCACAGAATGACAATGGAACCCCCCACCGGGACCGCGTGGCGGTGACGGTCGAGGACGGGCGCATCCTCGATTACGCCGGACTGACGGTCCTGACCGTGGAGGCAGGCGCCACCGCGGGCACGTGGGCCTTCCATACCGGCACCGGATACCTGACGGCGGCCGCTTCCAAGAACGTGCTGCAGGAGACCGACCGGAAGGACGCCCTCTCCAGCTGGACGGTCACGGTCACGGACGGCATCGCCTCCGTGTTCGCCCAGGAAGGGGAGTCCGCCTTCATCAAGTACAATTCGGCGGCCAGCCGTTTCTCCTGCTTCAAGCTGTCGGCCACGAACATGAAGGATATCGCCATCTACCGGCGGGGCATCGCGACGGACGGCCCCGTCGCCGACAACCCGCTCATGGACGAGCAGGATTACGGATGCTATCTCCCGACCCTTCGCCGGACTTATGTGCGGGGCGGGGACCAGCTCTCCCGCGCCGTCCTGCCGGACGGGACGGAGGAGTTCTCCCTCCTGAATGCGGATGCGAAGGAGCAGCTGGTGGTTTCCGGCTATGATCCGACGCTGGCCAAGGGCGGCACCGCCCGGGTCTCCGTCTCGTTCCGCAAGGGAAAGAACATCCTCCTGAGCGGAGAGTATGTGTGTACGGTCGTCAAGGAAGAAGGACCGAAAGTGTGGCTTGCCACGGCCATGGGCCAGGGTTTCATCATCAAGAAGTAGGAGGGAATCATGAAAAAGCAGATCTTATCGGCCGCAGCCATCCTTCTGACGGGTCTCCAGGTCCTCCTGGCGGTCCCCGCCCATCCCGGAAAACTGGTGTATGTCCAGCCTGACGGCACCCGGATCGTCCTCCAGCGGCACGGGGACGAATTCGCGCACTGGACGACGGATGCCACTGGACGGACGGTCCGCAAGGATGCGGACGGCTTCTTCCGTGAGGTCCCCGACATCGACCTGGGGGAGGTCCGTCGACGGGCGGGCGCCCGCAGGACGCAGGCTTTCCGGGCTTCCGCCGCGAAGGCAGGGGAGCATGTCGCTATCGGAAAGAAGCACTTCCTCGTGATCCTGGTGGAGTTCTCCGACCTCTCCTTCACGTCCTCCGACGATCCCCAGGCGGCCTACGACCGCCAGATGAACGAACCGGGGTATTCCCGGAACGGAGCGACCGGGTCGGCCCGGGATTTCTACTATGACAATTCGGGCGGCCTTTTCGAGCCCGTCTTCGACGTGTACGGTCCTGTGAAACTGTCCCGCAAGTATTCCTATTACGGCGGCAACGACGGCAGCGGCAACGACAAGAATCCGGAGGAGGCGGTTGTTGAAGGCTGCCAGGCGCTGGACGGGCAGATCGACTTCTCCCGGTATGACAACGACGGCGACGGCAAAGTGGACATGGTCTTCATGTACTATGCCGGCTACGGCGAGGCGGACTCCTCGGACGACGATTCCATCTGGCCGCACCAATGGGAACTGTCGGCGGCCGGCAAGAGCGTGACACTGGACGGCGTCCGCGTGGACAAGTATGCCTGCTCCAACGAGCTGGCGGGCCAGGGCGAGCTGGCCGGAAAGATGGGCGGCATCGGAACCGCCTGCCACGAGTTCGGCCATGCGATGGGCCTCCCGGACATGTACGACACGGATTACTATACCAACGGCTACGCCGGCGGCCTGTACTCCTATTCCACCATGTGCTCCGGCTCCTACAACAACGACATGCGTACGCCTCCGTACTTCAATTTCGAGGAACGGATGTATCTGGGCTGGGTCACCGAAGACGACTACAAGGAATTCCCCAGGGCCGGCACCTATACGATTCCTCCCATCAACGGGAACGTGGCGTACCGCACTTTCACGGACATGGACGGCGAGTTTTTCATCTATGAGAACCGGACGAAGACCGGCTGGGACCGGTACATCCCGGCCGCCGGCATGGTCGTGTACCATGCCGACAAGTCCTCGCGTCCGGTCCGGACCGCCTATTATACGGCGACGGCCCATGACCTGTGGTACCGCTGGGAGGAGTCGAACAGCATCAACGAGAACGGCTCCCATCCCTGTTTCTACATCGTTCCGGCCGGAAACCAGAGCTCGCTCCACACCTATAGCGAATCCCGGATCCCTTTCCCCTCCGGCAATGTCGATTCCTATGTGCCGGTCAGTTGGAACGGAGTCGAGGGCGAGGTCTCCTTCTCCCGGATCGCCTATGCCGGCGGGACGGTGACAGTGGATGTCCAGGCTTCCTATGACGGACTGACGCTCGATACGATCGCGAGCGAAGGACCCTACAGGGCCGGCGACCGTTTCACGTTCGCACTGGTGGAGGAAGAGGAGGTCCGCCCGGTTTCCGTGGCGTGGTACTTCGACGACGAGCCTGCGGAGGCCGCTTCGGTCGTCCTTACGGCCGGACGCCATACCGTCGAGGCGCGTCTCGCCTATCCCGACGGCCACAGCCGGGACGTGACGCTCGAACTGGACGTACAGTAGATTCACCCGGACACGAAGGGGCTGACCTAAGAATCTCCTTTTCGGTCAGCCTCTTTCTTTTGTCTTTTCGGCGAAATTGAATTAAAAATTTTACAAAAGTTTTTGTATTTCAACGAAAATATATATCTTTGATTAGCAAACGAACACAAAACACTAACCTATGTCAGTTATGCGTAAATTATTTTATTTGATGGCCGCCTTGTTGCTCTTCTCGCAGGCGGCTTTTGCGCAGAAGGCGGTCAAGTACAACCAGTACGGCGTTGCCGTGCAGTCCGACCGCCTGGACGTGGAGGCCCAGGACGGCATCCTCGTCCTCGCATCCCCGAATTCGGGCTACAAACTCTGGTTCGACGTCCGGGCCCAGGCCGACGGCGCCGTCTTCTTCGGCGCTCCCGACTATGCCGACCCGATCGGCAACGGCGTCCAGATCCGCCGCGCCCGTTTCGCCGTGAAAGGCCAGATCGACGAGAACTGGTACGGTGAGTTCGACATGGACCTCGCGAACGGCCTGGTGGAACTCAAGGACGCGATCGTCCGCTTCACCGGCATCCCCAACCTGGACCTGCAGGTGGGCAACTTCAAGGAGAATTTCTCCATCCAGCGCAACACCACCTCCCGTTACCTCCAGTTCATGGAGCGTCCGATGGTGTGCTCCGCGCTGACCCCGTCCCGCCACCTGGGCTTCAACGCCAAGTATGCGAAAGACTGGCTCTGGCTCTCCGCGGGCGCTTTCGCCCAGGAAGTGGCCGGCGAGGAGGAGTGGACCAACGTGGCCGACAACAACAAGGACTTCGGCCGCAATTCCGGTTACTCCCTCACGGCGAAGGCCGTCTTCCGTCCGCTGTACAAGCTGAGCAACGCCAGCCTGCACCTCGGCGCCGCCTATTCCTACCGCACCTCCCTGGTGAGCGAGGCGACCGGTGAATGGGGCACCTACCGGGCCAGCGCCCGCAACTCCACCAGCATCAACCGCAAGAAGTACCTGGACACCAACAACCTCCCGGGCCTGGACCATCACAATCTCTGGACCGTGGAACTGGCCGGTCACTGGGGCGGGCTCCGCTATGAGGCCGCCTACGTCGCCGACAACGTCCTCTTCAAGGATGCTCCGACCCTCAATTTCAACGGCTGGTACGCCCAGGCCGGCTACCTGCTGTTCGGCGGCAAGCAGCGCTATGACGCCAACGGCGGCAAGTACACCAAGGTGGAGCGCGGCCGCAAGTGGGGCGACATCGAACTGTGCGGACGCTATGAGTTCTGCAACCTGAATGACGGGGCGGTTTATGGCGGCTGCGCCGAGGCCTATACCCTGGGTCTGAACTTCTGGGTGAACAACAACGTGAAGATGCAGCTCAACTACCAGTTCAACAACAACGACCGCTACGCCAACGGCAAGGACAAGCTCAACGTAGGCCTGGACGCCGCCGGGAATCCCACCAAGGACTATACCAAGGTCGTCACCGCCGCCGGCAAGGCGGGCGTGGACTACCACATGCTGGCCGTCCGTTTCGAGATCGACTTCTAACCCTTAACAGATCCGGAAATTATGAAAAAGATATTTTTGATCGCAGCAGCGGCTCTCCTGGCTTTCACGGCCTGCGTGAAGGATGAACTGTACAAGGGCCCTTCCACCATCGAAAAGGTGGTCTTCTCCCCGGAAGCTCCGACTTCCAATACCGACGTGCAGGTGACGGCCACCGTCACGGGCATCCAGAAGGTGACCTCCGTCACGCTCAAATACAACGGAACGAGCGTCCCGATGACCGGTTCCGGCACCTCCTACACCGCGACCATCCCTGCGATGGCGGACGGTACCGAGGTCAGTTTCACCGTGGAAGTCGCCAACGAGGCCGGCTTCACGACCACTTCCGACAAGTTCTCCTACAAGGTGGGCGACCCGGCCACCGACTGGACCAAGCTCAAGCTCAACGAGGTGTATGGCGCCGGAGCGGACGAGGAGAAGTTCTTCGAGCTCGTGAACCTCAGCGACTTCCCGATCAAGCTCAACGGCGTGACCATCAACAAGGACGAGGCGCTCACCTGGACCGGCATCGACGGCGAAGTGGTTCCCGCCCATGGTTTCTTCGCCATCATCGGCGCCAAGGGCCTGACGGAAAGGGGCTTCTCCAGCGGCTTCTCCGCCAAGAAGAGCGTCATCGTGGAGCTCTTCGACCCGTCCGGCAAGAAACTGGACACCTTCCAGCGCGGCGACAAGGACGAAACGGGCGCCTGGGGTGCCTCCATCACCAACTACAAGGGCTCCTGGAGCCGGGTGCCGGACGGCACCGGCAAGTGGATGCGCACGGACACCTTCACCCCCGGCGAGGCCAACTCCACGGACGCCACGGAAGATGACTATGCCAAGAACTGAAACCTTTAAACACTGATATTATGGCAGAATTGAAAATCGGCGAACAGTCGAAACCCCGCTTCGAGTTCCGTAGCTTCGGACAGTGCTTCTGCGAAGCGCACAAGCGGATGGCCCGCCTTTCCGTCCCTGTCCCCGAGAAGGTATGGGAGCGCACCAGCGACGAGATCTACATCATCTCCGCGAAGAACGACATCAACAACACCAAGATCCGCGGCGGGAAGATGGACATCAAGACCTATGTCCAGACCGTGGACGGCCTCGAGCAGTGGAACCCCCTCATGAAGGGTGAATTCCCGATCTCCCGCGAGGTGCTGGAGAAGGAGGTCTTCCCCGCCTTCATGGTGGAGATGCCCAAGCTGGACAAGGATACCTACACCTACGAGGAGTTCATCGCGATGGTCAAGGCCAATCCGGACCTCGCCGCCGTCCGCGTGCACAAGCAGCGCTTCGGCTACATGGTGAACAACACGATCTGCGAGGTGGGCAACGTCCTGATCAACGGCGCCAAGGTCGTCACCATCAACTCCGAGTCCACGGAAATCGAGGACATCAAGAAGACCATCGCGGACTGCGGCCTCGAGGGCGTGGAGAACATCAATTACCTCCAGGCCATCAAGCGCGTAATCGGCATGATCGACAAACCCTTAGCAAACGAGTAAGAAACCATGGCACAGGAAATTGAAAAGAAATTCCTGGTGAAGGGCGACTTCAAGGCCGACGCCTTCAAGGCCACCCGCATCACCCAGGGCTACCTCTCTTCCGTTCCGGAGCGCACCGTGCGCATCCGCGTGAAAGGGGACAAGGGCTTCATCACCGTCAAGGGCATCGGCAACGCCTCCGGCGCCGCCCGCTTCGAATGGGAGAAGGAAATCCCCGTCGAGGACGTGAAGGCCCTCCTGGACCTCGCCGAGCCGGGCGTCATCGACAAGACCCGCTACCTGGTGAAGAACACCGACGGCAAGCATGTCTGGGAAGTCGATGAGTTCTACGGCGACAACGACGGCCTCACCGTGGCCGAGGTGGAGCTCGCCGACGAGAACGAGCCCTTCGACAAGCCGGACTGGCTGGGAGAGGAAGTCACGGGCGACCCCAAGTACTTCAACTCCATGCTCATGAAGAACCCCTACAAGAACTGGAAGTAACCCTGCTATGACGACGGATACCAAGACGAAGGCGGCGTTCGACCCGCTGGACATGGACAACTACAAGATCGAGAAGCTGCCCAAGATGCAGAAGTCGAAATTCGAGGTGTGGATGGCCCGCCTGGGCGGTCCCCTCGCGGTCGTCGCCTTCGTCTGGATCTGTTGGTTCTGCCACATCGGCTTCATCGACAACCTGGACACCTCGCTGCTCGCCTCCACGGCGCAGAAGCGGCTGGACGCCCTGGGGCTGGACGGCTTCATCCGGGCGAACTACGCGATGCTGGGCATCTTCGTGGCGAGTCTCATCCTGTGGATGACGGAAGCCCTTCCGAACTACCTGACGTCCCTCCTGCTGATCCTGTTCGTAGTGCTGTTCAACGTGACCACGCAGAAGGAGGCGCTCGCCCAGCTGGGCCATCCGGTGATGTGGCTGAACATCCTGAGCTTCGTGCTGGCGTCCATGCTCGTGAAGACGCAGTTCGCCAAGCGCCTCGCCCTCGCCTTCGTCATCAAGTTCGGCAAGAGCGCGAAGGGCGTGCTGTGGAGCTTCCTGGTGATCAACCTCGTGCTTTCCGCCTTCATCTCCGCGACGACGGTGAAGGCGACCATCATGCTCCCGATCTTCATGGTCATCTGCGCCATCTACGGCGCGTCCAACGGCCACCGGAACAACTTCGGACGCAATCTCGTGATCCAGAACCTGTTCCAGGTGAACATCGGAGCCAATGCCTTCTATACCGGATCGGGTGCGCACCTGCTTGCGATCTCCCTCATCGCCGGTTTCCTGGGCTCCTGCGACTTCGGCTACAAGGAGTGGCTGATCGCCGTGGGGCCGATGTCGGTGATCATCCTCGTGGTGGGCCTCCTGCTGGGCATGTACGTGTTCTTCCCCATGAAGAAGGAGGAGCAGGTGCCCCAGATCGACGGGGGCATCGACCGCCTGAAGGAGGAACTTGCCGGCATGGGCAAGATGTCCCGGGAGGAATGGAAGGCCGTCGCAATCTTCCTCGTGGTGCTGTTCCTGTGGGTGACCAAGGGAACCTTCCACCACATCGACGAGACCATCGTCGCCCTCATCGGCGCGGTCCTCGCCCTGCTGCCGGGGATCGGCGTCGTGAAATGGAACGACGTGGACATTCCCTGGCACCTGATGCTCTTCTCCGCCGGCGCCTATGTGCTGGGCAGCGGCCTGAACGCCACCGACCTCCCGAGCACGATGGTCAATGCGGCCTTCGACTCCATGGGCATCACCGCCGACACGCCCTTCTGGGTGCTGTACGTCATCCTCACCTTCCTGATGATGTATTCCGGCCTGGTGTTCCAGTCCAAGACCATCCGGACGATGGTGTTCGTGCCCATCGCCCTGGGCGTGGAGAAACGCTTCGGCTTCCCGACCATGAGCCTGGCCCTGCCGGTGTCCATGCTCATCGAGCACTGCTACGTGCTCCCGTTCAACAGCAAGCCCGCCGCCCTGCTGTACAACACGAACCAGTACAGCCAGACGGACGCCTTCAAGTTCGGCATCACCATGATGACCTTCTCCTGGGCCCTCATCCTCCTGTTCGGCGGCACCGTCCTCAAGTGGCTGGGCATCACGCCGGGGCTTTTCCAGTGAAAATGACTATCTTTGTCGCATGAGTATCGACTGGAACCTGATAATGCGCCTGGTCATCGCCGGCCTGATGGGCGCCTGCATCGGCCTCGAGCGGGAACTCCGCGCGAAGGAGGCCGGCCTGCGTACGCATTTCATCGTGGCGCTGGGCAGCGCCCTGTTCATGATCATCTCGCAGTACGCGTTCTCGGGGCGCTTCGACGCCGCGCGCGTGGCCGCGCAGGTGGTCTCCGGCATCGGCTTCATCGGTGCCGGCGTCATCATCTTCCAGAAGAACGTCGTGCGGGGCGTGACCACGGCCGCGGGCCTGTGGGTCGCCGCCGCCATCGGCCTGGCCTGCGGGGCCGGGATGTACGACGTGGCCTGCGCCTCCGCCCTGATGACCGTCATCTGCCTGGAGCTGGTGCATTTCTTCCATCTCCGCTATGGCGAGAAGGTGGTGGACCTGACCTTGAAGTCCCAGGGGAACCAGGACCTGCTGGCCATGCTGGACGTGCTGAAAAGCGAGGGCGTCAATGTGGAGACCTATTCCGTTTTCAGCAGCAAGGTGCACCTGACGGTCCGCCTGCATCAAAGGAATTACGTGGAGACCCTCCGCCGCCTCGTGGAGCGGCTGGACGGCTTCACGATCGAAGACTTGAACTGATCTAACCGACTGAACCATGAATACCCTGTTCTACCTGGTTCCCGCCGCCGCGGTGGTGGCGCTCCTGTTTGCCTGGATCTTCTTCCGGCAGATGTTCAAGGAGAGTGAGGGAACACCGACGATGAAAGAGATCGCCCAGTATGTGCGCGAAGGCGCCATGGCGTATCTCAAGCAGCAATACAAGGTGGTTATCATCGTGTTTGCGGTGCTGGCCTGCCTGTTTGCCGTGCTGGCCTACGGCTTCGGCGTGCAGAATCCCTGGGTACCGTTCGCCTTCCTGACGGGCGGCTTCTTCTCCGGCCTCGCCGGCTATGTGGGCAT
This sequence comes from Bacteroidales bacterium, assembly GCA_017464245.1. GTDB lineage: Bacteria > Bacteroidota > Bacteroidia > Bacteroidales > UBA932 > Cryptobacteroides. The sequence goes on along the minus strand of JAFUDV010000024.1, from coordinate 31,152 downwards.
GCGCACGGCCACCTATGCCTCCGCGCGTACGGCCAATGCGACGATGCGGTCGCTCAACGGCGGCCTGCAGGTCGCCTTCCGCAGCGGCGCCGTGATGGGCCTTACCGTCGTGGGCCTGGGCCTGCTGGACATTTCCATCTGGTGGATGATCCTCCGCGCCTTTGTCCATGAAGCCTCTGATGCACAGACCCTGGTGGTGATCACGACGACGATGCTCACCTTCGGCATGGGCGCATCCACCCAGGCACTGTTCGCCCGCGTGGGCGGCGGCATCTACACGAAGGCGGCCGACGTGGGCGCCGACATCGTGGGCAAGGTGGAGCAGGACATCCCGGAGGACGATCCCCGGAACCCGGCCACCATCGCCGACAACGTGGGCGACAACGTGGGTGACGTCGCCGGCATGGGCGCGGACCTGTACGAGTCCTACTGCGGTTCCATCCTCGCGACCATGGCCCTCGGCGCCTCGGCCTTCTTCAACGCCGGCACCGACGTCCAGATCCGTGCCATCATGGCTCCGATGCTCATCGCGGCCATCGGCGTGGTCCTGTCCATCATCGGCATCTTCGCCGTCCGGACCAAGGAAGGGGCCTCCCTGAAGGACCTCCTCAAGTCGCTCAGCGTGGGGACGAACCTGGCGGCCGTGCTCATCGGCATCCTCACCTTCGGCGTGTTCTACGTGCTCGGATTCAAGGCCGAAAACGGCCTGCCGGAGTGGTGGCAGCTGTCCCTGTCGGTCATTTCCGGCCTTTTGGCGGGCGTGATCATCGGCAAGGTCACGGAGTATTATACCTCCCATTCGTACAAGCCTACGCAGAAGCTCGCGGAGAGCTCCCAGACGGGCCCGGCGACCGTGATCATCAACGGCGTGGGCCTGGGCATGATCTCCACGGCGGTGCCGGTGGTGACCATCGCGGCCGCCATCCTGCTGGCCTATGGCTTCGCGACGGGCTTCCATTTCTCCACGGACACCCTGTCGCTGGGCCTTTACGGCATTTCCATCGCAGCGGTGGGCATGCTCTCCACCCTGGGAATCACCTTGGCGACAGACGCTTACGGCCCGATCGCCGACAATGCGGGCGGCAATGCCCAGATGTCCGAGCTGGATCCGTCCGTGCGCGAGAAGACCGACATCCTGGACTCCCTGGGCAACACGACGGCCGCGACCGGCAAGGGCTTCGCCATCGGCTCGGCGGCCCTCACCGCCCTGGCCCTGCTGGCGTCCTATATCGAGGAAATCAAGATCGGCCTCGGGCACATCGGCAAGCATGTCCTGGAGGTCGGCGACCGGACGGTGGACACCGTCTCCGCCACCATCACGGACATCGTCAGCTATTACGACATCACCCTCATGAACCCGAAGGTCCTGGTGGGCGTGTTCGTGGGCTCCATGATGGCCTTCCTGTTCTGCGGCCTCACGATGAATGCCGTAGGCCGCGCTGCCGAAAAGATGGTCGTGGAGGTCCGCCGCCAGTTCCGTGAGATTGCGGGCATCCTGGAAGGAAAGCAGCGTCCGGACTATACATCCTGCGTGCGCATCTCCACCAAGGCCGCCCAGCACGAGATGATCTTCCCGTCGGTGCTGGCGATCGTGGTGCCCATGCTGGTGGGCGTGCTGCTGGGTCCTGCGGGCGTGATCGGCCTGCTGGCCGGCGGACTCGGCGCCGGCTTCGTCCTCGCGATCTTCCTGGCCAATTCCGGCGGCGCCTGGGACAATGCGAAGAAGTACGTGGAGGAAGGCCACTTCGGCGGCAAGAACTCCTCCTCGCACCACGCCACCGTCGTGGGCGATACCGTGGGCGATCCCTTCAAGGACACCTCCGGTCCGTCCCTGAACATCCTCATCAAGCTCATGTCCATGGTGTCCATCGTCATGGCGGGCCTGACGGTGATGCTGCACTAGGGCCATCTGTTTGCCGATGCGCCGGATTTTGAGTAACTTTGTAAGTTTTCAGCAAAGTTCGGAATGAAGGCGCGGCAGGTCCTGCTTTTCATACTGGGTGTGTTCCTGATGCTGGGGGCGGCGTGGGCCGTATTCCCGGCGGACGGGATACGCCTTGCCGGCAAACGGCTGCGTTTCGCCTCGTACGAGGGGCGCGTCCGGGAGCTGACGGAACGGAAACTGGACGTGGATTCCCTGTTGAACGCGGTGCAGCAGCGTTTTGCGATGCAGCAGGATACGCTGGCCTACTACCGGGATTTCTTCTATGGGAATCCGGACCGGATCTACCTGCCGGACGACGATTACACGTTCTTCGACCCGGTCTTCCGTGCCTTCGAACGGGCACGGGAGGAGGGAAGGACCGTCCGCGTCGTGCATTACGGGGACTCGCAGATCGAGCTGGACCGCATTTCGTCCAACCTGCGGGACGCCCTGCAGGAACGTTTCGGGGGTGAGGGAACGGGCATGTTCCCGGCGCTGACGACCACGCCCATGGCCTCCGTCTCGCACTATGCGTCGGGCGGATTCGTGGCCTACCAGCTGGTGGGGGATTCCACGACGCGCCGTGCGGCGCACCGCCGTTACGGCCCTCTGGCGCAGCTGGTGGGCGCCTATGCCGACGGCACCGTGACCATCCGGGGGCTTCGGGAGAAATCGACACTGGAGCGTGTCAGGACCTTTTCCTCCGTGTCCGTCCTCTATGGGCAGGCGGGGGAGGACTTCTCCGTGACGGCACAGTCCGATACGCTGAAGCCGCGGCCCGTCACCCGGACCCGTGACGGCGTCACCTGGACCACCTGGACCTTCGCCCGGCCTGTCGACCGGGCCACCCTGAGATTCACCGGAACCGCCGAGATCTACGGCCTCGCCACGGACGGCACGGCCGGTGTCACCGTGGACAATGTCCCGATGCGCGGCAGCACGGGAACGGTGCTCACCCGCATCGACACGACCCTCATGAAAACGGCCTACGAACTGGATGACACCCAGCTTGTCATCCTGCAGTTCGGCGGCAACTTCATGCCGGCGGCGCGGTCGTCCAAGGCCATCTCCGGGTACATGGACGAGGTCCGGGAGCAGATCGCCTGGTTCCAGGACGCAGTCCCCGGCGGGAAAGTCCTCTTCATCGGCCCGTCCGACATGGCCGTCTGGAACGAAGAGGAAGGCCGGATCCATTCCTACCGCCACCTGGCGGAGGTGGTGGACTCGCTGAAGGCCGTCACGCTCGCGGCCGGGGCCGCCTACTGGGACCTGTACGGGATGATGGGCGGGGCCAATTCGATGCCCCAGTGGGTCCGGCACAGCCCGGCCCTCGCCGGACCGGATTATGTTCATTTCACCCCGGCCGGCGCGAAGGTGGTGGGAGAGACCCTTTCCCGCTCCTTCCTGACTTATTACGATTTCTACGACCTGCGGAAGACGGTTCCGTCCGAGCTCGTCGAACAAAGCATGGAAAGATGAAACGAAGCGTCCTTCTCCTGGTCGCCGTCCTGGCGACCCTTCTCCCCACCGGTGCCCAGCAGCTCCGGTTCCATACCCGCATCCCCCCGCTGGGGTACCTCCGCCAGGAGCGGAACGTCCTCCAGTTTCCCGGCGGCGAATCGCCCGATTTCGACGCCTTCCTGCGCAAGCTGGACACCCTGGTCCTGACGGGCCGGGGCGACGTGAGGATCGTCCACATCGGCGGTTCCCACGTCCAGGGCGGCACCTGGACCAATACGCTCCGCAAGGACCTCCTGTCCATGCGGTACGGCCTGGACGGCGGCCGGGGACTCCTGTTCCCCTACGCGGCGGCCGGAACCAATACGCCGGTAGGTTACCAGACCTCCTACACGGGGACCTGGACCTCCAGCCGGTGCCTGAAGCCCGACACCGTGATGGGCCTCAGCGGCATGACCGTGTCCACGGCCGATACCGCCGCGACGGTGTCCCTGGACCTTCTTCCGGAGGAGCGCCGCCAGTGGGACGTCCGTTACACCGTCCGGTCGGTGGACGTGCTGGGCTACGGGGAGCTGGAACCCGTCGTCATCATGGGCCGGGACACCGTCCGGGGACGGCAGGTGGGCGAGAACTGGCGCTTCGACCTTCCGTATTACGCCGATTTCATCCGCATCGGCTTCCAGGGTTTCCCGGGCCGTTTCACCATCAAGGGCATCTATGTGGACAACCCTGCTACCGGCCTGACGGTGAGCGAGGTAGGGGTCAACGGCGCCGCGACGTCCTCCTTCCTCAAGTGCGACGATTTCGTGGCGGACCTCAAGGTGGTGAAGCCCGACCTCGTGATCTTCTCCATCGGCATCAACGACCTGCAGGGCGTGGACTTCGACGCCCGCCGGTTCGTTGCCAACTACGGCCGGCTGGTGCAGCTCGTGCGGCACGCGAACCCGCACTGCGCCTTCCTCTTCACTTCCTGCAACGACAGCTGGAAGAACGGCCGCTCCAATCCCTTCGGCGCCCGGGCGCAGCAGGCCTTCCAGGAGATCGCCGCCGGCTGTGACGGGGCCTTCTGGGATCTCTTCGGCATCATGGGCGGGGCCGGGTCCATGGATGCGTGGGTCAGTGGCGGCTATGCCCGCGCGGACCACATCCACTTCACGCCCGAGGGCTACGCGATCCTGGGGAACCTCCTCTTCAACGCCCTCATGGACACGTACGCCGAACGGATGGGCCGGTGACCCCCCTGGATGTCATACGGGATTTCCTGCACGCGCTCCTTTCCTTTGACAGCGCGCACCCGCTGCTGTTCACCCAGTTCTATTTCTGGGTGTTCTTCGCGCTGGTGTTCGCCCTGTTCTCGCTCATCCATTCCAAGCCGCTCCTGAGGAACGCCTACCTGTTCTTCGTGAGCCTGTTCTTCTACTACAAGACGAGCGGCGTGTTCCTGGCGCTCCTGCTCTTCGTCGTGGTGTACAATTACTTCGCGGCGCGGGCGCTCCCGAGGGCGCGCACCGGCTGGAAGACCTTCTGGGTCGTGCTGTCGGTGGTCGTGGACCTCGGGGTGCTGGCCTACTTCAAGTACGCGTATTTCCTGGCGGACTTCCTGAACGACCTGTTCGGCCTGTCCATCCAGGTGCGGGACGTCCTCGGGGAACTGATGAACCAGCTCACCGGGACCTCGGTGTTCCGGGTCGATGCCATCGTCCTCCCCGTCGGCATCTCCTTCTTCACCTTCCAGGCCATCAGCTACATCATGGACGTAAAGCGGGAGAAGGTGGAGCCGCTGCGGAACTTCCTGGACTTCGGCTTCTTCCTGACCTTTTTCCCGCAGCTCGTGGCGGGGCCCATCGTCCGCGCGCCCGAGTTCTTCCCGCAGCTGCACAAGCCCTACAACCTGAGCCGCCGCTGGTTCGGCATCGCTGTCTTCTGGATTATGAACGGCCTGGTGAAGAAGCTCGTCCTCGCCGACTACCTTGCCGTGAACCTCAGCGACCGGGTCTTCGAGAACCCGCTCCTGTACACCGGCTTCGAGAACCTCTCGGCCCTGTTCTGCTATTCCCTCCAGGTCTATGCCGATTTCTCCGGCTACACGGACATCGCTACGGGCGTCGCCCTGCTGATGGGCTTCCACCTGCCGCAGAACTTCAACTCCCCCTACAAGGCGGAGAACGCCCAGCAGTTCTGGCGCCGCTGGCACATGTCCCTTTCGCGCTGGCTCCGGGATTACCTGTACATCCCCCTGGGCGGCAACCGGAATGCGACCTGGGGCACCTGGATCATCATCCTCGCCGTGGCCGTCATCGGTTCTTTCCTCTCCGGCTCCTGGTGGGTGGCCGTCGCCGTGGGTACGGTGGCGGTTCTCCTCCTCCTGTATGGATGGGCCCGGCCCGACCAGCGGAAATTCCTCCGGACGCAGGTCAATTCCATGGACACGATGCTCCTCGGCGGCCTGTGGCACGGCGCCAGCTGGAACTTCATGATCTGGGGCGGCCTGAACGGCATCGGGCAGATCATCTACAAGTTCTGGGCACGCTGGAGCCGTCCGGTCCAGAGCGCCGTCATCTGCGGCCTGTGCGGGTTCTGCTACGCCCTCTCCCGCCTCGCCCCCGCTCCCGTCTGGAACCTCTTCTTCGTCTGGACCCTGGTCCTTGCCTTGGGCACCCTCGTCCGATTGGGGTATTACCTTCTTTCGAAGGATTCCAGGCCGTCATCAGACGGCCCGGCGGAGACCGTGTCCTGGATCTCCAACGCCTGGGCCGTCTTCCAGACCTTCGTCTTCATCACCTTCACCCGCCTGTTCTTCCGGAGCGGATCCAACCTGGACCCGGCCCTGGCGAACGAGCAGGCCTGGTTCGCCGCGAAGAGCATGGTGAAGCAGATCGGGTCGGCCTGGGACCTGTCCCTCGTCCCGGCGATGGCCTGGCAGCACCGCGGCGTACTGCTCGTGTTCCTTTTCGGCATGCTCGTCCACTGGCTTCCGGAACGCTGGAAGCGCCGCTACCGGATCCGGTTCGCGACGCTTCCGCTGCCTGTGATGGCCCTGGCCGTGGTGGCGATCGTCTTCGGGGTGTATCAGTTCATCACCGCCGGCCTCCAGACCTTCATCTATTTCCAGTTCTGATTACCGGCTCTCCGCGGCCTCGACGGCCTTGAAGTAGCGGTAGCTGTTCACCTTCACCTCGCCGATGGAAGCCTCGTCGCAGACGATGGTCCCCGCCGGGTGGTTCTGCAGGCCGCTGAGCGTGCAGTAGTGGGACATCGGCCCTTCAATGGCATCGCGAAGGGCGCGGGCCTTCTTGGAACCGAAGGCGAGGATGACGACCTCCTTGGAGGACAGGACGGTGGCGACGCCCACGGTGAGCGCCTGGGCGGGAACCGCCTCGGGATTGCCGCCGAAGAAGCGGGCGTTGACCTCGCGGGTGTCCTGGGTGAGGGTGACGACGCGCGTGCGGGAACTCAGCGAGGAGAACGGCTCGTTGAAGGCGATGTGTCCGTCTTCGCCCACGCCGCCGAGGAACAGGTCGAAGCCGCCGGCCTCGACGATGGCCTTCTCGTAGGCCGCGCATTCGGCCTCGGTGTCGGCCGCGTTGCCGTCCAGGATGTGGATGTTTTCCGCCGGCTCGTCGATGTGGTCGAACAGGTAGCGGTGCATGAAGGAGTGGTAGCTCTCCGGATGCTCCACCGGAAGTCCCACGTACTCGTCCATGTTGAAGGAAATCACGTTCTTGAAGGACACTTCGCCGGCCTTCACCATGCGGATGAGCTCGGCATAGGTGTCGATGGGGGTGGAGCCGGTGCACAGGCCCAGCACGAAGGGCTCGGAGGTCCGGGCGGCCTTCTCGTTGATCTTGGAAGCGATATAACGGGCGGCCCACAGGGAGCCCTGTTTCGCGTTGTCGCGGATGATGATCTTCATGTTAGCAGAGTTTTAAGAATACTTCGATGGCCTGGTATTCCGCCATGCCCAGCTGGTCGTAGAGCCTGGCGGTGTTCTGGGTGCGCTCCTCGGCCCGCTGCCAGAACTCGCGCGGATCCTCGCCCGGGAACGGGACGATGTCCTTCTGCGAGAGGTGGCGGAAGATGGCGTGGCGCTTCTTCACGACCTCGTCCGGGCTCAGCGGGACGGCCATGTCCACGCGGCCCAGCTCCCACTCCATCCAGGCGCCGCGATAGAGCCAGATGTGGGTCTCGGAAAGCCAGTCGTTGCCCTCGGCCTTGAGCTGCTCCACGGCCTCGAGGGCGGCTTCGGTGCACACGCGGTGCGTGCCGTGCGGGTCCGCCAGGTCGCCCGCCATGAAGATCATGTGCGGCTTGAGCTTCAGGATCAGTTCCTTGATGATGTCCACGTCGGCCTGGGTGCGCGGGTTCTTCTTGATGCCGCCGGACTCGTAGAACGGCAGGTTCAGGAAGTGTGCGTTGGTGTTGTCGTTGAGGCCGAAGGAGCGGACGGCGCCGCGGGCCTCGCTGCGGCGGATGGCGCCCTTGATTTCCAGGAGCTTCCGCGGCTCGGGTTCGCCGGGACGCTTGCTGTCCACGAGGGCCTTCACCTCGGCGAACTTGTCGGCGAAGCCCAGCTGGTACGCCGCGTCCATGTGCTGGAGCACGACGTCGTCATGGACCGCCACGTTGCCGGAAGTCTCGTAGGCGACATGCACGTCATGGCCCTGGGTGGCCAGGCGGATGAAGGTGCCGCCCATGGAGATGACGTCGTCGTCCGGGTGCGGGGAGAAGATAAGGACCGTCTTCGGGTACGGGGTGGCCGCCACGGGACGGGTGCTGTCGTCGGCCCCGGGCTTGCCGCCCGGCCAGCCGGTGATCGTGTGCTGGAGGTCGTTGAAGACGTCGATGTTGATCTTGTCGAAGGGTCCGAACTTTTCCAGCAGCTCGCCGAGGGAGTTCTCCAGGTAGTCCTTTTCCGTGAGCTTCAGGATGGGCTTCCCGACGGTCTGGCACAGCCACACGACCGCCTTGCGGATGAACTTCGGGGTCCATTCGCACGGTCCCACGAGCCAGGGGGCCACCACGCGGGTGAGGAGGGCTCCGGCCGTCTCGTCCACGAAGAAGTGGATGTGGTCGTGGCGCTGGAACAGGGAGGCCGGGCAGGCGCCCGTCATCTCGCCCTCGGCGATGGCCTTGACGGCCTCCGCCTTGGATTCGCCCCAGGCCATCAGGATGATGCGGCTGGCGGTGAGCATCGTGCCGATGCCCATCGTGATCGCGCTCTGCGGCGTGGCGGTGATGTCGTGGTTGAAGGAGCGGGCCTGGCGCTTGCGGGACTTGTAGGAAAGGCGAACGGTGCGGGTGCGGGTCTTCTCGTTGCTGCCCGCCTCGTTGAAGCCCACCTGGCCCTCTTCGCCGATGCCGATCACCAGGAGGTCCAGGTTCCGGGCCTGCTTGTCAAACTCGGCGCAGTACTGGGAGACGAAGGCCTGGGGGACGGTGCCGTCGGGGATATGGACATGCTCCTCCTTCACGTCCACCTTGTCCAGGAGCGTCTCGTGGAGGCGGTGGTTGCGGCTCTGGAGTTCGTCCTTGGAGGACGGATAGTATTCGTCGATGGAGAAGATCTCCACGTTCTTGAAGGAAACCTGTCCGGCCTGGTAGCGGCGGGCCAGTTCATTGTACAGGGACGTGGGCGTGGCGCCGGTCGTGAGGCCCAGGCGGAACAGGCGGCCTTCGGGGCAGGCCTTGATGCTGTCCACGATGAGGTCGGCGACGGCATAGGAAGCGGGACGGGATTCGGGATAGATCTCGGTCCAGATCTTTTCATAGTTGTGGAGGATGCCCTTCGGAAGGTTCTTCTCGATCAGGCCCCCCTCATAAGGTAAGGTAAAATGCTTGCTCATAGCTGGCTGTCAGAGAGTTCGAACGTGTTGCCCTGGCGGATGTCGCCCGTCTGCAGGCCCTTCTTGAGCCACTTCATGCGCTGGGCGGCGGTGCCGTGGGTGAAGGATTCCTCCACGGCGTAACCCTGGGCCTTTTTCTGGAGATAGTCGTCGCCGATGACGGAGGCGCACTGGATGGCCTCCATGAGGTCTCCGTCCTCGATGGATCCGAACATGCTGTTCTCGTAGTGGCCCCAGACGCCGGCATAGAAGTCGGCCTGGAGCTCGATGCGGACGCTCACCCGGTTGGCGTTGGCCGAGGACATCTTGGCCATCTGCTGATGGGCCTTGCCCAGGGTGCCGAGGAGGTTCTGCACGTGGTGGCCCACCTCATGGGCGATGACGTAGGCGTAGGCGAAGTCGCCGTCGGCCCCGAGCTGCTGGCGCATCGTGGAGAAGAAACTCAGGTCGATGTACAGCTTCTCGTCGGCGGAGCAGTAGAACGGGCCCATGGCCGCCTGGCCGGTGCCGCAGCTGGTGGTGGTGGTGCCGGTGTAGAGCACGAGGGTCGGATTCCGGTACGTGCCGATGCCGTTCTGCCGGAAATAGGCGCTCCACACGTCCTCGGTGGAGGCGAGGATCTGGCGGGAGAACTTGGCAAGGGCCTCGTTCTCGGCCGTGGGTTCGTAGGAGGCCTGCTCGGTCATGGAGCCGAGTCCGCCTGCATTCTGGACGTTCTGGACCACGTCGCCCAGGTTTCCGCCCATCAGGAAAGTGATGATGGCCACCAGGGCGATGCCGCCCAGTCCCAGTCCGGCGACCGTGCCGCCGCTCATTCCTCTGCGGTCTTCCACATTGGAGCTTTCACGTCTTCCGTCAAGTTTCATGATGTTCCTATTTTAAGATTAGTTTGATTCGTTCCAGATCCCCGTCCACGGGAGCGGGGGTGATGCCCAGCAGGTGGCAGAGCATCGGGTACAGGTCGATGTTCTTGAAGGCCGCAAGCCGGCCTTCCTCGTAGGGGACGGCTTCGTAGCCCTTCTTGAAATCGGGGCCTACGGCGCGGAAGCACACGAGCATGTCGGCCTCCTGCGGTGCATAGCCGTGGGAACCCTTGTTCCGGGACGGGGCGAAGTTGAACTGCCACCCCAGGTCCGGGTTCACGATGATGTCGCCCAGGCGGTCGGAGGTGCCGTAGTTCAGGGAGTCGGGCATCTCGCCGTGGCGGTACACGTTCAGGTGGGGAATCTGCGACAGGGCGTTGTACACCGTGTCCACGTAGCCTTCCTTGCAGAAAATGCTGGTGGGAGTGGCCCCGGCGATGTCCTCCACCCAGCTGTCGTCCAGGGCTTCCGCCCAGGAGACGAACCGCGTGTCGCTGAGCTCCGTCATGCCGTGGTCGCCCGCCAGGATGAAGTTGATCTTCTTCCCGTGGGGGAGGGCCTTGAGCCGGAGGTAGAAGGCGTGCATGAGGCTGTCCATGCGATGGGTCATCTCCGCCGTCTCCGCTGAGACGGGGCCGGTGACATGGCCCGTGTGGTCGGGCTCGTCGAAATAGACCATCATCAGGCGCGGGCGCTCCTTCTTCGGGAGGGACATCAGGCGTACGGCCTCGTCCACCCGCTCGTCGAACTCCCAGTGGGGCTGTTCGTTCCAGTTGCGCCAGTAGGTGGGGTACTGTCCCTGGATGGCGACGTCGCCGCCCAGCCAGTAGATGTTGCCGGTCTTCAGGCCCTGCTTCTGGGCCGTGATCCAGATGGGTTCCTTCAGGTAATACTTGGGGTTGAAGCGCTTCGAAGAGTCCTTCATCGCGTAGTGCGAGCCGTCATCCGGATCCCGGAAGCTGTTGTGCACCATGCCGTTGTGGTCCGGGACGCAGCCCGTTGCCATCGTGTAGTGGTTCGGGAAGGTGGAAGCGGGGAAGGAAGGTTCCATCGCCGCCTTCACGCCTACGGTCGCGAGGGAGTCGAAGAACGGCATGTCGTACAGGTCGGGATAGTCCCAGCGGTCACCGTCCAGCGAGACGATGACCGTATAGTGGTCGTGCCGGTTGCAGGCAGTGACGGCCAGCAGGACGACGGCCGCAAGGCGAAGGACCCTATTCATTCCGGGCTCCGCTCTTGAGCCGGTTGGCCGCCAGACGGATTTCTCCGTTGTTCCGGATTTCCGGAGAAACAGCCTCGATCAGTTTCCGCTGGGCGTCTTCGGAGATCCGGCGGTTGGACTGCAGGATGGCATAGATGGCGCAGGGGTCGTTCTTGTGCTCGGTGACGAAGGAGAGATATTCCTGTTCGATGGCCTTGGTCATCTCCGCACCCGGCGTGGAATACTGGGCGCGGACGTCCCTGAGGCGAAGGACGAAGGCGTTGACGGCATCGTTGAGCGGGGTGCCGGTGGCATGTCCTTCCTGGAACGAGATGGCGCCCTTTTCCAGGATGAACCCGCGGTAGTCCTTGCGCGTACCGTTCTTGGGCAGCAGGTAGGCGAAAGCGGGCTTCTTCACTTCTCCCTGAAGGGTGAAGCTTCCGTCGGTGACGGGCGCCTCGATGGGCTGTGCCAGTCCTTCACTGATGACGAGGACGGCCTGGGCCTCCGGTATCCGGGCGGATGCGGGGTCCGAAGCGACCGTGAATTTCTGGGTGCGGGAGCAGCCGGCAAGCAGGCAGGCTGCGCAGGCAAGGATGAGGAGGATACGTGCGTGTTTCATATCTTGATATCTTTTGTTTCCAATCTACAAATATAAGGATTTACGGCGGAAATTCATATCTTTGTATGCAAAGAACTGATTATGCGAACAGGTTTGAAATGGTTTTTCCCCGCCCTCCTGGCCGTCCTGCCCGCCTGTACGGAACCGGTGCAGGCCGAGCTGGACGAGACCCATGCCCGGCTCTCGGCCCTGCAGGAGCTGGCGGGTTCGTCAAAGGATACGTGCTGGAGCAGGCGGCGCGCCTGGTGTACGCAGAGACGGACTGCGCGCTCTTGTCCTTCGGCGGCAGTTCCACGGCCGCGGTGGGGAAGCATCCCTTCGGGGAGCCCTGGCCGGCGAGCGTGGCGCATGCGTATTATCCGTCGCGGACGGCGCATACCTTCCCCCTGTCCGGGGAATCGCTGTCGGTGTCGGGAAAGGATCCCCACGGGAGAGGGCACATCATCGACCCTTCCACGGGGAATACGGTGGAAAAGGAAGGCCTGGTCGCCGTGACGGGACCTTCCGCGATGGTGACGGAGGTGCTGTCCACGGCCTTGTGGGTGGCACCGGCGGACAGGCGCGGCGGATTGATATCGGCCTTCGAAGGCTACCGGGCGTGGGAAATCCTGTGCCGGACCGACGGGGAGGCATGGACACGGACGATATGAACGAACGGATGACACGGAAAGATTTTCTGCAGCACCTGGCTTTCGGCGGGGCTTCCCTGGCCCTGTTCCCCTGGCTGGCCGGCTGCACGCCCGACCGGCAGAAGGAGGCGGCGGGCGAGAAGGCGCGGCTGGGCATCATCGGCACCGGGTCGCGGGGACGGTTCCATCTGGCGAACCTGCTGCAGGACCCGTCGGCGCAGGTCGTTGCCCTGTGCGACGATTTCCCGCCGCACCTGGACGAGGCGTCGGCGATGTGCCCGGGTGCCCGGCGCTACACGGACTACCGGAAACTCTTGGAAGACAAGGAGGTGGACGGGGTCATCATCTGCACCCCGCTGTCCATGCACGCGCAGATGACCCTGGACGCCCTCTCCGCCGGAAAGCATACCTTCTGCGAGAAGGCGATGGCCCATACGCCCGAACAGCTTTCCGCGATGTACCGTGCCTGGAAGGAAGGCTCCCGGGTCCTGATGGTGGGCCAGCAGCGGCTGTACGACCCCAAGTATGTGAAAGCGATGGAACTCGTGCGGGGCGGGGCGATCGGCGAGGTGGTGGGCATCCGCAACTACTGGTACCGCAACAACGACTGGCGGCGGGAAGTGCCGTCGCCCGAATTCGAGCGCCGCATCAACTGGCGCCTCTATGACGAATACTCCCGCGGCCTGATGACCGAACTCGCGTGCCATCAGCTGCAGAACGGCTCCTGGGCCATGGGCGGCATCCAGCCCTCCTTCGTCACAGGTACCGGCAGTATCCTGTACTGGAAGGACGGACGCGAGGTCTTCGACAATGTCGCTGCGATCTACCAGTATCCGAACGGGGTGCACATGACCTTCGAATCCATCATCTCCAACAAGCATTTCGGGATGGGGGAGCAGATCCTGGGCAGCGAGGGTACCATCGACCTGGTCCGAGGCATCATGTATAGCGAGGCGGGTGTCCGCCGCTCCGGCATCCGGCAGCTCCTGGACCAGATTGAGCAGGGCATCCTGTCCAATGCCGCCTTTGCGGGCACCTCCTGGGCGACGGAAGAGGCGTCCAAGGATGCCGGTGTGCGCTTCGCGGAAAATGTAACGGTCAATGACGGAGCCAGTTCCGTCGGGGCGGCCGGCGACGGCTCCGTGGAACTCATGCATGCCTTCTGCCTGGCGGTCATCACCGGACGCCAGCCTGCCGGCATCGTGGAGGAGGCCTACTGGTCCACTCTGCTCGCCCTGCTGGGCGACCGGGCCACCCGCCTGGGCGGTCGCGTGGACATACCCGACAGCGTGATATGAGAAAGGAACTGACCGACCTCGCCGCCACCTACCGCCAGGCCGGCGACGCCATCCACGACGCCATCCGGGAATCCGTCCGGACGGCGGGCGGCTTCGTGAACTGCTCCAACAACGAAGGCGCCAAGCCGGACATGAACGCCCTTGTCTTCGACACCCGGAAAGGATACACCGAAACCTTCCCCATCCGGGCGATGAAGGTCGATGACGCCGGCCGCGTCCTGGTGTACATCGGCACCTACGGCACCCTGTACACGGACCGCTACCTCCGCAGCTCCCGCTCCGAGGAGCACTGGGCCCCGCTCAAGAACTCCAACATCCTCTTCTACCAGACCATCCTCTCCATCGCCGCCTCCATCGACGCATATCTGCCGGAATAGGGACGATGGCCTGGCCCGTTTGCCAGACCATCCGCGCCATCGATGCCTATCTGCCGGGATAGGGATGTGGTGGCGCGGCTCTTGAGCGGAAGGACAGGATGCGGTTGCCTTGTTTTGTCATCTGTTGGCGCAGGTGTGGCTGGCTGCTGGTGCAGGTGTGGCCGACTGCTGGTGCGGGTGTGGAAAAAGGCGGTTGACCTGCGCCGCAAAACGTGCTCTTAACGATCTCCGGTGGCGCAGGTCCCCACCCGAAAACCCCACCTGCGCCAATACCTGGGTCCACCTGCGCCAATACTGAGCCCCACCTGCACCGCGCGAGCCTCATGCCGGGTTGTTTTCCTTCATTTTGCGAGGAAGGCCCACGATGCGGGCGACGAAGTCGGGCTCCAGGCTGAAGCACCGGGCCAATTGCGGGATGGAGGTCCTGTAGTTCCGGTAGATGTAGGGAATGAGCCGGATCTTTTTCTCCCGGGGAAGTTCCAGGACCGGACTGCCGAACCAGCCTTTGGAGACACTGTCCACAATCCTGATCATCTCGGAGTCGTTCTGCCGCCGCCGGGGACTGTCCACCAGCTTCTGCTGCATCTCTGCCATATTGACCGTGCCGATGGTTTTGAGGAAGAAGGCCTGGTCGTTTCCGAAGGCCGATTCCAGGTAGGCATAGTCACAGGCCGATGCCGGCTCCAGTTCTCCATCGGCATTGAGGATCCAGGGGAGGTTGTCCAGGGAATCGTGGGTGTGGAAACAGGCTTCCTTCTCGCGACGGGTCAGCGTGCTGGCCCTCCGGAACCCCGCCGGCGTCCTTCCCTGGCAGAACATGCCCCGGTAGCCGGACCAACGGTAGTCCTCCACCCGGGACAGGGCATCCAGCGCGTTCTTGGGGACATAGGCCAATGCATTCCGGACATACCAGTCGGAGTCCAGATAGAGTGCGACGGCCGAAGTATGGCGAAGGACTTTTTTCTGCCGGTACTTGTGGCTGAAGTACTGGGAATACATCCGGAGCCATTCGACTTTGAAGGCATCGGCATCCTCCTGTCCGGCGGCGAGGATGGTCGCGTGTCCATGGTTGGACATGGCGATATGGATGACCACGATGACGTTCTTCCTCCGGGCGCAGAGAAAAAGGTATTTTACCATGACGTCGTAGTCCTCGTCATCCCGGCACAGGACAAGCTCCGCCATCCCTTCCAGGCTTACATGGTAAGGATATACTTTCCGGAAACTGCCGTCGGGCAGTCTTCGGAAACAGATTCTTTCGAAGGACATGCTCAGCTGAAATCCTTGTCGACAGGGACGCCGAGAGGAAACTGCCAGGCACTGGGGGAGAAGAAGGAGGTGTCTCCGTGGACGATCGGCCGGACGACGGCCCTGTCGTCGAACCCGTAGGGTCGCTTGATCCGGGCGGCAAAGTCCTCGTACTGGGGGATGGCATGGAACATCATCGCGCTCCAGAACTCCTCTGCCTGGTCGTAGGGCTGGCTGCACCCCAGCATCTCCGCCATGGACAGCAAGCGCACGGCCGCGCTGACTTTCTGCTGCGGATTCTCCCACATGAATTCCGTCATGGCCTGGAGAAGCCGCTTGAACTGTTTGTCATACTGGCGGGGGTCGGATAATTCCTGAAAACTTTCGTCGGTAGAGAAATGGAACTTTCCGTCCCCGTCCACCAGCACTTCCAAAAACTTTCTCATACGTCTGTGTGTTTGAGCGGTCGCCTTTGTTGGAGACCCGCTGCAATATTACGGATTAATCGCCGGCTTCCCAAGGATGGGACCGAGAATATCCTTGCGTTGCAACTGGTTGATTGGTAATGAGTTAATATTTGATGTGATGTTTTTCTGCTCAGGGAGATCACGTAAGATCCTGTCCTCCAGTCTGTTACTCAATTTCGTCCTGCAAGGATTTCATGCCGAAATGCTTGATGCCGATAGATGCCGACATACCCCTCTTCGAGCGAGGACTTCGAACGAGGTCTTGAAGGAGGTCTTCCGGGATGCGGGCGGGAGTTTGCTGCAGGACGCGGGAGGGCGCTGGCTGGCTGCAGTACACGGGAGGGCGCTGGCTGGCTGCAGTACACGGGAGGGCGCTGGCTGGCTGCAGTACACGGGAGGGCGCTGGCTGGCTGCAGTACACGGGAGGGCGCTGGCTTGTGCGGAGAATGGGGCATGCTGTACAGGTGAGCCCCTGTGTTAGCCCCTCTGTTGGTGCAGGTGAGCCCCTGTGTTGGCGCAGGTGAGAAAAAGGGAGCTTCACCTGCGCCAAAGGAAGGCGTGAATACCCGTTTTGCGGCGCAGGTCCCCACCCAAAAAACACACCTGCGCCAGAAGTACGTAACACCTGCGCCGGGAGTACGTAACACCTGCGCCAAGGAGCCCCCAAAGAGACCCGACACCTGCGCCAACAAGGTGTGCAAAGGGGCTGGCGTGGTCGGTGGAGGTGCTCCGCCGGACCTGGCTGCTGCTGGGTTCCAGGGTGCTGCCGCCGGATCCCTGGATGTTGCCGCCGAATCCGTCAGAGGAGGTGGTTCACGGCATACCAGACGGCGATGAATTCCGCGGGGGAGAGGGGACCGTCGATGGTGAAAAGGAGGTCGGACCGGTAGGTGGAGGTGCTCCGGTGGACCTGGATGCCGTTGCCGCCGGGTCCCTGGGTGCTGCCGCCGGGGCCGTTCCTGGCGGTAAGGTTCGCGACGATGTCGCTGCGGTAGGAGGAGCGGCCGTTGTATAAGAAGCCGTCGCGCAGGGTCCAGCGGATGTCGGACAGATAGGAGGAGCGGCCTTCATGGATGGTCACGTCACCGCCGTTTTCCCGGAGGTTCAGGACGATGTCGGAGCGGTAGGTGGAGTTCCTTCGGTAGATGTCGTTCCCGTCGATGCGGAGCAGGATGTCGGAGGCGTAGGAGGAGCGGCCCTTGTACACCTTGCCGTCCCGGACGGTGCAGAGGATGTCGCTGGCGTAGCGGGAGTCTCCGCGGTACACTTTCACTTCCCGGCCGGAGGCGGCCGGAAGCAGCAGGAGGAGGGACAGGAGGGTGAGGACGGTTTTCATGCGCAGGGGGATGCCATGGGCAAAGATACCAAATATTTTCACTAATTTTGTACCTTATACAAAGACATGGACATGAAACGGATTCTTCTTGCCTTGGCGGCCGTCGTCGCCGCTGCCTTTTCCGCCCGGGCCGCCGGCGACCCCATCGATGAACTGCTTCCCGTGCGGGGGCTGGCGATCGAGGCGCCCCGGCCGCAGCAGATGAACGACTTCCTCAAGTTCGTCGAGGGTGAGCTCGTCCCGGCGCACTTCAACCTGCTGATCCTCCGGGTGGACTGGGGCTATGCCTACGAGTCGCACCCTGAGCTGCGGGATCCCGATCCGCTGTCCCGCGAGGATGTGGGGCGCATCGTCGCCGTGTGCCGGAACCGGGGCATCCGCTTGGTCCCGCAGATCAACCTGCTGGGCCACCAGTCCTGGGCGAAGGAGACGAACGCCCTGCTCCGGGTGTACCCCGAGTTCGACGAGACCCCTTCCGTGAAGACGGAGAACTATTCGTCCTGGCCCAACCCGGACGGCCTGTACTGCAAGAGCTACTGCCCCCTCCACCCGGACGTGCACAAGGTGGTGTTCGACGTGGTCGATGAGCTTTGCGACGCCTTCGAGACCGACGCCTTCCATGCCGGTATGGACGAGGTGTTCTACCTCGGAGAGAAGGAATGCCCCCGCTGCAACGGCCGAGACAAGGCCGAGCTGTTCGCCGGTGAGGTGACCCTCATCCGGAACCATCTGGCCGAGAAGGGCCGCCAGCTCTTCATCTGGGGCGACCGCCTCCTGGACGGGCGCACCACCGGCCTCGGCGAGTGGGAGGCCAGCTACAACTATACCTGGCGGGCCATCGACCTGATTCCGAAGGATGTCTTCATCTGCGACTGGCACTATGAGCGGGCGGACCTGACGGGCGTGTATTTCGCCACGAAGGGGCTCCCCGTCGCCGCCTGCGGTTACCGGAACCCTTCCCTCTGCGAGCAGCAGATCCGCGACATGGTCCGCTTCCGCAAGCAGTCCGCCCCGGAGACCGCCGGCCGGCTCCAGGGCTATATCCACACCGTC
The DNA here is from genome assembly GCA_017464245.1 of Bacteroidales bacterium. Taxonomy (GTDB): domain Bacteria; phylum Bacteroidota; class Bacteroidia; order Bacteroidales; family UBA932; genus Cryptobacteroides. The sequence goes on along the minus strand of JAFUDV010000024.1, from coordinate 12,833 downwards.
TGGTCCGGTTTCGGTCCCTTCCTGCGCCGGTTCAATGCCGTCAAGGGCGAAAAGGAGCCCGACGAGGCCCATTGGGACGATGCCCATGCCCTCCAGACCGTCATCGCTACTTTTACGAACCTGGCCCGATAGTCCTATGAAAAGAGCCGTCACGATCCTTTCCCTTTTCCTCGTCACCCTCGCCCTGTGCGCCCAGGAGCGCGTTCCCGTCTGGCCCAAGGGCAGGATGCCCGATGCACAGGCGCATCAGATCGCCGCGATGACCGACGAAGCCGGCTTGCCGGATTTCAATCCCGACAAGCACCGCGTCGCCTACCTGGAATGGTTCGAGAAACCGGCGAACCCGACCGGCGCCTGCATGATCCTCATCTCCGGCGGCAGCTACATGAACTGCTGCGATGTGGGGCTGATCGACCAGTGGCACAAGCGGTTTACCGAGCTGGGCGTCCAGTGCGTCAACTTCGTGTACCGGACGCCGCGCCCCGTAGGCCTTCCCATCTGGCAGACGGCCTGGGAAGACGGCCAGCGGGCAGTCCGCCTCGTGCGGAAAGAGGCCGCGAAGCGGGGCTTCGACCCGGAGAAGATCGGCGTGATCTCGATGTCGGCGGGCTCGCACCTGGCGCTCCTTCTCGCGACGAGCAGCCAGACGCCGGCCTACGCCCGCATCGACAGGACCGACGACATTCCCTGTCACATCAACTGGGCGATCGTCAATGCGCCCGCCTACGCCACCACGGACGGCGAGACCGGCACCCCGGCGACCCGGGAGGGCTATGGCACGGACGTGCGGCTTTCCGATGTGTTCAAGTTCGACGGAAAGACCTGCCCGATGAGCCTGCACCACGGGGAGATCGACCCTTATACCCCTACGGCCTCCACCCTGGTGTACCGGGAACTCCGGAAGCGGGACATTCCCGCCGAGGTCCATCTGTACCCGGGCAAGGGACATGGCGCCTTCGGGCTGGAACGGGGTGTCGAGTTCATGCGGCAGATGGGCTATCTGGGGGCCATGGAGCCGGAAGTCCCGCTGGATGAACGTTTTACCTCCGATGAGGCGCGGGCGCAGTATATCCGCGAGGACATCTGGCCGGAAGGCCGCATGCCCGACGTGCAGGAGAACCAGGGAACGCCCTACATTGAGTGGCACTTCCCCAAGGTGCGGAAGACTACGGCCATCCAGATCATCTATTCCGGCGGCGCCTATGTCGGCAACGGCCCGGAGAGTTTCGAGGTGACGCCCGCCCGGCGCTACCTCAACGACCTGGGCGTCACGGTGGTGACGATGCGCTACCGCACCCCGCGTCCGGAACGGCTTTCCAAGCACACCAACGCCTGGCAGGACCTCCAGCGGGCCGTCCGCGTGGTCCGGAGCAAGGCGGCTGGCTACGGCCTGGATCCCGACCGGATCGGCATCATGGGCTCCTCGGCCGGCGGCCACCTCACCCTGATGGGCACGACTTCGTCCCGGCATCGTTCCTACCTGCCTGTCGATGACATCGACCGCCTTTCCTGCAAGGTCCAGTGGGGCATCGGCATCTATCCCGCCTACACCCTCACGGACGGGGCCGACGGCCATAATGCGCACCACGGCAACGAGGACGGCGACCTCCTGGTCCCGGAATTCACCTTCGACCTGGACACCGCGCCCCTGCTGATGGTCCACGGCGATGCCGACGGGTATGCCGCCATGGGCTCCGTCAAGATCTGGGAGAAACTCCGCGCCATGGGCATTCCCGCCGAGCTCCACACCCTCGCCCTCCGGGAGCACTGCTTCCAGCGCACGGCCTCCCCGGGCACCGGCAGCTACACCTGGCTGGACCGTATCGCGGAATTCCTGCAGCCATACATCCGCTAGATGGACAGGAACAAGCTCATCGGCCACCTCGCCGCGGCGGGCGCCTATACGATCTTCGGGCTGAACATCGTCTTCTGCAAGGACATTGCGAATTCGGCGGCCGTGACGCCCGTGGTGCTGTTCACTTTCCGGGCCATCGGCGCATCGGCCCTGTTCTGGGCGCTGTCCCTGTTCCTGCCCCGGGAGAAGGTGGAGAAAGGGGACCTGCCGAAGATCGCCCTGGCCGGGTTCTTCGGCCTGTTCCTGACCCAGATGGCCTTCCTGCTGGCCATCCCCATGGTCACGGCCATCGACACAGCCATCCTGAGCACCCTGGGCCCCATCTTCACGATGTTCTTCGCCTACCTGTTCCTGAAGGAGCCGATCACTGGGAAGAAGGCGGGCGGCGTGGCGCTCAGCTTCGCCGGCGTCCTGTTCCTGATCCTGAACTCGGTCCATAAGGGGGGCGTGTCGGCCTCGAGCCCCTGGGGCATCGTACTGCTGCTGGTGAACAGTCTCACGTTCGCCCTGTACCTGGGAAAGTTCCGTCCGCTGATCGCCAAATACAGCGTGGTCACCTTCATGAAGTGGGCCTTCCTGTTCTGCCTGCTGCTCGTGCTGCCGTTCTCGGCGAAGGGACTGCTGGAGACGGACTATGCGGCGATTCCGGTCAATGTGCGCTGGGAGATCGGCTACCTGGTTTTCTTCGCCACTTTCGTCGCGTATTTCCTGATCCCCGTGGGCCAGAAGCACCTGCGGCCCACGCTCGTGAGCATGTATTCCTACCTGCAGCCCATCCTAGCGGCGGTCGTGAGCATCTGGGCAGGGCTGGATGTCCTCACCTGGCAGAAGTGCCTCGCCACGGTGCTTATCGTGGGGGGCGTGATCCTTGTTAGCCGGAGCCGCTCGGCGGCGCAGCGCAAGCGGATCGAGGTCGTCGCCGCCATCATCCGGAAGGACGGCCGCATCTTTGCCACGCAGCGGGGCTACGGCGACTGGAAAGACTGGTGGGAGTTCCCCGGTGGGAAGATGGAACCGGGCGAGACCCGGGAACAGGCGCTCGTCCGGGAGATCCGGGAGGAACTTTCCGCCGACATCCGCATCGACTCCTTTCTCCGGACCGTGGAATGGGACTATCCCGCCTTCCACCTGACCCTGCACTGCTACCTGTGCTTCCTGGAGTCGGAGGCCCTGCACCTCAATGAGCACGAGGCCGCCCGCTGGCTTTCCGCCGGGGAGCTGTCCTCCGTCCGCTGGCTCCCTGCCGATGAGGACCTCCTCCCGCTGATCGCCGCGGAACTGGCCTGATTGCGTCTTTCTCGTGCAAAAGTGCTATCTTTGCAGCCCTTATGGAAATCGCGTTGCACGGACATTATGGCTACAGGCGGCTGGTCAGGTCGTCCATCCCGAGTATCCTGATGATGCTCGTGGGGAGCATCTACAGTGTCGTGGACGGGCTGTTCGTATCCAATTTCGTGGGGACATCGGCCTTCGCGGCGCTGAACATCATCTGGCCGGCGGTGATGATCGTCGGGGCGCTGGGCCTCATGATCGGGACGGGCGGGTCGGCCCTGGTGTCCCAGACGATGGGTCAGGGCGATTGCTACCGGGCCGATGTCATCTTTTCGATGCTCATCCGTTTCACGATTCTCCTCTCGCTGGTCTTCATGGTGCCGCTGCTCCTTTTCATGGAGCCGCTTGCCCGGCTCCTCGGGGCCGAGGGTGAGACGGTAAGACTCTGTGTGATATACGGTTCCATCTGTACCGTGGGCCTTCCTGCCTTCATGCTGCAGATGTGTTTCCAGTCGTTCTACATGACGGCGGAGCGTCCGCAGCTCGGGACGCTGATGTCCATCGTCTGCGCGGTGACGAACATGGCCCTGGACGCCCTTTTCATCGTCGGGTTCGGATGGGGGCTTGCCGGCGCGGCGGCTGCGTCGATGCTCGCCTGCTGCGTGGGCGGCTTCTTCCCGCTGTGGTATTTCTCCGGCCATCACAACCGGAGTTCGCTCCGGATGGTGCCCGGGAAGTTCGAACGGGAGCCTCTCCTCCAGGCCTGCAGCAACGGTCTGTCCGAGTATGTGGGCAACATCTCCTTCAACGTCCTCGCCATCTGCTACAACCTCCAGCTGCTCAGGATGATGGGGGAGAACGGCGTGGCGGCCTACTCGGTCCTGCTCTACTACGGATACATCTTCGCGGCCGTCTTTTTTGGGTATAACATCGCTGTCACCCCGGTCATCGGCTACAATTACGGGGCGGGGGACACGAAGGAACTCAAGAGTCTGCTGCGGCATTCCCTGATCCTGCTGCTGGTGCTGGGTTTCCTGATGACGCTGGTGTCCGAACTGTCCGCCGGCCCGGCCGCCCGCCTGTTCGTGGGCTACGACCCGGACCTGTCAGCCCTCACGAAGCACGCCATCCGGCTGTACATGATCAGTTTCTTCATTGCGGGCGTGAACCTCTTCACGTCGGCCTGGTTCACGGGTCTCGGGAACGGCAAGGTCTCCGCCACCGTCTCCTTCATCCGGAACCTCGTGTTCGAACTGGGCTTCGTGTTCCTGCTGCCGGCCCTCCTCGGCGGCGACGGCATCTGGCTCGCCGTGGATGCGGCGGATTTCTGCTGCCTCATCCTCTGTGTCGCGCTCCTGCTGGCCTACCGCAAGCGGTATGGGTATTGAGCCGCGGCTCATAAAAACGACATCCTACGCATTGCGGCGCAACATATGCCCCATCGAAAGGTGGGGTATGTTGCATATAGGCACCTACAAAGGCGATTTTGCTACCGCGACCTCGGTTAGAACAGATGCGTGCAGAAGCCGAGGCCGGCGAGGAGGCAGAAGAGGAAGGTGGAGATCACCAGGAGGGGCAGCATCGGGTCGAGGGCTTTGCCGGTGCGTCGCCAGACGCCGCGTAGGTGCAGGACATACAGCGGCAGGGTGACCACGAAGAGGTAATGCCACCAGGAGAACATCCGCAACTGGCAGTAAGCCAGCATGAAAAGCCATCCCAGGACGATGAGGACGGTCTGGTAGATTTTCGCCTTTCGCTCACCCAGCCGGATGGCCACGGTGACGCGGTTCTTCGCGTCGGTCTCCATGTCTCGGATGTTGTTCACGTTCAGTACCCCGATGGAGAAGCAGCCCACGGCGGCGCCGGGCAGGAGCAGCCGCCAGAACAGCGTGTGGCTCGCCACGAAATAGGCCCCCAGCACGGCCACGAGGCCGAAGAAAAGGAACACGTACAGGTCCCCGAGCCCCCGGTAACCATACGGGTTGCGGCCCAGGGTATATTTCATCGCACCCATGATGGCGCCGGCGCCGAGCAGGAGCACCAGGATGGGCGTCAGGTCCCACAGGGTGCCGAAGGAGACCAGGGTCATCGCCGTTCCGGAGACGATGCACAGGCCCACGAAAAGGCCGATGAGCGCCTTCATCCCGCCGATCGTGAGCACGCCACCGTTGAGCCCGTACTGCGGGCCCTTGCGGTCCGCCGTGTCGGTGCCGTGGAGGACGTCGCCGAGTTCGTTGGAGAGGTTCGAGAGGATCTGCAGGCAGACGGTGGTGAGGACGATGAGGACAGCCACCCAGAGATTCACGCGGAAATCGGCCGTCGCAAGGAGGATGCCGAGAAGGACGCCGCCGGCGGACAGCGGCAGGGTGCGGAGCCGCATGGACTGGACCGCGGCACGGAACTTATTCATACACGGATAGATTGTGGATCACGAAACGGCGGAAAGCCGACCGGAAGAAAAACCAGACGGCCGTGAAGAGTCCCTTGGAGCGGAGGTCCAGGAGGAAATCGGCGGCCAGGGTGCGGTCTGGGTCCGGACGGACCGGACAGGTGCAGGTGATGCCCGGGGCGATCACGCTGGGGTGGCCTGCCTTCCGGGCGCGCATGGCGTAGTCGAAACCGGCGAGCTGCCCGCGGTAGCGTCCGCCCAGGACGCCGATCTTCCGGTACACGACCGCGGGGACGAGGGCGAACAGGCCGTCGAACATCCGGCAGGCGACGGGAATCACCGGATCGGGCTGCAGGAGGCGCCGGCCGCGGCCGAAACCGCCGCTGACGATATGCCCTTCCGCATCCTCCACGGTGCCCGCGAGCAGGGCCCGGTCGCCGAGGAAGGAGGAGTTGTCCAGCAAGCTGTAGATGGCGCCGTCAACCGGCATGACGAGCCCGTGGACCCAGATATAGAAATCCTTCTCCCCGGCTTCGCGCCAGGCGGCGTCCAGGTCGGGATTGACAAAGATCTCGAAGGTGTATTCCTCGGCAGGGACGAGGCCTGCCTGCCGCCGGCATTCGGCGACCACGGCCTCGGTGGCCTCGGCGTACACGAGGAGGGCGACGGTTTTCATCTAGTCGAGTTTCAGGACCGCCATGAATGCGCTCTGAGGCACCTGGACGGTGCCGATCTGGCGCATCCGCTTCTTGCCTTCCTTCTGCTTCTCGAGGAGCTTGCGCTTACGCGTGACGTCGCCGCCGTAGCACTTGGCCGTCACGTCCTTGCGGACCTGGCGCACCGTCTCGCGGGCGATGATCTTCGCGCCGATAGCCGCCTGGACGGCGATGTCGAACTGCTGGCGCGGGATGAGTTCCTTGAGCTTGAGGCAGATCTTCCGCCCGAAATCGTAGGCGTGGTCCTCGTGGATGAGGGTGGAGAGGGCGTCGGCCGGATCCCCGTTCAGGAGGATATCCAGCTTCACGAGCCGGGCCGGCCGGAACTCCGTCACGTGATAGTCGAAGGAGGCGTAGCCCTTGGAGATGGACTTGAGCTTGTCGTAGAAGTCGAAGACCACTTCCGACAGCGGCATGTCGTAATTGAGCTCCACCCGGTCGGTGGTGATGTAGTGCTGGCCGATGAGCGTGCCGCGCTTGTCCATGCACAGCTTCATGATGGGCCCGTAGAAATCGGACTTGGAGATGATCTGGGCGCGGATGTAGGGTTCCTCGATATGGTCGATGAGCGTCTGCGGCGGAAGGCCGGACGGGTTGTGGACGTCGATGACCTCGCCTTTGGTCGTATAGACCTTGTAGGACACGTTCGGGACGGTGGTGATCACGTCCATGTTGAACTCGCGGAACAGCCGTTCCTGGACGATTTCCAGGTGCAGCAGGCCCAGGAATCCGCAGCGGAAGCCAAAGCCCAGGGCCAGCGAGCTCTCGGGCTCATAGACGAAGGACGCGTCGTTGAGCTGGAACTTCTCCAGCGTGGCGCGGAGTTCCTCGAACTTGGAGGCATCGACCGGATACAGGCCCGCGAAGACCATCGGCTTCACCTCCTCGAAGCCCGCAATCGCCTGTTCGCAGGGGGCGTCCGTATGCGTAATGGTATCACCCACCTTCACTTCCACGGCGGCTTTGATGCCGGAGATGATATAGCCCACGTCGCCGGTGCGCACCTCGCCCGTGGGATTCAGCTTGAGTTTGAGATTGCCGATCTCCTCGGCCTCGTACTCCTTGCCGGTATTGAAGAACTTCACCTTGTCGCCCTTGCGGATGGTCCCGTTCACGACCTTGAAATAGGCGATGATGCCCCGGAAGGAATTGAACACGGAGTCGAAGATGAGGGCCTGCAGCGGCGCGTCGGGATCGCCCTTGGGCGCCGGGACCTTGTCCACGATGGCGTCCAGCACGGCCGGCACGCCTTCGCCGGTGCGGGCGGAGACGCGGTACACGTCCTCCGGTTCGCAGCCCAGCAGGTCGCACACCTGGTCCGTCACCACTTCCGGCTGCGCGGAATCCATGTCGATCTTGTTCAGCACGGGGATAATCTCCAGCCCGTGGTCGATGGCCTGGTACAGATTGGAAATCGTCTGGGCCTGAATGCCTTGTGAGGCGTCCACCACCAGGAGCGCCCCTTCGCACGAGGCGATGGACCGGGACACCTCATAGCTGAAGTCCACGTGGCCGGGGGTGTCGATCAGGTTCAGCCGGTAGGTCTCCCCGCCGCGCGTGTACTCCATCTGGATGGCGTGGCTCTTGATCGTGATGCCCTTCTCCCGCTCCAGGTCCATGTCGTCCAGCACCTGGTTCTCCATCTCCCGGTCGCTCAGCGTGCGCGTGAGTTCCAGCAGCCGGTCCGCCAGGGTGCTCTTCCCATGGTCGATATGCGCAATGATGCAAAAGTTGCGGATGTTCTTCATAACTTGCAAAGATACGCATTTTCCGGCAGATATCGCACTTCACCGTCCGCTGCGGTTTTGCGGTGCCATTTTGCACCGAGTCTCCGGTAGCAAAATCGCCCTTCTACCTGCCTGGATGCAGCATACCCCACCTTTCGATGGGGCATATGTTGCGCCGCAATGCGTAGGAGGCCGTTTTTGCAACCTTGGGTTCGGGATGCCCCTGCGCTTCGTTACAGCCTTGGCTTCTTGACGATCCGGACGATGAGGGAAATCAGATAGATGATTACGCCGTAGAAGACAGGGATCAGGCCGACTTTCATCCCACCGAAGAAAACGCCGGGGGAAATCAGGTCGAAAACGCCGTTGACTCCTTCCCCCAGGGTCATGGCAACCTGCTGCAATGCATGGAACATCTGGTACAGGCCGATGAGGTACGTCAGGAATCCAAACACCAGGGCGAAGGATCCGATTTCCTTGATCCAGCGCGGGGCTTTCCAGGCGGCGAAAAAGATGGCGACCAGGAGGACGGTGAGGATGGTCATGTAGCCGGCTCCTCCCTGCATGAAAATCTTGAACATGGGACTATTGTTTAATGGGTTTGACTTTCTGTTGCAAAGGTAAGCGGCGGCGGTCCTTTTCCAAAACCGAAACCCCACGATGAAATGTCGAAACCCCTTTTTGCACCAGGACCGCGCTGGAAATGCGCTTTTTTATGCTATTTTTGCATCTGACCGATGAAACGGTTCCTGATCATATTCTTTTGGATTGTATCCATCTTGCTGGTGTCGATCGTGCTCACCAGCGTTGGTTACCGTTTCCTGGAGGCACTGTTCATCGGGTCGATGTTCCTCCCCGGCGCTCTGGCGGCCAAGTACTTTTTCCCGAAAGTGAGAGGTGTAAAGGACACGGTGTTCGTCACTTTGGGAATCCTGGTCGGGGAAGTGCTAATGTTCCTGATCGCCCACTTCAGCATCCTCACCTTCCGGGAGAATCTCCCCGGTGCGGTCTGGGAATGGCCGGACATTCCCCACATCTTGACGAATCCCGTTTTCCTCGCCATCATCCTGACCGCCCTGGCCGCAGGAAGCTATTTCTTCGAATCTTGGCTGGACCGGAAGCGTCCCTCCCGGCCAGCGCCCATCACCTTCACCTCGGACCGGAAACCGGTGACGCTCCCGCTGGAGGAAATCCTGTATGTGGAATCCAACGACGACATCACCACCGTCATCGCCACGGGCGGCCGCCGGTTCCGGAACAGGACCCCCATTTCCCAGTGGGAGGCCATCCTCGGCCCCCGCTTCCTCCGGATCCATCGTTCCTACCTCGTCAATAAGGCCGCAATCACCCGGGTCGATGGAGACCTCCTCTACGTCAATGACCTCGAACTTCCCATTTCGCGGAAGTACAAGGACGCAGTCCTGAACGCCTGTTCGCTCACGAGATGAGCGACCGATCGCCGCGGCGGCCGAAAATATGTGCACAATGGCCTTGTTTACACATTTCTCGGCCAAAATCATGGAAATATGTGCAAAACTTGCCGTTTTACACAGATTCTGGGGAGATTCCCGGTCGAGGCCGGGAATGACGGAGGGAAAAAGCCCGGGACGCTACCCCTGCAGCCAGGCCAGGAAGGCGTCGGCGCGGGCGCGGGAGACGGTGAGGTCAGTCTCCGACGGGATGCTGTCCTGCAGGTAGAGACGCAGGCGGCCGCCCAGGAGCTTGGACACGCTTTCGATGACGTTCTCCGCGACGATGGCGCTCCGCGAGATGCGGAAGAACTGCTTCGGAGGCAGGGAGGCCTCGACGGCGTCCAGCGAGTCGTCCAGGACATAGGTGCGTTTCCCCCGCGTCACGATGTAGGTGTTCTTCGCCTCCGAATAGAAATAGGCGATGTCCCGGACGCTCACCGGGACGATGCGGTCGTTCAGGCGGATGAGGAATTTCTCCCGGGGAGCCGCGGCCGCGACGGAACCACCCTCCGGTTCGTCCGGCCCCTGGACCTGCCGGAACGCTTCCCGCACCTGGGCAAAGTCCGTTCCCGGAGTGCCTTGCCGCTGTTTCACCCGCTCCACGGCCCGCCGCAGGGCATCTTCGTCCACGGGTTTCAGCAGGTAGTCCACCGAATTCACCTCGAAGGCCTTGACGGCGTAACTGTCGTAGGCCGTGGTCATCACGACCTGCGCGTCCACGGGGCCGGCCGCGAAGATGTCGAAGCAGTTGCCGTCCTGGAGTTCCACGTCCAGGAAGATGACATCGGCCTTGTTCCGGGACAGCCAGCCGAGGGTCTCCTTCACGGAGGCGGTCCGGCCGATGACCTGGATCTCCGGGAAATGCTGCTGCAGCAGATGCTCGAGTACGCGCTGGGCGCGGGGCTCGTCTTCGACGATGAGGGCTTTCATAGGCGTCAGAGGAGGGGGATGCGGACCCGGAAGGTGTCATCGGTCTCTTCCACGAGGATGTCCTTACCGGAGATGTCCAGATACTGTTTTCGGATATAGGGGAGTCCCAGGCCGGTGGAGACGGGCGGGGACGTCCTGGGAATGCGGTTGTTCTCCAGGGTCAGGTAATCGCCGTCGGTCCGGACCCGGATGATGACGGGCGCGGCGGCGGAGATGGCGTTGTGCTTGGTGACGTTCTCCACGAGGAGCTGCAGGGAGCAGGGGACGACCATCCGGGAGAAGTCTTCCGGCCGGATGCCCCTGTCCACGGAGAGACCCTCCGGGAACCGGATTCGGAGAAGGTCGAAGTACATGGTGACGAACGTGTCCTCCTCGCTCAGGCGGACGAGCTTGCTGCCGTCGTGCTGGAGCATGTAGCGGTAGATGCCCGCGAGCTTGTGGATGTACCGGCTGGCCTCCTCCTGCTCGCCGTCCTGGACGATGGAGTCCAGAATGTTCAGGGAGTTGAACAGGAAATGGGGGTTTACCTGGTTCTTGAGGGCCAGGTAGCGGTACTCGGCGAGATGCCGCTTCTCCCGCTGGGCGGCGAGCTCCCGCCGGATGTTCACGGCGTATTCCACCAGGTACACCAGCCCGAAGAAAGTCATCTCCACGAGGAGGGCGATGACGATGTTCCGTGCGAGTTCGGCCATGTCCGGGGACGGGTTCCAGCGGAAAGGCACGCCCAGGGTGTGCAGGAGGGCCGCCAGCAGGCTGGACAGGCCGATGAACAGGGTCGCGCCGATGGTGGCGAGGTCCAGGCTGTAATGCCGGTTATGGCCGGAGCGGACGAACAGCAGCGTGGCGATGAACAGCAGCAGCATCACCAGGGAGTCCCCGACGAAGAACCGGAATTCGCGGAGGACGTCCACCCCCTGGAAAGGCCCTTTCCGGAAGACGAACAGTTCGATGAAGATCCGCAGGGCGAACACGACGATGACGGCGAAGACGAGCCAGCCCAGGTTGTCCTTCCAGGACGTCCGCTGTCCCTCGGGGGAGCGGTAGGCCTTGGCGAACAGGTCCAGGGCCCACCCCAGGAGTTCCGTGGTGAGGAAGGTGGCGAGGGCGTGGTTAAGCAGTTCCGACGGGAAGTTGATGGCTTCCGCACCCATCTTCCCCAGGGCGTACCCGAGGATGTTCACAAGGATGACGCAGATGGCGGTGAATTCCACCGTGAGCCCCCGCCGCTGGCAGATCAGGACGGTGAGGAGCATCGTCAGGGCCGTGAGCAGGAGCGAGTCCGGAATGCCCGCGAGGGTGCACACGACGGTCACCGCGGCGTGCAGCGCCGCGAAACCGTGGATGAGCCAGGGCGTCCGGATCCTTCTCATAAGTACGGCTAAATTAGGAAAAAACAAAAGATTGTGCAAATCCAGCGCTCCGTTCGTCCCGAAATCCGGACCGCCCGTCCGGCAAAATGGGGGACTGGGGCCATTCCCGTAGGGAATTGCGGCGAAAAGATTTTATTTTTGCGTGCACTCAACCGCTGAATCGATAACGCTATGAGCACACAACGCAACCTGACTTTCCGGCAGATGGTGGACCTGAGCTTCGGCTTTTTCGGGGTCCAGATCGCCTATGCCCTGCAGAGCGCCAACATCAGCCGCATCTTCGCCACCCTCGGCGCCGATCCCCACCAGCTCTCCTGGTTCTGGATCCTCCCTCCGCTGATGGGCATGGTCGTCCAGCCCCTGATCGGCAAGTGGTCCGACCGGACCTGGACCCGGATGGGCCGTCGCAAGCCCTACCTGATCGTGGGCGCGGTCGTCGCCGTCCTGGTGATGCTGTTCCTCCCCAACGCCGGCTCGCTGCACTTCTCCGCCCGGCTGCTGCTGGGCCTGAACATGGCCATGTGGTTCGGCCTGTTCTCCCTGATCTTCCTGGACACCTCCATCAACGTGGCGATGCAGCCCTTCAAGATGATGGTGGGCGACATGGTGAACGAGGAGCAGAAGACCACCGCCTACTCCATCCAGAGCTTCCTGTGCAACGCGGGCTCCCTTGTGGGCTACCTCTTCCCGATCTTCTTCACCTGGATCGGCATCGCCAATGAAGCCCCGGAAGGCGTCGTCCCCGACAGCGTGATCTACTCGTTCTACTGCGGAGCGGCCATCCTTATCCTGTGTGTCCTCTATACTTTCCTGAGAGTCAAGGAGATGCCTCCGAAGGAATATGCCGAGTTCCACGGCATCGACCTTCAGAACCAGGAGAAGAAGTCCGACAAGGGCCTGATGAAACTCCTCGTGGAGGCGCCAAAGACCTTCTGGACCGTGGGCCTGGTGCAGTTCTTCTGCTGGGCAGCGTTCCTGTACATGTGGACCTATACGAACGGCGCCGTGGCCGAGAACTGCTGGGGCGTGGACATGGGGGCCGAGGGCGCCGCATCCACTGCCGGGTTCCAGGCCGCCGGCAACTGGGTGGGCGTGCTGTTAG
>JAFUDV010000023.1 GCA_017464245.1 Bacteroidales bacterium | reverse complement strand
GTGACGACCTTCTGCATGAGGTCCGGGGCGGCGAAGGCTTCGATCTCGTTGTCCACGTTGGTGCCGGAGGAATAGCGGCGCGCCGTTCCGGCGAAGGACGTGAGGTCACGCATCATGGAGGCCTGCGAATCCTCGTCCACGATAACCTTTTCCGTACGGCTGTAGGTCTTCGGCGTCTTATACAGGTAGAAAGCGGCGATGAAGAGGGCGGCGAGGATGCAGGAGACGTACCACCACTTGTGGTCCCAGATGAGGGCCCAGAGGTCGGCAAGCTGGAGGGACTGCTCCTCCTGGCCGTCGAGGCCGTTCACGATCGGAAGGTTGTTCTGATTCTTTTCTGCCATAGTCTTACTTGTTCACACGGACGATGTTGATGATGAGGGTGGCCATCGTGGCACTGATGGAAGCGAGGGAGATCCAGAAGCTTCCGGACTTGAAATAGTTCTCGTTGATCTCGCCCTGGCCGGCACGGACCTTGGACGGCGTCACGTACACGACGTCATTCTGCTGGAGGTAGTAGGCCGGGGAGTTGAAGATGTCGCTCCGGGTCAGGTCCATCTTGTAGATCTGGCGGCGTCCGTTCTGCTCGCGGATGACCTGGATATCCTCGCGCTGGCCGTAGATGGTGAGGTCGCGGGCGAGGGCGAGGGCCTGGAGGATGGTGATCTTGTCACCGGTGACGGAATAGGTGCCCGGGGCGGTGACTTCTCCGAGGACGGAAACCTTGAAATTCAGGAACTCGACGGTGACGACCGCATCGCGGAGAAGGCCGTTGTCGGAAAGCTTGTCCTTGATCAGGTCCTGCAGTTCCCAGCGGTTGAGGCCGGCGACGTGGATGGAGCCGAGGGACGGGAAGTTGATGTCTCCGGAATTGTCCACGACATAGCCCGTGATGCGCTGGCTGGCGCCGCCGGAAGAGGCGAGCTCGGATCCGGTATAGAACGTGGAGACCGACAGGTTGAAAGGAACGGACATCTTCGGGTCGCGGCTCGTGACGATGATGGAGAGCTGGTCCTGGGGCTGGATGATGATACCCTTGTTCACCTTCATGGTCATCGTGGTATCCCGTTTCACGTCCTGCAGGTAGTTGATTTTCTTGTACGTCTGCGGGTTGCAGGAAACAAGGGCCGCCGCAAAGGCCGCCAACAGGATTGCTTCGAGAATTTTCTTCATTATGTCGTAATAACTAAATTATCCTATAAACATGCAAATTTACGGTTTTTCCTTAAGGAAAGCAAATTATTGGCCGGAAAGTGCTATCTTTGCAAAGCCATGGAACAAAGTCGTCCACCCATCTTCCTGTACACCGACGGGGCCGCCAGCGGCAATCCCGGTCCGGGAGGATACGGCGTGGTCCTTTGCTGCGGTGGCCTGAGGAAGGAGATGTCGGAAGGATTCCGGCTCACCACGAACAACCGGATGGAGCTCCTCGCCGTCGTGAAAGGCCTCGAGGCCATCCGCTGGGACAACGCGGAGGTGCACGTGTGGAGCGACTCTTCGTACGTGGTCAAGGCCGTGAACGAAGGCTGGCTCGAGAACTGGAAGCGCACCGGCTTCGCCAAGAAGAAGAACGTGGACCTGTGGCTCCGGTTCGATGCGGTCAGCCGCCGCCACCGCGTGTCCTTCCATTGGCTCAAAGGCCATGCCGGCCATCCGGAGAACGAGCGCTGCGACGCCCTCGCCGTAGCGGCCTACCACGGGGAAAACCTCCGGGAAGATACAGGCTATGTCACTGAAACACAAGGATTGAACATATGAGCAAACCCAAACTCGTCGTCGGGATCACCCAAGGGGATTCCAACGGCATCGGATACGAAGTCATCATCAAGTCCCTCGCGGATTCCCGCATCCTGGACTCCTTCACCCCGGTGGTATACGGATCGTCCAAGATTTTCGGATTCTACCGGAAGGGCATCCACGACATCGACCAGCTGGACACGTACGTGATCCACAGCGCCCGGGACGTCCACCAGAAGAAGATCAACATCGTCAACTGCCTGCCGGACAACTTCTATGCGGAGCCCGGCCAGTCCAGCCCGGATTCGGCGAAGGCGGCGATGCTCGCCTTGGAGGCCGCCGTCCGGGACCTCAAGGAAGGCAACATCGACGTCCTCGTGACCGCTCCCATCAACAAGCGGGCGATGACCGCCGAGGGATTCGGCCACACCGGCCATACGGAGTACCTCCAGGAGGCTTTCGGCGCCCCCGAGATCGCCATGATCATGGTCTCGCCCCAGCTCAAGGTCGCCGTGGCGACGGGTCACATTCCCCTCGCCGACGTGTCCGGGACCCTGACCAAAGAGGGCATCCTTAAGAAACTGCGCCTGATGAACGCTTCCCTGGAGCGGGACTTCGGCATCCGCCAGCCCAAGATCGCCGTCCTGGGCCTGAATCCGCACTGCGGGGACGGCGGCCTGCTGGGCGACGAGGAGAAGGATATCATCCTCCCGGCCGTCCTGGCGGCCCAGGCGGAGGGCATCCTCGCCTTCGGCCCCTATTCCCCCGACGGTTTCTTCGGACTGGGAAACTACAGCCGGTTCGACGCCACCCTCGCCATGTACCATGACCAGGGCCTGGCCCCGTTCAAGGCCCTCGCTTTCCATGACGGCGTGAACTACACGGCCGGCCTGCCCGTCATCCGCACGTCGCCGGACCACGGCACGGCCTACGACCTGGCCGGCCGCGACGAAGCGGACCCGCGGTCCATGATGCAGGCGATCTATACGGCCATCGACATCTTCCACCACCGGCTCGAATACGACGAACTGCAGGCGGAAAAAGGGCGGAACTAGCCCCGGCGCCGGACCGGACAGGTCCGTTCGCAATACTGCGCGATCCTTTCGCGGTGGGTAATGAAGATCATCGTCTTGCCCGCCGCTTTTTTCGTGAGGTTCTCCATCAGCCGCTCCTCGGTCTCGGGATCGAGCGAGGAACTGAATTCGTCCAGGAGCAGGATGCTGCCGGGACGGAGCAGGCCCCGGGCGATGGCGATCCGCTGGGCCTGGCCTTCGCTGAGACCGGCTCCGCCTTCCCCGCACCGGGTGTCCAGCCCGTCGGGAAGGTCCAGCACGAAATCCGCCACGGCCGTCTCCAGGGCTTCCCGCATCTGGTGCTCCGTCGATTCGGGATTGCCCACGAGGAGGTTCTCCCGGACGGTCCCGCTGAACAGGGTGTTCCCCTGCGGGACATAGACCAGGTTGCAGCGGGTGGAAGGCGAAGCCTCCACCTCGCGCCCGGCGTCATACAGGACGACGGAGCCCTCCACGGGCTTCAGGAGCGCGAGCATGAGCCGGATGAGCGTACTCTTCCCCGCCCCCGTCTCTCCGACGATGGCCGTCCGGGAAAGCGGCGGGAAGTCGAAATCCAGCCCGCTGAGGATCATCCGGTGCCCGTCGGGATAGCGGTAGGACAGACCCTTGACACGGATGCCGGCCGGGCCGTCCAGGCGTACAGGATCCCCCGTCTCGGCCTTGGGCGCTTCCTCCAGTTCCATGAGACGGTCGATGGAGGCGGTGGCATACACGAAGGAAGGGATCTGCCGGGTCAGGTTCACGACCGGACGCTGGATCTGCCCCACCAGCTGCAGGAAAGCCGTCATCATGCCGAACGTGATGGAACCCCGGGAAAGGCCGTACACACCCCAGAGGAAGGCGGCGATGTATCCGAACGAGAAAGCGGCGCTCACCATCGTCCGGGCAAAGATGTTGAAACGGGTGCGTTCGCGGATCTGGCCGTACTCCCGGTCCTGGAGGTCGTCCAGGCGGCCTTCCATCCGGCCTTCGTTCTCCATGGACTGGATTACCATCCGGTGCTGGAGGCTCTCCTGGAGATGGCTCTGGACTTCGCTCTCGGTCTCGCGGATCCCCCGCGTCATTTCCCGGAGGCGACGGAAGAACACTTTGCTGAACACCACGAAAAGGGGCGTCACCACCACGAGCAGGAGGGCGAGCCGCCACTCCATCGTGCACAGGAAGACGATGGCCGCGACGAGTTGAACCAGGGTCGTGAAAATCTGCGGGACATCGGAACAGATCACACCGGTCACGGTGCTCACGTCCGTTTCCAGCCGGTTCACCGTATCCCCGGAATGGCGCCGCTCCTTGCCCAGCCATTCAGCCTGTAAAAGGTTGGAGTAGAGGCCTTTCCGGATGATGAATCCCATTTTGGAGGTCGTGAGGTTCTCCACGCGTACGTTGACGGCGGAGACGGCGAGCCTCAGGACGATCACGGCGAGGACGATACCCGTGTACAGCCCCAGGCTGCCCGGCCGGACCCCCGTCGCGATGTCCACCAGGTACTTGCACAGGTAGATGAAATACAGGTTGAGCCCAACGTTCAGCGAACCGAGCAGGATGTTCAGGAGCACGGCCCCGCGCGCCCCCACCGAATGCGCCCAGAGCCAGCGCACGTATTTCAGGATCGTCTTCATTCGCCGTCCGAGAGTCTTTGGAGTCCATAGCCGAAGGCCCCGGCGAAAAAGCGCAGGGACTCCTTCGGGAAAGTACGGAAATGGCGCAGCCGGTCGCAGATGACCAGCCGCCAGAAAGAGTGGACCTTCCGGACCAGCCAGGGTTCCTCGCCCCGGCTGCGGTCCTGGTTCTTGCCGAAGTTGCCGGATTCCCGGATGTACCGCCAGATGCGGGCGTCCTTCCGGGAGTCGGGTGCGGCCGCAAGCGGAAGCTTCTCCGCCGGGCAGCCCAAATACTCCTGCGCAAAGCCGGTGAAAACCTCCCACAAATGCTTGATTCTCAACCTGTCCAGGTCGGTCTCCAGAAGTATTGGATGAATATCGCGCTTATGAACCGAAACGAAGGTCATCCAGTCCATGAGCTGGCGGAGGCCAACCCCTCCGGACCAGTAATGCTGCAGGAAATGGACGAAGACATAGATGGCGTTGAAATTTGCCTCCGGGACCGGAACCGGGGCTCCGCCGAGGGTCACGGACGGATGCGGCCGGCCGTCGAACTGCTGCTCAAGCATCGCTGCAAGCTGACGGTCCAATTTCCTGGACATCAGCGTACTGATGCTGCCGTGGACTTCCACCTCGATGCTGCCGTAATACATTCCCTGATGCAGGATCTCGGGGACCTCCTCCTCCACCCGCGTCGCCTTGGGCAGGAGGACTTCCCGGGCCGCCCCGTAGGAGGAAGGCGGGAGAAGCAGGTCGATGTCCCCGGGCTGCCGACGGGCGGGATCCGGATAATCCTGCGCCAGGGACTGTCCCTTCACGAGCAGGACAGGGATGCCCTGGAGCGCGTCGAACACCTTCGGAATGAAAGCATCCAGCTTCGCGTTCCGCCGGGCGGTCGCCATCATGTCGCCGAGGAAAGGGTCCAGCCGCTCGGGTTCGGGAGGCAGGCAATCCTTGGGCAGCCGGTCGATGCCGTCGGTCACGATCCCGGTGACCGTCTGCCGGAAAGCGAGGTTGTAGAGGGCCTCCCAATCGGTCCCGCCGGCAAAGAGCGTCCTGTCCGGGACCTCGTTCCAGAGCCCGGACCGCAGGAGCGCGAAGAACTGGTCTTCTACTCGTCGACGATCCCGATTTCCTTCCACGACGCGCATAGGGTGGTTGCGTCCTTGAGGGCCGTCGCCTCGTCCACCTCATACTCCTCCAGCAGCAGCGCCGCCAGGGATTCCGGGGTGAATTCCTTCCCCTGCACCGCCTTGAACAGGTAGGCGGCCGAGTCGTTGAGGCTCACCAGCTTGGAGAAATTGACGTTGGCCGACCCCTCGCCGGAGACGACATGCTGGCCACAAATGGACCGGAGGACGAATCCTTCCTTGATTTTCATATGTTTACGTTTTCCTTGATCCAACTTCGGTTCCAGGGCAGGTGGCGGTAGATGAAGAGCAGATACCGCCGCAGCGGGAGGATTCCCTGCCAAAAGTGTACCTTGCGGAGTTCTCCCGGGGAATAAGGGTCCACGGGACGCGTGCCGCCGCGGAGGATCTCCACCGCCTTCGCGAGGATCTGCCGCCGGTGCACGTGTTCGTGGTTCCTGGGCACGCCGTCGCCCATGATGTCCACGGCATCCCCGTCGATGGCGAGGATCCGGTGCATCACGTACCGGCCGCCGTCCGCAGGGCCCACGTGGAACAGGACGATGTCGTCGGCCTTCAGGTCTTCCCCCGCCTTCTCGAGGACCACGAGGTCCTTGCCGCCGCGGATGAACGGCAGCATGCTGTATCCCTTGACGGGAATCGTCGCCCGGCGTCCCTCGGCCAGCACGGCCAGGACGTCGGCGAAGAACGAGTCGTTGTCCACCACCATCTTTTCCATACGGATGCAAAGTTAAGAAAGATTTATTATTTTTGCGCTATGAGCAAGGCGATGGATACGGATGTGCAGTACCTTCCCGGGGTGGGGCCCAAGCGGGCCGCGCTCCTCAGAAGCGAACTGGAAGTGGCCACCGTGGGCGACCTCCTGCACCTGTATCCCTTCCGCTACATCGACCGCAGCACCGTCCAGAAAATCGCGGACATCCATCCCGACCAGGCCTACATCCAGGTCGTGGGGACGGTCCTGAAAGTGCGTCTTTTCGCAAAGAACGGGGCCGAGATCACCTCGGAGCAGGTCCGGTACAACCTGGCCAACCGGCTTTCCGTGATCATCGGCGACGATACCGGAGAGATGGAGGTCGTGTTCTTCAAGGGCGTGAAATGGATGCATGCGCGCCTCGTTCCCGGAAAGACCTTCCTCTTTTTCGGGAAGCCCCAGACTTTCAACGGGCGCATCAACATGGTGCATCCCGAATTCGACGCGCCCGAATCGGCCCAGGCCGGCGTCCTGACCGGCATCTACCCCTCCACGGAGAAGCTCAAGACGGGCGGAATCACCGGCAAGGTGATGCTGCGGCTCATGTCGGCCGCCCTGGAACTGGTCCTTCCCACGCTGGAGGACCCGCTTCCGGACTACATCCTGCAGGAAAAAGGGCTGGTCCCGCTGAGCTTCGCCCTGCGGCAGATCCATTTCCCGGCCGACCAGAACGCCCTCGCGAAAGCCACCTACCGGCTCAAGTTCGAGGAACTCTTCCTCCTCCAGCTCTCCCTCCTGAAGCAGAAGTACGTCCGCAGCCGGAGCGCCGTGGGCCTGCCGATGCCCCGGGTAGGCGAGGCGTTCAACCGCTGCTACGAGTCGCTCCCCTACGACCTCACCGGAGCGCAGAAGCGGGTGATCAGGGAAATCCGGGAGGACCTGAGGAGCGGGCACCAGATGAACCGGCTCCTGCAGGGAGACGTGGGCAGCGGCAAGACGATGGTCGCCGTGCTGTCCTCCCTCATCGCCGTCGGGAACGGATATCAGGCATGCCTGATGGCTCCTACAGAGGTACTTGCACACCAGCACTTCAACAACATCTCCAAGTATCTTGCTCCCACCGGCGTCAAGGCCGCCCTCCTTACCGGATCCACCGGAACGGCGGCGCGGCGGGAAATCCACGCGGGACTGGAGGACGGCAGCATCGGCCTGATCGTGGGGACCCACGCCCTCATCGAGGACACGGTGGTGTTCAAGTCGCTCGGCCTGGCCATCGTGGACGAGCAGCACCGCTTCGGCGTGGACCAGCGGGCACGGCTCTGGGCGAAAGGCGCCGGCGGCATTCCGCCGCACGTGCTCGTGATGACGGCCACCCCGATCCCCCGCACCCTGGCGATGACCCTGTACGGCGACCTGGACGTCTCCGTCATCGACGAGATGCCCCCGGGCCGGAAGCCGGTCCAGACCCTGTGCGTGGGCGAGAACAAGCGCATCGCCATGTACAACTTCATCCGCGACGAGATCGCGAAGGGGCGCCAGGCCTTCATCGTCTATCCGCTCATCTTCGAGAGCGAGAAGGTGGACTACAAGAACCTGGAACTGGGCTACGAGGAGGTCATCAAGCAGTTCCCGGAGCCGCAGTACCACGTGGCCATCGTCCACGGACAGCAGTCGGCGGAGGAGAAAGCCTTCCACATGGGCGCCTTCGTCGCCGGGAGGGCGAACATCCTCGTTTCCACCACCGTCATCGAGGTGGGCGTGGACGTTCCCAACGCCTCGGTGATGGTCATCGAGAGCGCGGAACGGTTCGGCCTGAGCCAGCTGCACCAGCTGCGCGGCCGGGTGGGCCGGGGCGCCGAGCGCTCCTTCTGCATCCTCATGAAGGGCTACAAGGTCTCCAAGGAGTCGCAGAAACGGCTGGACCTCATGTGCGCCACCGAGAACGGCTTCGAGATCGCCGAGGAAGACATGAAGATGC
The DNA here is from genome assembly GCA_017464245.1 of Bacteroidales bacterium. Taxonomy (GTDB): domain Bacteria; phylum Bacteroidota; class Bacteroidia; order Bacteroidales; family UBA932; genus Cryptobacteroides. Next base: position 11,690 of record JAFUDV010000023.1, on the reverse strand, counting down.
GCGGCCCCGGCGACCTGGAAGGCACGCAGCAGTCCGGCCTCCCCATCTCCCTGAACATCGCCTCCCTCGCCCGGGACGGGCTTATCCTCTCCGACGCCCGCCTCTATGCGGAGCACGTCCTGGAGCAGGACCCGGCATTGGAAAAGCCCGGCAACACCTCGTTGGCGGCCGAGCTTCGCAAGGACAAATACGTCCGGAAGGATTATTCCCAGATCAGTTAGCTTCCACCAGCCAGCGGTTCAGCCAGTCGAAGTAGCTGCGGTGCCAGTAGAGGGCGTTCTGCGGCTGGAGGATCCAGTGGTTTTCGCCGGGGAAGACGATCAGCTTGGACGGGACGCCCATCATCTGCGCGGCGTTGAAAGCGGCCATGCCCTCGTCGTAAGGGACGCGGAAGTCCATGCCGCCGTGGATGCACAGGATCGGGGTGTGCCAGTTCTTCACCAGCTTGTGCGGGGAGTTCGCATAGTGGCGCACGGCCTTGGGAGCGTTGGACCAGGGTGAACCGGCCTGCTGGAGGCCGCCGAAGGTGATGCCGTCGCCGGCAGCGCCCGTCTGGCCCGCCTCATAAGCGTACTCGTGCGGGATGCCGCCGTTGTCCCAGTTCGGGAACCACATCTCCTCGGTGGTCATGTACATGTGCTCCTCGTTGAAAATGCCCGCATGGGCGATGAAGCAGTCGTAGAGGTCACCGTGGATACCGGCCAGGTAATAAACGCTGTAGCCGCCGTAGGAAGCGCCGCAGGCCGCCAGTTTCCCGACATAGGGTTCCACCTTGATCATCCGGCCGGCAGCCAGGTAGTCCTGCATGTTCAGGCCGATGTAGTCGCCCGAGATCTGCTCGCACCAGGGCTGACCGAAAGCGGTCGTGCCGTGGCGGTTCGGGAGAACGACGACGAAGCCCTGGTGGGCCATCAGGCAATAGTTCCAGCGGTAGGACCAGCCCTGCGACAGCGTGCCCTGCGGGCCACCCAGGCAGATCTCGATGGCGGGATACTCCTTGGTGCGGTCGAACTGCGGCGGGTACAGGACCCAGGTGAGCATCTTTCCGCCGTCGGCGGTCGGGACCATCCGGGCCTCGGTCTCGTGCTTGTCCAGCTGGTCCAGGATGTGCGCGTTCTCGAAGGTGAGCTGGGTGACGGAGTTGTCATTGACGCTGACCAGTTCGGTCGGGAAGTCCATGGAGCAGTAGGTCGTGAGGAGGGTTCCGTCCTGCAGCACGGCGAACGGGGATCCGAAGTCGAACCAGAGATTCGGGGAAGTCAGGCGGAAGAAGACCGGTTCGGGGTCACAGATAACGTTAAAGATGCCCTGGACGCCCTCCACGAGGGAATTGAAGTACAGGGACTTGCCATCGGCCGCCCAGACAGGGCCGTCGGCGTTGTAGGCGAAGTCCGCGGTCAGGTCCACAATGTTGTCGATGGAAGGATTCGCCGCCTGGCCCTCCCCTTCCGGCTCATAGAGGACATCGGCCACCATAAGGCGCACCTTGTCGGCCTCGTAGCCGTCGCGCTCCATGGACAGCCAGGCGATCTTGCTGCCGTCGGGACTCCAGACCGGGACGGTGTCGTAGCCGCCGCCCATGGGGATGACCGTGGTCTCCCCGGTGAGGATGCAGTAGATGTATATCTCGGTATCGGTGGAGAAGGCATATTCCTTCCCCGCCTTCTTCTTGCAGGAATAGGCGATGTAACGGCCGTCCGGACTCCAGCAGAGGTTCTCGATGCCGCCATAAGGGCCGTTCGGGAGCTGGAACTGCACGTCGGGGCCGCCCAGGATGTCCAGGCCCTCGGTGATGACGCCGTTCGCGAGCGGGGCGACGAAGGTATGGTTGATATCCTCCACCCAATGGTCCCAGTGCCGGTACATCAGGTCCTCGGTCGCATAGGCGTCGGCCTTGTCCAGCATCGGGTCCGTGTCCGCGGGGCGCTCGACGGCGCTGTGGACGCTGCTCACGAACATGATCTGTGCCCCGTCCGGGGAGAGGGCGAACTCATCGACCCCCTTCGGGACGTCCGTGACCTGGGTGCGGGCGCCCAGTTTTCCGGCCTTGTAGGCAGCCTTCCAGACCTGGCCGCCCTGGATGAAATAGACGGCATCCCCCTCCGGCGACCACCGGGCGTTCGAGAGGCTCTTTCCGTCCATGGTAAGCTGCGTCGCATCGCCGCCGCCCACGGGGATGATGAACAGGTTACGGACGCTGCGGTTGTCCGCGATGCTGGTGTAGCTCACCCCGTAGAGGATGGTCTTTCCGTCGGGAGAGAGCTGCGGGTCGGAGAGCCGGCCCAGGGAAAGGAGCACTTCGGGAGTCATCCGTCCGTCCTGGACCTGGATGTCGGAAGGTCCGATGTAGCCTTGTTGCGGTTTCATCTCTTCTTGCTTGCACGCGAGGACCGAAAAGGCGGCCATCGCGATGGTTAACATTTTTGTTCTCATATTAAACATATTTGTTTTATTCATACATTTCCAACGCATTACGAAGCTCTTGAACAACCTGAGCCCGAAGCGGCTCCGGTTCCAGCACTTCCAGCCGGTTCCCGTGCCGGCAGAGTTCCATGACGAGGTTCGGATTGGGGATGACCCGGAGCGCGAAGAGGCTCCGCCCCTCGGAATCCTCCCCCAGGAACGTCTGGCTCGGATGGAGCGGCAGGTCCCTGAGATAGGCGGCTTCGCGCGCCGTCGTCCGGAGCCTCACGAGTACCGGCGGCTCCCCTTCCGGCGGGTAGATTCCGTAGCTGTCCTCGAAGAAGGTGTCCACCCGGAACCCCGACGGCATCCGGAACTTTTCCTCCCCCGCCTCCAGGGACAGGATCCGGTCCATCGCATACACGCGGATGGAACCGGCCTCCTCGCTGAAGGCGACGACGTACCACCGCTTGGCGAACTCCTTCACGGCGTACGGGTGAATGTGCCGGACCTCCGGCTCGCCCATGTAGCGGCGGTAGCGGAGGACCATCTTCCGGTCGTCCAGCATCGCCTGCATGACGGTGGTGAGATACTTCTGCCCCGAAGGGATGTCCTCCACGGACACGCGGTCGGAGAGCCGTTCCTTCCCCAGGGTGAGGAGATTGTTCACCGTGAAAGTGTTCACCAGCCAGTTCACGGACTCGCGCCCGTCCACGGCGCTCTCCCCCTCGTCGATGTAATACCGGTTCGTCGCCCGGTTGCAGGCGATGTCGATCCCGAAGATCTCCGCCACGGCCTCCCGGTGGTTGTTGAACGAACGGCGCGGATAATCCGACCCGCCGTAGCGGGCGCACCAGCGCGCGGAGATCTCCGGAAGGGAAAGACCGCGCGGACCGGCGTCGATAAGCGTCTGGACCAGCCAGATGTATTTGTCGATGAGTTCAGATACCATTGTGCCGTGTTTTGGCAAAAGTAAGCATTATTCATCAAATACGGAAGAAAACCAGGCACCTCCTTGTATATATTAAAATTTTTAATTATGTTTGTTCCCGGTTAGTTTTCAAGTGTATGTAAAATGGACAAGTTTACCCAGAACTACATCGACGGGTTCATGGCCGGCGTCATTGCGCGCAACCCGGGCGAGAAGGAATTCCACCAGGCCGTCCGCGAAGTGGTGGAAAGCGTGGCCTCCTATGTCACCGCCTATCCCCACCTGATGGATCTCAAGATCCTGGAAAGGATGGTGGAACCCGAGCGGGTCGTCATGTTCCGTGTCCCCTGGACGGACGACCGCGGCGGCATCCACATCAACCGCGGGTACCGCGTGCAGATGAACAGCGCCATCGGCCCCTACAAGGGCGGCATCCGCTTCCACGAGAGCGTCAACCTCTCCATCATGAAGGTCCTCGCCTTCGAGCAGACCTTCAAGAACAGCCTCACCACCCTCCCCATGGGCGGGGCGAAGGGCGGCTCGGACTTCAACCCCAAGGGCCGTTCCGACGCGGAGGTGATGCGTTTCTGCCAAAGCTTCATGACGGAACTCCAGCGCCACATCGGCCAGGACACCGACGTCCCCGCCGGCGACATCGGCGTAGGTGGCCGGGAGATCGGCTACCTGTTCGGCCAATATAAGCGGCTTCGGGACGAATTCACCGGCACCCTTACCGGCAAGGGCCTCGGCTGGGGCGGATCCCGCCTGCGCCCGGAGGCCACCGGCTACGGCCTGTGCTATTTCACCGAGCAGATGCTCGCCACCCGCGGCGAAAGCTTCGAGGGCAAGACCGTCCTCGTATCCGGGTCCGGCAACGTGGCCCAGTACGCCGCCCAGAAGGCCATGCGCCTCGGCGCCAAGGTCGTCACCCTGTCCGACTCCAACGGCTTCATCCATGACCCGGACGGCCTGGACGAGGAGAAGATGCAGTTCGTCTTCGAGCTCAAGAACTACCGCCGCGGCCGCATCAGGGAGTATGCCGACCGCTTCCCTTCCGCCACCTACTATCCGGACGAGCGCCCGTGGAAGATCCCCTGCGACATCGCCCTTCCCTGCGCCACGCAGAACGAAATCGGGAAAGAGGATGCGGAACACCTCGTCGCCGGCGGCTGCCGCTGCGTCGCGGAAGGCGCCAACATGCCCTCCACCCCGGAGGCCATCCGCATCTTCCAGGGCAACGGGCTGCTGTACGCCCCCGGCAAGGCGTCGAACGCGGGCGGCGTGGCCACCTCCGGCCTGGAGATGACGCAGAATTCCATCCGCCAGAAGTGGACCGCCGAGGAAGTGGACGCCCAGCTCCGCCGCATCATGTCCGACATCCACGCCGCCTGCCTGAAGTACGGGACGGCCGAAGACGGGACGGTGAACTACGTGAAGGGCGCGAACATCGCCGGATTCATCAAGGTGGCGGACGCCATGGTGGACCAGGGCCTGGTCTAGCGTCATTTAGCTGCGGGAATCCTTTGGAATTCCGGAAAAAAGCCTTATCTTTGCGCGCTTAAAAAAGCGCAAGGCTTTTTGGTGCAATGGGGTCTGTGAAAAATCAGACTGAGTAACACATTTTTAAAACAAAAAACAATGAAGCATTTCCAGCTTAACGGCCAGATCCGCCAGAAAGGCAACAAGGCCGTGATCAAGGCATTCCGCCGCCAGGGCCTCGTTCCCTGCAACCTGTACGGCGCCGGTGTCGACAACATCCTCTTCACCGTGGTGGAGAAGGAGCTCCAGGGTCTCACCCACACTCCCGCTTCCTTCATCGTGGACCTGAACCTCGACGGCAAGGTGTACACCGCTGTCGCCCACGAGTATCAGTGGCACCCGGTGGATGACAACTGCCTCCACGTGGACTTCCTCGCCGTGAACGAGGAGAAGCCGATCGTGATCAGCGTTCCCCTGAACATCTACGGTCACCCGGTGGGCGTCCAGGCCGGTGGCAAGTTCACCCAGCTCTCCCGCTCCCTGAAGGTCAAGGCCCTCATGAAGGACCTCCCCGACCAGCTCGACGTGGATGTCACCCCGCTCGACATCGACAAGCGCATGACCGCCGGCGACCTCAAGTATGAGGGTCTCCAGATCGTGTCCGACAAGAACACCATCATCTGCCGCGTCACCGCCACCCGTGCGATGCAGCAGGCCGCTGCCGAGGCCGCGAAGGCCGCGAAATAATGGCGGAATACCTCGTTGTAGGGCTGGGGAACATCGGCGCGGAATACGCCCGGACCCGCCACAACATGGGATTTATGATATTGAATGCCTGGGCCCAGGCATCCAATGTCGTTTTTTCCGTGGAACGTTACGGCGCCGTCGCCGAGGTCTCGTTCAAGGGCCGGCACTTCACCCTGCTGAAGCCCTCCACCTACATGAACCTCAGCGGGAACGCCGTCCGCTACTGGCTGCAGCGCCTGAACCTTCCCCTGGAGAACCTCATCGTCATCTGTGACGACCTGAACCTCCCCTTCGGCACCACCCGGATGCGTCAGCGGGGCAGCGACGGCGGCCACAACGGCCTGGAGAACATCATCTGGACCCTCGAGTCCGACAACTGGTCCCGGATCCGTGTGGGCATCGGCAACGGGTTCTCGCGCGGGGGTCAGATAGACTTCGTCCTAGGGGCCCTCTCCGATGAGGAAATGGCCGAGATGCCCGAAATCGCCGCCCGCGTGATCCAAGGGGTCAAGGATTTTTCCACCATAGGCCCCGCCAGAGCCATGAATGTACTGAACAGCAAGCCCAAAGCGGCACCCAAAGAACCGGAAAATCCGCCGGCAAATCCGGTGGAGTAATTTTTTTGGTTTTTTTTTGGATTATTTGCGTTTTTATTGCTATCTTGCGCCAAAGTTGTGATAATTAACGTTTAACGAACAATTAATATTCTATCACCATGAAAGAGCTTGTTGAAAAGATCAACGCGGAAGCCGCCGAGTTCGCCAAGAACGCCGAGGCGCAGATTGTGAAGGGAAACAAGGCCGCCGGCGCCCGTGCCCGCAAGGCCGCCCTCAACCTGATGAAGGACCTCAAGGAGTTCCGCAAGGTTTCCGTCGAGGCCGCGAAATAAGCGGTTTTCATCCGAAACGAGCGACTGCCCCGGCAGCCGCTTATTTTTTTCGATTTTTTTCATATTCCGTGCAACAAAGCCCCTGGGACTTGCATCTTAAAGACAGGTTTAGGTTTTAGTACACGTCAAAGAATCGGTTTCACGCAAGTGGGGCCGGTTTTTTGCATGTACCCTTGCGAATGCGCAAAAAAATGCCGTCATTTGTGTTGTATGAAACCTGAACCCGGCTCTTTGCGGCGCTGGCCGCTTGTCATATATATACTGTTCGCCTGCACTCTTCTCGTCCAGGCCTCCCCTGCCCGGAAGGGGCTCGTGAACCTGACCCAGCCCGACGGCTCCACCGTCGCGGCTTTCCTCTCGGGCGACGAACACGGGCACCTGGTCACGACCGCCGACGGCTGCGTCCTCACCCAGGACACGGACGGCTGGTGGTGTTACGCCCGCTTCGACTTTTACGGCAAACGCCTGAACACGGGCGTGCATGCCGGATCGGCCGATGCCCCCGGCGAAGTCGTCGCCGCCAGCCGGAACATCCCCTGGGACCTGCTGGGCCGGAAACGGAGCCGCCGCCTGGAACGCCTGGCACCCGTACAGGCCCGGGAAAGGGCCCGGACCCGGAGCTTCCTGACGGAAGGGAATGCCCGGCCGCTCCGCCACGGGCTCATCATCCTCGCCCAGTTCCAGGACCTGTCCTTCACCTATACGCCCGAACAGTTCGACCGGATGGTGAACGGCGCCGAATCCACCACCGCCATCTCCTATTTCCGGGACCAGTGGAAGGACGCCTGCGCGTTCAAGTTCGACATCACCCCCGTCGTCACCCTGCCCCAGGGATACGCCTATTACGGCACCAACAACGACGATGACGAAGACCAGAACGCCGCCCGGCTCATCATCGACGCCGTTTCGCAGCTGGGACCGGACTGGGACCTGTCCATCTATGACAACGACGGCGACGGCGAAGTGGACAACGTCTTCGTCTTCTATGCCGGCCCGAACGAGGCAGAGGGTGCCGGAGCGAACTACCTCTGGCCCCACATGTGGTATGTCCAGGACGGCGCCGGCATCACCTACACCCGGGACGGCGTGCTCGTGAACAACTACGCCTGCACCTCGGAGCTGATGCTCGACGACAACTACACGACTTTCACTACGCTCGCCTCCATCGGCACGTTCTGCCATGAATACACGCACACCTTCGGCATTCCCGACCTCTACGACACCGACAGCGAGGGCAGCGGCGGCTATTCGGAAGCGATGTGGAACTACATCGACCTGATGGACGCCGGCAACCACAACGACCGGGGCCGCACGCCCCCGAACTACAGCGTCGTGGAACGCTGGTACTTCGGCATGGGCGAAGGTAAACCCCTGACCGCAGGGACGCACACGCTCCATCCCGTCCAGGAAAACAACGACTTCCTCTATCTCACGACGGACGACGAGGACGAGGTCTATCTCCTCGAATGCCGCCGGGCGGCAGGCTGGGACGCCTTCATCGGCGGGAGCGGCCTCCTGGTGTACCACATCGACCTGTCGGAACGTCCTGCCGGCGAATCCACGTCGGCCTCCAAGGTGGTGTCGGCCCTGGAACGCTGGACGCTGAACGAGGTCAACGCCCGCCCGGAGCACCAGTGCGTAGACCTCATCGAGGCGGACCCGGGCGCCCGCGCCAGCTACCAGGCGGCCGTCAAGAACCGGAACTACGACGCCATCCACACCCTCGCATCCCACGCCTTCTGGCCCTTCGGGGACGTGAACATCCTCACCTGCGACACCGATCCCGCCTTCCGGTTCTGGAGCGGGGCCGATTCTCCCCTGGGACTCGCCGACATCCGCCTGAATGCCGACGGAAGCGTCACCTTCGTCGCCTTCGACGACCTGGACGAGAAGGCTCCGGCCGTGAAAGTGGACAGGCAGGCCGTCTTCCAGGACGCCACCATCATCCAGTGGAGTGCCGTGGATCCCACCTTTACAGGCAACAGCCTCGTCCGCTGGGGGCTGGCCGACGACACCCGTCTCACCGAAGTGGAGGTCCGTCCCTACGAGACCGGCCGCTACGCCTGTGTCCTCGAGGGGCTCAAACCCACGACGGCCTACAAGGTCCAGATCCTTTGCCGCCGGGGCACGATCCCCGGTCCCGTGAACGGTACCGCCTCCTTCACCACCAAGTCCGACAAGAAGGCCGGCAGCTGGCCCTACATCTACCTGAAGGACGTGGAGCGCGGCGCCGGCGGCACCTTCGCCCCTGACACCCCCATCCCGCTCCGCGTGTACAACGCTCCGGATGCCGATGCCGTCTCCTGGTACTTCGACGGACAGGCCATTACCCCCGGCCCCGACGGCTACTGGCACATCGCCCGTTCCGGCGAACTCAAGGCCGTCATCCACACCGGCGGCAGCACCGAGGTCATCACCAAGAAAATCATCGTGAAATGACAGACTCTTCCACTCCGTTCAGAATGTCAAGGAAAGCGCTTGCCCTGCTGGGCCTGCTCCTGCTGCTCTCCGGCTGCGAATCCAAGAACAAGATCGACCCGGAACTGTCGGGCATGACCGAGGTGGGCCTCAAGGTCAAGGGGAAGAGCGTCTTTACCTATACCGAGGGCAGCACCCAGCTCTCCTTCAACCGTTCCCTGCGCCAGTTCCGCGCCGGCAACGACGACATGACCAGTTTCTTCGTCATCACCTGCGACCAGCTCCCTACCGGCGAAGGACAGCAGGTCAAGGCCGATGTCCAATGGACCTCCGGCAGTTCCGTCAAGACCACCACCGGCCTCACCTTCGAGGTGGAAAAATATGAAAGCACCGGCCTTGTCTGGCTTTGGAACGCCTCCGACAAGACCGGTGCGGTGGTAAAGATCCTGAATTAGAAGCTCAGGGCGATCTGGACGAAGTCGTCGGCCTTCAGGGCGGCGCCGCCGATCAGGCCTCCGTCGATATCCTTCTGCGCGAAGAGTTCCTTCGCATTGGACGGCTTGCAGGAACCGCCGTACAGGATGGTCATGTCCTCGGCGACCTCCAGGCCGAACTTCCCGGCGATGACGTTGCGGATGCAGGCGTGGATCTCCTCGGCCTGCCCGGCGGTCGCGGTCTTGCCGGTACCGATGGCCCAGACGGGCTCGTAGGCGATCACGACATTCTTCAGGTCCTCGGCAGTGAAGTTGTACAGGACCGCCTTGGTCTGTTCCGTGACCACGTCGAAGTGCTTGCCGGCCTCGCGCTCGTCGAGGTTCTCGCCGACGCAGAGGATGACCTTCAGGCCGGCCTCGAGGGCGAGCTTCGTCTTGACGACGAGCTTCTCGTCGGTCTCGCCGTAGTACTGACGGCGCTCGGAGTGACCGAGGATGGTGTACTGGCAGCCCAGGGAGGTGAGCATGTTCACGGCGACTTCGCCAGTGTAGGCACCCTTCTCGTGGTCGGCGCAGTTCTGCGCGGAGAGGGCGACCTTGGAACCCTTCAGGACGTCGGCGACAGGGGCGAGGTGCGTGAACGGCGGAGCCACGACGAGTTCAACGTTGGCGGGAAGGTCCTTCCCCTTTTCCACGACGGCCTTGGCGAGTTCGACGCCCTCAGGAACTGTGGTGTTCATCTTCCAGTTGCCTGCAACAATGTACTTTCTCATTTTATCGGTGTTTAAAGTTGTTTCCAGTCTGCAAATTTACGCAATCCCCGGGAAAAACACAACGGCCGATGGTTTGGATTATTCCTGCAACCGTCCTAACTTTGCACCATTAACGAACGGAAACGCGTATGTCCCTCTATCTCCCCAAAGATTACCGCAACCTGCTCGGCGGTGTCGAGCAGACGGAAAAGGCCATCAAGGCCGTCAAGGACATGTTCCAGGACAACCTCTCCGCCCAGCTCGCGCTCCTGCGCGTGACGGCGCCGATGACGGTCCTGTCCGGGACGGGCATCAATGACGACCTGAACGGCGTCGAGCGCCCGGTCCGGTTCCCGGTCCGCAGCCTGGACGAGCAGCAGGCCGAGGTCGTGCACTCCCTCGCCAAATGGAAACGCCTGAAACTCGGCGAGCTGGGCATCACCCCCGGCCGCGGCATCTATACCGACATGAACGCCCTGCGTCCCGACGAGGACCTGGACAACCTCCACTCCATCTATGTGGACCAGTGGGACTGGGAGAAGGTCATCCGGGAGGAAGACCGCAACCTGGACTTCCTCAAGCGCACCGTGCGCCGCATTTATGAGGCGGTGAAGGTGACGGAGAACAAACTCTATGTGGAATTCCCCCAGCTGGTTCCAGCACTTCCGGACGAGATCTTCTTCATCCATTCCGAAGAGCTCCTGCAGCGGTATCCGAACCTCAGCCCGAAAGAGCGCGAAAACGCCATTGTGAAGGAGCACAAGGCCGTTTTCATCATCGGCATCGGCGGGAGACTGTCGGACGGAAGCATCCACGACGGCCGCGCCGCGGACTACGATGACTGGAGCACCCCGAACAGCGACGGCTACGAAGGCCTCAACGGCGACATCCTCCTGTGGAACCCCGTGCTGGAGAGCGCCTTTGAGATTTCGTCCATGGGCATCCGCGTCAATCCGGAAGCGATGGTGCGGCAGCTCAAAGAGCGCGGCCAGGAGTGGAAGGAGGACCTGTACTTCCACCGCCGGCTCATCGCGGGAGAACTCCCGCAGACCATCGGCGGCGGTATCGGCCAGTCCCGGCTGTGCATGTACCTCCTCCGGAAGGCGCACATCGGCGAGATCCAGTCCTCCCTCTGGCCGGAGGAGATGCGGAAGCAGTGCCACGCGGCGGGAATCGAACTGGCATAAGGCCCATCCGGAAACCGTCCTTTGGATAAGGGCGGTTTTTTCCTTATCTTTGCAGGATAAGACAGAACAACCATACGATGAAGAATTTTGTTGAAGAACTCACTTGGAGAGGAATGATCCAGGACATCATGCCTGGAACGGAAGAGAAACTCATGGAAGGCCCCCAGGCCGCCTACGTAGGCATCGACCCCACGGCCGACTCCCTGCATATCGGACATCTCGTGAGCGTGATGATCCTCAAGCATTTCCAGCGCTGCGGCCATAAGCCGTTCGCCCTCGTGGGCGGTGCGACCGGCATGATCGGCGACCCGTCCATGAAATCCGCCGAACGGAACCTCCTGGACGAGGAGACGCTGAACCACAACGTCGCCTGCATCAAGGCGCAGCTGGGCCGTTTCCTGGACTTCGACTCCGACGCCCCCAACAAGGCCGAGCTCGTGAACAACTACG
>JAFUDV010000022.1 GCA_017464245.1 Bacteroidales bacterium | reverse complement strand
ACGCGATAAGGACCGGATAAGTCAACAAAAAACAGCGATATTGACGACAAGTCAACATAAATCAGCGATAAGTTAAATCCAGGTCAACTTTCTGCAGGGTTAATACGCCAAAAAAGTCAACCTAAATCAGGAAAAGACATGATGTCCCATTTTCAGGGACGGCAAGGGCACTTGACGAAAAAAGTCCTCTCTTTCTACAGGGGAGGACTTAGAAGGATATACGAACATCGGATCTTCTAAAACTCGATCAAATTTAAAAAAGAAAGTCCTCCCCCGAAGGGGAGGATTTAGGAGGGGTGTACGAGCATCGGATCTTCTAAAACCCGATCAAATTTAAAAAAGAAAGTCCTCCCCCGAAGGGGAGGATTTAGGAGGGGTGTACGAATATCGGATCTTCTAAAACCGGAACCCGGTTTTAGAAGATCTCGGGCTCGTTGTTCTGCGGCTCTTCAGCCTGCGGACGCTGCTTCTGGCCGAACGGACGGCGCGGGGCGCGGCCTTCGCCACCCTGGCGGCGCTCGCCACCTTCGCGGCGTTCACCTTCACGGCGCGGACCACGGTCACCACGGCGCTCGCCACCTTCGCGGCGCTCACCGCCCTCACGGCGCGGACCCCGGTCACCGCCTTCGCGGCGCGGGCCACGGGCCTTCGGCTCGACCCAGCCTTCCGGCTTCTCGGTCAGGGCACGCATGGACAGGCGCATCTTGCCGGTCTTCTCATCGATCTCGAGGAGCTTGACATCGACTTCCTGGCCTTCGGTCAGCACGTCGGTGACATTCTCGGTCTTGTTCCAGGCGATCTCGGAGACATGCAGGAGGCCTTCCTTGCCCGGAAGGATCTCGATGAAGGCACCGAAATCGAGGATGCTGACGACCTTGCCGTGGTAGACCTCACCGACCTCAGGGACGGCGCAGATCTGCTGGATCCAGTCGTAAGCCTTCTTCATGGCGTCGGCATCGTTGGTCGCGATGTCCACGATACCTTTGCCGTCCACCTCGTCGATGTTGATGACGGCGCCGGTCTCGGCCTGGATCTTCTGGATGGTCTCACCACCCTTGCCGATGACGGCTCCGATGAATTCCTTCGGGATCTCGAAGGACTGGATGCGCGGCACGAACGGCTTGTAATCCTCACGCGGCTCGCTGATGGTCTTCATCATTTCGCCCATGATGTGGAGACGACCCTGGCGGGCCTGCTCGAGGGCTTTCTCGAGGACCTCGTAGGAGAGGCCGTCGACCTTGATGTCCATCTGGGTGGCGGTGATACCGTCCTTGGTACCGGCGACCTTGAAGTCCATGTCACCGAGGTGGTCCTCGTCACCGAGGATGTCGGTCAGGATGGCGTAACGGTCGTTCGGGCGCTCGGCGTCGGTGATCAGGCCCATGGCCACACCGGCGACCGGCTTGCGGATCTTCACACCCGCGTCCATGAGGGCGAGGCAGCCGCCGCAGATGGAAGCCTGGGAGGAGGAACCGTTGGACTCGAGGATATCGGAAACGACGCGGCAGGCGTACGGGAATTCCGGGGCGGTCGGCATGACGGCCTTGAGGGCGCGCCAGGCGAGGTTGCCGTGGCCGACTTCGCGGCGGCCGACGCCACGCTGGGCCTTGGCCTCACCGGTGGAGAACGGCGGGAAGTTATAGTGGAGCACGAACTGCTGCTCGTCCTGGATCAGGACCTCGTCGCGCTCTTTCATGTCGAGCTTGGTGCCGAGGGTGACGGAAGCGAGGGACTGGGTCTCGCCACGGGTAAAGATGGCGGAACCGTGCGCGCACGGCAGGCAGTCGACTTCGCACCAGATCGGGCGGACCTCGGTGGTGGTACGGCCGTCCAGGCGGACGCCTTCGTCGAGGATCATGTTGCGCATGGCTTCTTTCTCCTCATGGGCATAGTAACGGGCGACCATGGCAGCCTTGGCCTCCTGGTCCTCTTCGGACAGAGTGGCGAGGAAGTCGGCCTTGATCTTCTCGAAGCCTTCGGTACGCTCCTGCTTCGGCGCGGCGCTCTTGGCAAGGGCATAGCACTTGTCATAGCAGAACTCGTGGACGGCCTTGCGCAGGTCTTCGTCCTCTTCGTCGTGCGGGTAGTCACGCTTGACGGTCTTGCCGCACTCCTCGTTGAGTTCCTTCTGGACACGGCACTGGCGCTTGATTTCCTCGTGGGCGAACTTGATGGCCTCGAGCATGACGTCTTCGGTCACTTCCTGCATTTCGCCTTCAACCATCATGATGTTCTCCTCGGTGGCGGCGACCATCAGTTCGAGGTCGGCGCGCTCCATCTCGGAGAAGGTCGGGTTGATGACGAACTGGCCGTCGATGCGGCAGACGCGGACCTCGGAGATCGGGCCGAGGAACGGCAGGTCGCTGGCGGCGAGGGCGGCGCTGGCGGCGAGGCCGGCCAGGGCGTCGGGCTGGATATCCTTCTCAGCGGAGATCAGCCAGATATTGACGAACACGGCCAGGTGGAAATCGTCCGGGAAAAGGGGACGGAGGGCACGGTCCACGAGGCGTGCGATGAGGATTTCATAATCGGAGGCCTTGCCTTCGCGTTTCATGAAGCCGCCCGGGAAACGCCCGGCGGCGTAATACTTCTCCTTGTAGTCTACCTGGAGGGGGAGGAAGTCGGTACCTTCGGTGACTTCCTTGGCGCATGTTACGGTGGCGAGGAGCATGGTGCCACCCATCTTGACGACGGCCGATCCGTCTGCCTGCTTGGCGAGTTTGCCAGTTTCGATTTCAATCACCCGTCCGTCGGGAAGATTGATCTGCTTTTTGATTACGTTCATTATTGCGTCTGTATGTAAGGGGCGCGGAACCGTTCCGCGTGCCTGTGGTTTTGCAAACAAAAAAGGTGAAGATCTGCGTTTGCGCACGACCTCACCTTTTGTTTTCCTATCCTGGTAGGATTATCGGCGGAGACCAAGCTCCTTGACGATAGCCCTGTATCTCTCGATGTCCACTTTCTGAAGGTAGTTCAGAAGCTGACGTCTTTTGCTCACGAGGCGGAGCAGGGAACGACGGGTAACCACGTCTTTCTTGTTCTGCTTCACGTGCTCGGTGAGGTGAGCGATACGGTAGGAGAATAAAGCAACCTGACTCTCAGGAGAACCGGTGTCTGTATTGGACTTCCCGTACTTCGCGAAAATCTCTTGCTTCTTTTCCGGCATGAGGTATTCAGCCATGATGCAAAAAATTTTGAGGTTAATATGTAAGGTGTTTAGGTGCCGATTTCGCGCAGTCGCGAAAAAAGCGGTGCAAAGGTAGAAATAATTTTTTGGGAAAACAAAGAGAAACAGCAACTTTTGTTGCCCGGGGCGGGAACGTGCCTAGATCAGCCGGTATTTCCGGATGTCTTTCTCCAGGTCGCGGGCGCTCCGGCCGGTGCAATCCGTGCAGAGGGCGTCGAGCAGGGCGTGGAACTGCGGGCCGTGGTTGGCATGGCGCAAGTGGGCCAGTTCATGGAGCATGACATAGTCCCGAAGATCTTCCGGAATTCTCATCAGGTTGAGGTTCAGGTTGATGTTGCCCCGGACCGAGCAGCTGCCCCAGTTGGACTTGTTGTGTTTGATGAACACCTTCCCGTAGGTGAATCCGTAGCGCCGGGCCAGTTCGCCGAGCCGTCCGGGCAGCCACGCTTTCGCTTCAGCACGGAGCCGCTCCACCTCGGCGGCACGCTGAGCCTCGTCCAGGCCGGCGATCCCGGTGGCCGCATCGCTTTGGGCCAGTTTCTTCTGCTGCCGGAGGACGGTGGCCATGACCCATTCCCGGTTGAGGGCGAGGAAAGCGAGTCCGCTTTTAAAAGAAGCCCAGAAAGGAACGGTCACGACGATGCCTTTGGCGGCGCTGACGCGGATCGATACGCGCCGGGCACGGGTGGAGCGCCGGACGAGGACGTCGCCTACGGTCACATCGTGGTATGTTTTTTCCTGGATCACGGCGGCAAAGATAGTACAATCCCACGATTATTGTTATCTTTGTCCGATACCAAACAAACAGAAAACTGATGACCTTTCGTCTGAAATACCTCCTTCCCCTGCTGTCGCTCCTGCTGGTGGCATGCGGTGGCTCCGGTGACGGCCCGGCCGATCCGACCGGCAGCATCCGTGTCGAAATCCCCAAGACTTCCGTCGGCGGGGAAAAAGACAGCCAGTTCATCAAGGTGTTCGCCAATGGCTCCTGGTCCCTTTCCGCAGATGCTTCCGATGTGAAGTTCTCCAAGCTTTCCGGCAGCGGTGATACCGAAGGCATCGCCATGTCCTGGGGTGCCAATCCGCAGGAAACCGAACGCATCATCACGGTAACGGGCAAATCCGGCGGCGCTTCTTCTATCGTCAAGCTGACACAGGCCGGCAAGCCCAAGGAAGCTCCGAAGGCCACGGTCTCGACCGGCTCGGCCGACGGACTGACCGTCTCCGAGGCAACGCTGCATGGCTCGTACACAGGAGTCAACGGAGAGATCCGCGAGGCGGGATTCGAGTGGGGCATGACGCAGGATCTGGGTGAAACCCTGCAGGCTTCCCGGACGCCTTCCGGAGCCAGCGGCTCCTTCGAGGCCGCCCTGGACGGCCTGGGTGATGGGAAAATCTATTATTACCGGGCCTATGTAATGGTCCAGATCGGGGATGACATCCGCACGTTCTATGGTACAGTCCGTTCGTTTACGACGCCCCGGGAGGGAGACAAACCTTCCGAGGGCAACCAGGCCGGCTGGTACGAGCTCCCGGTGATGGATATCCAAAAAAGCGGGGACTATATGGTCAGCGCCTCGGACGACAACCTGTATTTCGCCTATCATATGTGTACCGGCGGGGAGAAGGGACCTACTGGCAAGACGGCCCGCAATTACACGGTGGCATACAGCGGGAAATACCACTGCCCGGTCTGGGTCGCGGCTCCGCGTCACGCCATGTACGTTGGCAGCAGTGGCCGTAATGAAAAATACCGCCAGGATAATTCCATCCCGCTTAGCATACAGTATAATAGCAAATCCACCGGCGGCGGCTGCAACAAGGGACACATGCTCGGTTCCGCCGAACGGACCTCTTCCAAGTCGACCAACCAGGATGTCTTTTATTTTACGAACATCGCCCCGCAGCTTTCCTCCGGTTTCAATACCGGTGACGGCGGCTGGAACAATCTGGAAGACTGGGTCGACGATCAGGTGTGCAGCGATACCCTCTATGTGGTGATCGGAACGTATTTCGAGAAGTATACCGACGGTTATGGCAATACGGTCAGCCCAAAGACCATCAGTTTCGGCGGCCGCAGCGACGTGGCGATGCCGACCATGTTCTATTACCTGCTGCTCCGCACCAAGTCCGGCAGCAGCGGAAAGGCCTTGAAGGATTGCTCCGCTTCCGAGTTGCAGTGCGCCGCCTTTGTCCGGGCCCATACCAACAGCCTCAAGGGGCAGGAGGT
>JAFUDV010000021.1 GCA_017464245.1 Bacteroidales bacterium | reverse complement strand
GGCGCGGCTGGCGATGTCGGCCGGGGACAGGGCGAGGACGCTGCGCGCGGTGTCGCAGCCGATGGATTCCAGGCGCTCGATGATCCACGGGTCGATGTCGTCCGTGAACTCGGACAGGAGGACGTCCTCCTCTTCGGCCTCGTCCTGCGGAAGCTCGCGCCAGACTTCGATCTCGCGTCCGACGAGCATGCCGGCGAGCTTGATGTTGCAGCCGCCCTTGCCGATGCCCTTCTTCACTTCCTCGGCCTGCATGAACACCTTGATCTTGTCCTCGGGGCCTTCGCCCAGGTCGATGCGGGAAATCCGGGCCGGGTTGAGGGCGCGGGTGATCATCAGCTGCGTGTTCGCGGTCCACTGGATCACGTCGATGTTCTCGTTGCGGAGCTCGCGGACGATGCCCATGATGCGGGAACCCTTGACGCCGATGCAGGCGCCGATCGGGTCGATGCGGTCGTCATAGGACTCCACGGCCACCTTGGCGCGCTCGCCCGGGATACGGACGACCTTCTTCACGGTGATCAGGCCGTCGTAGATCTCCGGAACCTCCATCTCGAACAGCTTCTCGAGGAAGGTGTCGGTGGTGCGGGAGAGGACGATGTACGGGGTGGTGTTGTTCTTCATCTCCACGCTCTTGATGATGGCGCGGATGGTGTCGTTCTTCTTGAAGCGCTCGCCCGGGATCTGCTCGCTCTTGGGCATGCGGAGCTCGTTGCCCTCCTCGTCCAGGATGAGGACCTCGTTCTTCCAGGTCTGATACACCTCGCCGGTGAAGATCTCGCCCACCTTGCCGGAGTATTTCTTGAAGACATTTGCCTTCTCGATGTCCATGATGCGGCCCTGGAGGTTCTGGCGGATGTTCAGGATGCCGCGGCGGCCGAAGGAGGAGAGGCTGAGCTTGCGGGTGTAGGTGTCGCCGATCTCATAGTCGTCGTCACCGGTCTCGGCGGCGATCTCCTCGACGGTGATCTCCGTGGCGGGGTTCTCGACCTCTTCCACGACCTCGAAGTTCTGGTAGATCTCGCAGTCGCCCTTGTCCACGTTGATGATCACGTCGAAGTTGTCGGCGCTGCCGTAGGTCTTGGCGAGCTGGGTGAGGAACACGTCCTTGAGCACGCCCAGCATGACGGGACGGTCGATGCTCTTCTCTTCCTTGAAATCCTTGAACGCGTCGATCAAGGTGATTTCCTTTTCTTTGTCTTTTGCCATGGTTGTTATGTCGTATTATTTGAAATCGATGTACGGGGTGACGGAATTGATGTCCGCGAGGGGGCACACGTCCTCGTGCTCCACTTTCTCTTTCTTCTTCTTGCCTTCCACGGCCTCCAGGGCCGTATATCGCAGGGTGACGGAATCTTCCGCCGCGGCGGCGAGGGTGGCGACGAGCCGGCGTCCGCCCTTGAACTTCACGTCTACCTTGGTCCCGACGGCCTTGAGGTACTGCCGGAGCACCTTGAAGGGCCGGTCCAGTCCGGCGGAGGAGACGGTGAGGGAATAGTCCTCCACGTCCTGGTCGAACGCTTCGTGCACGACCTTGTCGATGGCGGCGCAGTCATCCCAGTCCACGATCCCGTCCTCCTTCTCGAGGATGATTTCCACGTCGTTCGCGGCGCTCACCGTGACCTCCACGATGAAGCACCCTCTTTCCTGCACGGCCGTCTCCACGGCCTGGATGATCTCTTCCTTTTTCATCTATCCTGTCATAAAACAAAAGATAGGGGACCGTCCGTCCTCTATCTCGTTCACGGGTGCAAAGATAACGATTCTTTGTGGAATAACCAAATTTTCGGAGGATGAACTCCGGCCTCCGGGTCAATCCGTTCCGTCCGCCTTCTCCCCGGGATCGTCCCGCTCCAGGAGGATGAAACCGTCCTTCACTTCGTCGAGGTACGTCTTTGCGGCCTCGTCGGCTTTCCCGCTGGCCTCATTGACCTTCTCCTCCAGCTTTTTCTCGATTTCCTTTTCCTGTCCGGGGGTCAGTTTGGTCGTGTCCAGGCCGTCGAAGGCCTTGTCCACCTCGTCGAACACGCTTTCGGCGGCGGAGGAGATTCCGTCACCGAACCGTTTCAGGGATGCGATGAATTTCTTGAAGCCCATGGCAAATCGGTTGTCAGTCAAATGGATGGCGGCCTGTCAGTTGACCAGGTTCACTTTTTCGTATCTGTATCCGAGGCGGTTCAGTTCGATGGCCGCCCCGGCCTTGAACATCACCTCGACGGTCACGAGGAAGAACTGGTACGCCTCTGCCGTCCCCGGCTCCGTGCATTCCCGCATGAGGAAGTGGTAGGCATTGGCCGAACAGGACTGCATGGCCGGGACGGTGTGCTTGCGGTCATTGAGGATGTTGTCGGTGATATGGTCGTCCATGTCGTCAAAGCCCCGTGCGCCCTGGAAGAAGGAGTAGGGAAACTCCTGATACTTCGACCAATCCTTGTCCCAGAGGCAGGCGATCGCCATCCCGAGATACCCGGCGCAGGCCAGGCAGTACTCCGGATAGGCGTTGAAGTTCCGCACGGCGTCGCCGTAGAAGGCCGGCGCGAGCCGCAGCCAGGCCTCGTCGATGTCCGGCGAGGCGAGCAGCGCCCCTTTCAGCAGGCCGCTGCCCGTGCATGCCTCGATGAGATTGGCAGTGAGGCCGTCCTTGTATTTTTCGACGGTAGGATTGGTTTCCATGGCGGGGTGTGTTACGGAGTACGAAGATAGTGATTTTTGGCGGGAATGCCTAAAGTCCTGCGCAGAACCTTCTTATTGCGATTTGTGGTTGAAAACAACAACCTTTTTTTGCAGATAGATGATTCTTTGTTATATTTGCATGTACATAATTGCGTACAAACCAATGAAAGCTACAAGTGTATCGGATTTCAGGACCAACATGAAGCGGTATTTGGATGCCGTCATCTACGATTCAGACAGCGTTGTCATCAATCGTGGCAACACCGGAGCCGTGCTGATCTCCCTGGATGAGTATAACTCCATCAAGGGAACCCAAGCCATCCTCGCGTCAGAGAAGATGACGCGATCCATCCGGTCCGGCCTGGAAAACATCGCCCAGGGTGAGGTGGAAGAAGTGGATATCGACGCACTATGAAACTGCTTTG